>CACECR010000057.1 GCA_902558105.1 uncultured Candidatus Marinamargulisbacteria bacterium | reverse complement strand
TAATGACAATCTTGGGCAACCAGAACATTCATTAATTCAAGCTAGCCAAAAGGTTTCCGCGCCTACTTCTACAACCACACCCCATTCAAATATTAAGTTAAGTCTTCTATCTACACTGCCATTTCTCTCAATATCAAGACAGTTTAAGACCATAGTGTTGCCGTTGATGATTCCAATGGTAGCTGCTGCATATCAAGAACAAAAAAATTATCAGATAGTTGTGATTTTGAATGAGGCTATTAATAATAATGACTTGAAAACTGCCAACGATGTAGTGGTTAATTTGTCAAATCCGAACAAGTTAGATGATAGTGGCTTTACAGTCTTGCAGTTAGCAGCTATTAAGGGGTATGAGCAAGTGGTGAGAGTATTAGTGAATGCGGGTGTGAATTTAGATGTTATAGATAATGTAGGCTATACGGCATTGCATTGGGCGGTAGTGAATAATCATGTGAAAGTAGTGGAAGTATTAACTGGAAAAGGTGGCGAATTTAAGTATAGAGAGGTTGAGGGAGATAGGACACCATTACATCTAGCGGCTAGTATGGATAATGTTGAAATTGTGGACATCTTATTAAAAGCAGGGGCTAACTTAGAGGCGAGAGATCGTGAGGATTCTAGGACGACATTGCAGTTCGCGAGTCAAATGGGTCATGTAAAAGTCCTGAGAGTCTTAATTAAAGAAGGTGCCGATTTAGAGGCCAGAGATAATGTGGGTTATACGGCATTACATCTAGCGGCAGCTACTGGTCATGAACAAGTAGTGAAGATCTTAATTGAAGAAAAAGCAAACTTAGATTCCACAGATTATAAAGGTTGTACGGCATTACATATGGCGGCTGAAAAGGGTTATGAAAAAATAGTGAAAGTATTAGGTGAAGCCGGAGCAGATTTAGAGTTTAGAGATAATGAAAGTTTTACAGCATTAGTTTGGGCGGTAGTCTATGATCATGAAAATGTAGTGAAAGCATTATATGAAGTCGGAGCAAACTTAGAGGCCATAAATAGTGAAGGTTCTACGGCATTACATACAGCGGCATTACTTGGTCATGAGGAAGTAGTGAAAGTATTATGTGAAGCCGGAGCAAATTTAGAGGCCATTGATAATGAGGGTTTTACCGCACTACATATAGCGGCTGAAAAGGGTCATAAGGAAGTTGTGAAAGCATTAGCAGATGCCGGAGCTGATTTAGATACCAGGGATAGTGAATATGGTATAACACCATTGCATAAGACAGCTGAAAAAGGTCATGAGGAAGTGGTGAAAGTATTAGCAGAAGCAGGAGTAAACATTGATGCCTCAGAGAATTATGGTTTTACGGCATTGCATGTAGCGGCTGATAAAGGTCATGAGCAAGTGCTGAAGGAATTAATTGAAGCAAAAGCAAACATTGAGGCCAAAGAAGCTAGATTTGGTCTAACCGCATTAAACATTGCGTCTCATCAGGGTTATGAAAAAGTAGCCGAAGTCTTAATTAAAGCCAAAGCAAACTTAGAGGATATAGACGATGATGGCAATACGGCATTAGTTACAGCGGCTGAAAATGGTCATGAGAAAGTGGTGAATGCCTTAATTGAAGCCAAAGCAAACTTAGAGGCCAGAGATAATAAAGGTTATACGGCATTACATAGAGCGGCTGAAAAGGGTCATGAGAAAGTGGTGAGAGTATTAGTCAATGCGGGTGTGAATTTAGATGTTATAGATAATGAAGGAAATACGGCATTACATTGGGCGGCCGGTAGAGGTCATGAGGAAGTGGTGAAAGCATTAACAGAAGCCGGAGCAAACGTAAATGCGAAAAGTATCGATGGAACTACCCCTTTAGAATATGCAATTAATCATGGGTATCCAGAAATTTTAAATTTACTAAAGATACAAGTCGAATGGTACCAATCCACTGTTTTTCTAACAAGTTTGGCACTTTCTTTAGGTGTATCGTTACATTATATCTATTTTCTATCCGACTTAGGAGAGGGGTCTGATGTTTAGTTTGGAAGGCTTAGTAGATAA
>CACECR010000056.1 GCA_902558105.1 uncultured Candidatus Marinamargulisbacteria bacterium | reverse complement strand
GCAAGAACTCTACATTTAAATTTTATAGATGGAAGCCGAGTTCCAGTATTTCCTAGAGAGCTGATTCTGAATAAGGTCTCAAAACTATTAGCAAAACATAATAAAGATGGTCTTGTTGAGTCGAGCAAGAAAGTGAATCTAGTGGTTTCGACTCATTCGTTAATGCATGCACAAGATGCATATACGCTTATGGCGGCTGGTGCAGGGTTTGTATATTTTCCACATGTTGAAAATGAGACGGTGGAAGGGTATAACGCACAATTAGATGAACTCAGAAGCGAATTAATGACACTCTCTATGAGAGCGGGGATTACAAGACTAGCGCAATTAACAGGATCTGGGTTGTATTACTATCAACATGCCAATGAATTGGCTTCTCATCAAAATGTGGTCAATATTGGCTCGTCAAATTATGACAGTTACAGTGCGCTTAATTTTGTGTACCAAACTCAACTGGGTGTCGCTAAAGATTTGGGAATCACAAGTGACTCTCCTAATCAGAGATTAAGTTTAGAAACCTCCATGTTACAACATGAAAATATGGTTGTGGCTCTACGTCGAATTAACGCAGCGTCTGGTATCTCTCCTACCATTATGGTACCCACTGAAAACTCACATCTTAGACCTAGCATCGTTGTTTATGGTGCGGGTGCGGCTGGCGTATCGGCCATCGAAAAACTATCGCAGCGTCATTATAATATAATTTGGGTAGAATCAGATGAAATTCATAGAGGTGGTAATGCGTCTTACATATCTGGGCACCATCAAACCATGTATGATTCTTATCTACATCGATTAAAAGCATGCTTGGAACGAGAAGATGTTACGTATTGTGGCGGTTTGAGAAAGTCCGGGCGGGAGTTTTTACTTAAAAATGCCGACTATATACTGGATTGTAGAGGGGAGGATCCTATTGAGTCAGATCCTAAATTGTTAAGAGCTAAAGAGTTTTTAGATGTAGCTTATGCTGGAGAAGAGGCTCAAACGGATCAGTTTAGAGATTTTCATCCCCATTTTAAAGAGGAGCGAAATTTTCAAAATATAATGATAGAAGGCATGGGTGAAGTGGCATATGATGTGGTTAAAGCTTATTTAGGATTAGATCCAAGAAGTCAGACTCCTTCTAGATTATTTCAGAGGTGGAAAGATCAGTACCCTAATAGTGGGCTTTATTTAACTTCACGAGGGAATGCTGATCAGCTTCGGTGGCCAGAATCATATTGTCATGAATTACATGAGTTTTGTGAGGACCATCCCAATATCGGAAAATTTAGATTATTTTCCAAAACAAAAGAGGACCTTCCTATAGCATTACAACCATATTGGGCTGCATTAGAAACAAATGATGAAGATGAGTTTCAATTACCTTCTGACGGAATTAATTTATTATTTAATACCTCGGTGATGGCAAAAGATTTAGAGTCTGGGAATATAACAGTTAGAATTCAGTCTGAAACAGTGGATCTTCCTCACATTGGAACCAATATTCAAGGTTACATTCCCGTTAAAGCAGAGAATAAAATAGGAGATGCTGTGGGTTGGGCTAGTGGAAATAGTACCAGTATGGCAGGCATTGAACAGTCGTTAAAAGACGGTCTTCCGTTAACCCCTAAATATAAGGACTTACCCATTGAAGAACGTTTAGATCGAGAGTCTAGAATAGAAGACTTATTACTCAAAGCCAGATATATTAATAAAGAAAAACAATGCCAAGTTGTCGATGCGTTACTAGAAAATAGAGAAATGTCAGATGCTGAGATCGTCAAGATTTTAAATAACTCAGAGTCTTCGATTGATTCTCCACAAATTATTGAGGAAAGTACCGATTCTGTTCAAAGTTATGACCATTTACTAGAGGGTGTGTCGGATGAGTCTGGATTTAAAGTCATTCTTGAGACAGATGCCGAGCCCAATGTGATGGAGGTTAAGCCCGGAGAGGGTAGTTTATTTGGATTTAAGCTGGATGCCTTATCCTGTAAGGGTGAAGGCTCATGTTCAGAGTGTGCCTGTTTTGTACGTTCGGTTAAGCTACCGGCGATGCCAGGGTCTGAAGCCGCATTAGTACGATCAACTGGGATGAAACCCTCCACTCTATTAGCTCCTCGTACTATTTGCCAGATTCCAGCCGAAAACGAAAACTGACGCCAC
>CACECR010000055.1 GCA_902558105.1 uncultured Candidatus Marinamargulisbacteria bacterium | reverse complement strand
GATAAGCAGTCGGTATTTGATATTGTATGGCAAAACCATAATGGAAAAGAGCTTCTATATGGTGATATTTATAAAGACTTTGAAATCGATCAGTGTCATTTTAACTTTACAAATGCGTCTGTAGATCGATTATTTAAACGATTTGAATTATACGAAATAGAGGCCAAAGAGCTTCTAGATGAAGGGCGCGTCTATTCGGCGTATGACTTTTGTTTAAAATGCTCCCATACTTTTAATGTATTGGATGCAAGAGGGGCAATTTCCGTTACCGAACGAATGGCGTATATTTTACGGATTCGCTCACTGGCTCGGCGTTGTGCGGAGAATTATTTAGTCTCTAAAGGGCATCTAACCTTGGAGAAGTTATCATGAAGACCTTACTCTTTGAGCTTGGCTGTGAAGAGATTCCGGCACGATTTATCGATTCATTATGCTCTGAATTATCGCAAGCGATTCAAGCTAATTTGAAACTATCTAAATTATTGTCAGACGATGTTACGGTTAATGCCTTTGCTACTTACCGACGGTTAGCGGTTCGAGTGAATGGTGTTTTAGACTCTCAACTTCAAGAAGAGGATAAACTTGTGCTAGGACCTCCTAAGGTGGCCGCACAAACGCCTGACGGTGAGTGGACGCCTGCTGCCATTGGTTGGGCCAAGAAAAATGGGGCCGATTTAGCTACATTAGAATTTAAAGAAGATGCGAAAGGGCGCTTATGTTGTGCTATTTTAAAGAAAGCACCTGAACCTCAGTCGGCACAGTCTGTCCTTCCAAGTATTATACAGCAGTCGTTTTCAGCACTTAAGTTACCTATCGCCATGCGTTGGGGGGCTGAAACCGTCCCATTTGTTCGTACGGTGCAGTGGATTTTGTGTTTATTAGATCACGAGGTTGTTCCTGTTTCATTGTATGATGAGACCTCGTCGAATATCTCGTATGGGCATCGTTTTTTAAGTCAGGCAGAGTCTAGTGATGGTGCTCAAGTAACCATCCAAACACCGGCCGATTATGAATCCGCTTTAGAACAGGCAAATGTTATGGTTGATACAGCTCAACGTCGTCGCATTATCGAAGATTTTGTAAGTACACATAATGGTGGAGAAGCCATTAGTATTCCACTTCTTAACGAGGTGCAGTATTTAGTTGAACAACCGGTTCCTATGATGGGGCAGTTTGATGATCGTTTCTTATCTTTACCTAGCTCTGTTCTTATCGAGTGCATGGCAAAACATCAGAAATATTTTCCGGTATTTAAAGATGGGAAGCTTACGAACCAATTTATTGTTATTGCTGATAATGTTACAGACGAAAATGCTAGTATTATTTTAAAGGGGAACGAAAAAGTACTTTCGGCTCGATTAGAAGATGCAATGTTTTTCTGGAATGAAGATTTAAAACAACCGTTATCCTATCATCGAGATCGCTTAAAAGCTGTGCTTTATCAAGATGGTTTGGGCTCGATTTACGAAAAAACTGAGCGACTATCATTTGTGATGACACACTTAGCCTCTCATTTATCTCAAGATCAATCGTTGTATGCAGAGGCTGGACACTATTCAAAAGCCGACCTTACCACACAAATGGTTTTTGAGTTTGCGTCATTACAAGGTGAGGCGGGGTATCATTATGCGACACATGAAGGGTTCTCGCCAGATTTGGCGAGTGCTTTAGCGGAGCAATACTATCCATTATCTGAAACTTCTCAATTACCGACGACTTTAATTGGCGCGTGTTTAGCGCTTGCCGATCGTTTAGATTTAATTGTAGCCTGTTTTGAAAATGGTAATATTCCAAGCAGTTCGAAAGACCCTTGGGGGATTCGAAAGTCTATGATTGCTATTAATAGAATCTTACTTAGTGTTGGAGAGTTTAAAGATCTAGATATTTATCAATTACTGGAACTTACGTATCAATCTTATGGCGAGCGTTTTCAAGTAAAAGAAAATTTATCTAAGATTATTGAGTTTTATAAACCGCGACTCAAGCATATATTTGCTAATACTCAAAAATTTGAGCATCACGTTTCACCCGATATGATTGATGCGTGTTTAGCTAAACATGTCCGACCACAATTACTTGCGCATACTTTATCAGATTTAGCCAAGTTAAAATCAATTAATTCAGTGGCTTATAAATGTTTAGTAGACACAGCTGTCAGAGTAGGGCGA
>CACECR010000054.1 GCA_902558105.1 uncultured Candidatus Marinamargulisbacteria bacterium | reverse complement strand
TCTTCAACCTTTTCACATAATATTCGCCTCGCAAAAAAGCGATTATTTTCACGCGATCGAGATTTCTGGCTCGCAACATTAAGATTATATTTAGCGTACTTAAGCCTAACCTTTGTAGCCGACTTATTAACTTTCTGGCCACCTTTTCCACCGCCTATTTCAAATGATTCGTCCAAGTCTTGCTCATTAATGCATAATTTATCAAGCCTTTGCTTTAATTCTTCTTTTTTCTTTTCAGAAATTGGAGACTCACTCATGACCTTCTCTTTATCTATTGCCTTTCCTAATCTTTAGCCAAGCTTAAATTTTGATTTAATCTTAAATTTAGAAAACACGCTCTACTATGGTACATCGATACATATTTAGTATATACTTAAGTTGAAGGATTTTATATATTTTTATGCTTAAACAACTTTTATTTTTTCCGATTTTTTTTCTTACTTTTACTGGACTTGTATTGGGTCAAGACTTAAGTAAGTCCAACACACCCACACCTGTGATTACGGCCAATCATTACGTTCAAGGCAATTTTTTTAATGACGATGTTACTTTTTATATTGCTGATGAAGTTATAGAGGATTCAGATAAGTCGTCTATTACTATTTCAATAGCATTATTCAATTTAGAAGGTGAAGTTGTTCAAACAATTCTTCAAAAATATACGGATAGCCCCGACTACACGTCCCTAATTCATTCCATTGAACAAAAGGACATCAATCAAGACAATTACCCCGATCTTATCATCAATTTATCTGAAAACTTTGCTGGGATTAGTCAAATCAACAGTTATTTTGTGATTAATACAGAAACAGAATTTAAGTTGCTAGATATTTCTTTTAAACAAGATAATTATTCATTCGTTTCAAATTCAGCGATTCGAGTAAGCGAACCGCTATACTCATTTGGTACTCCCTATGAAAATGATAGCTTAGATGATAAACAATCTGTAATTAACCCATTATGGATTAATCACTATCGATTCAACAAAGAAGACATTGAGCCTGCTAATACAGACTTTATGCCTTATTACAAAACACTACTCAAGGACACGAGTAAGCAACTATCTAAAACATTGGATCGTATTAAGTCTTATAAAATGGATTCTCAATCACAAGACCTAAACCAATTGCAGCTTAACGAGTATTTTCACGATATTAGTACCCAAAAACTGATTATTCAACGTTGTGAAGCCGTTATCTATACGCTATAAATGAGCCGATGGGTTTTCAATAATTTTTTTTAAGTAACGAAGTGCCTTAGCTCCTTCAAATCCATCGATATATCGATGGTCCATCGTTAAACACAAGCGAAGTTGATGCTCAGCAACAACCTCACCATTTTTTACAACGGCAATTGATTTTACTTTAGGAACACCCGCAATTAAGGGACATCTTGCCGGCGGAAACAATGGAATGAACGCTTCATCGACTCCTAAAGAGCCTAAATTACTCACCATAAAGCTTCCAAATCTATGTTTAGGCAACCCAAGTCCAGACAAAGACATATTTAATGAGCCCAATAAAACATTTAAGGTTTTTAGCACAAAATAAGCCACTCTTGAATTTAATTTATCCAATACTCCATGAACTTTTGCGATCCCTGGATCTTTTCCTTCACGTAACGTCTTTACCTTTGTTGACATCGTATTGGCAATATCCTGGCAAGATAAGTTATTAGCCGATTCAATTGAGACACCTGATAAATCAACCGACTCTTTTTTTCGAAGATTTACAATAACAAACGCATCTACTGAGGCTCTTTGCCGAAACTTTTTTCTAATAATCACACGGTTTAAAACGGGATAGCGCTCAAAAACCTTTCCCAACGCTAAGGTAACAATGTGTGTTGTTGTGATTGGAACATCAGCATTTACAGACTGTACTTTTAAATATTCCTGCAACTTATCGGCTTTACATTCCAATATAGTATAAATACTGGCATCAAATGTGGACGACCATCCACTTAATGCAAGCTTTCGCATGCTGGGGATGGCCGAGTCTACAGAATTAAACTTAATATTTGAAAACAATGTTAAGTTATTTGACGATAATAACACCTTTCATTGCAGGATAGTGCCCTGGATAAGTACAAATAAATTCGTATTTACCTGGATTTGCTATAGTAAATGTAATCGTTTCTTGCTCACCTGGCTTTAAATAGCCTGTTTGTGCCACAACATCATCACTAACAACCGCATTGTTTTCAGCACTTAACGCCGCTTTTGCGATGGCATCAGAATCACCACCCTCTTTTACAATAACTACATTATGAACCATTGCTGGCATAGTAGCCGTATTTTGTAATGTTAATTTAGTTTCTACACCCGCTTTTAGTGTAATTTCAC
>CACECR010000053.1 GCA_902558105.1 uncultured Candidatus Marinamargulisbacteria bacterium | reverse complement strand
TAATGAGAATGGCTTGAAGGTAATTTAGGCCCATGGGTTGTAGTTTTTCATTAATGGCACGTTGCCATTTGTGGTAGTCTTGCCACAAACTAAACTTTGCTTTAGATAGAAAGTCTGGTTTTTTATATCGTACTTTAACACCCATAATTCTCAGTATACTTTATAATTAGTGGCTTAGCGATTTTTTAATTCATGTTCAAGTTCAACTAAACTCTCGTAGGTGTGCGAGACGATTTGTTGAACTTCTTCCTTACTGCAGACGATTGGAAGATACAGGTAGCCAGTATTTCCTAACGGACGTAAAATTACATGATGTTTTTTACCAATTTTAAATAATTGATAGCCAATTCGTTTTTCCGAGGTGAAGGCTTTGTTCGTGACTGGGTTTTTTAATTCAAACGCTAAGGTACTTCCTTTAAATCGTAAATTGCTAATACACGATAATGAACGTAGAGAATCGGTACTTTCTCTTAAGTAGGATTCAATGTGGCGACTATTTTGGACTAGGTTCTCAGTTTCTAAAATAGAAAGTGTTTCGTTAGCGATGGCACAACCTAATGCATTCGCTGTAAACGTATGACCATGATAGAAGGTTTTATGCTCATTGTAATCGGCGTAAAACGCATTATAAATTTCTGAACTGGTACAGGTTACCGCTAATGGTAAGGTTCCGTTAGTTAATGCTTTTGAAAGACATAAAAAATCTGGGTTGATGGAGGCCTGTTCGCAGGCAAATAGCGTGCCTGTTCGTCCAAAACCGGTGGCTATTTCATCGGCAATAGTATGGATATTATACTCCTTACAAAGAGCGGCCAATTGCTTTAAAAAACTTGGCTTTGTGTGGATCATTCCACCGGCTCCCATTACTAATGGTTCGAAAACAAACCCTGCAATTTCATGGTGATGTGTTTTTAGTAGTGTTTTAAATGCGGCAATTGCTTTGGCTTCGTTTTGGTCGTAGTTTGGGTCTGTAATAGAAACCGTGGGGGTTTTAAAGTTTTCAAAACATACGGCATGAAATGTTGAGTGGAATAAATCTGTTCCACTGACACTCATCGCGCCAATGGTATCCCCATGATAGGCTCCATCGAAACTAATAAACTTATTTTTATTTTCTTTTCCTTTATGTTGCCAGTATTGAATAGACATTTTAAGTGCGACTTCTATCGCTGTAGAGCCGTTGTCAGAATAAAAAATACGTTCACAATTTGAGGGTGTTATCTCTACTAATTTTTCGGAT
Source organism: uncultured Candidatus Marinamargulisbacteria bacterium (assembly GCA_902558105.1). GTDB lineage: Bacteria > Margulisbacteria > Marinamargulisbacteria > UBA817 > CACECR01 > CACECR01. Next base: position 1,230 of record CACECR010000053.1, on the reverse strand, counting down.
AATGTAATGGCTGGTTTGTGAGTGAATCCTCCAAACATTACATGTCCGAAATCTTTCAATTGTCTATGAATGGCTTCTGTTATTTTTGGATGGCTATGTCCAAGTATGTTGCACCACCAACTAGATACGGTGTCGTAGTAGTAATGTTGATTTTCATCTATTAATTTGAGGCCAACTGCTTTTTCAAGTACGACGGGCGGGTCGTTTTCACAGTCTTTCATTTGTGTATAGGGATGCCAATTTACTTTTAAGTTACGAGTGGACCAATTCATGAAAATCCTTATGGTTAATGATACTGTCTACAATAGTGTTAAGGACTAAGTCGAGTTCTGGTGATTTTTCGGATCCGATCTCAGTGATGTAAGGTATTTCACCTAAACAAGGAGTCTTGCTTAGTTCGCTAATTGTTTGTGCGTTATCTTTTTGTGCTAATGGATGTGTTTGAGTAGAGGTGTTGTTCATAATAAATCCGAGTACCGGAACACCTTCGCTTTTTAATGCTTTTAGGCTTAACAAGCTATGATTAATGCATCCCACAATATTATTAACAACAAGTACTGTGGGTATTTTTTCCGAGGATAGTATATCAAGTATCGTAAGACTTCGGCTTAAAGGAACCATTAAACCTCCAGCGCCTTCTATTAAGATATTGTCATAATCCCTAGATAGCGTTTCATACGCTTCAGTGAGTTTAGATCTTGAGATTTCTTTGTCTGTATTTGCAAGGTGGGGTGATACTGGGTTTTTAAATTGATATGGCAATCTCAAATTTTTGAGAACATTTTCATTTTTTATATTTGCAATAAGGTCATGGGTGTCAATATCACTTTGGTCTAGGTTTCCACATTGGCACCATTTGTGTGTAATACACGATTGATTTTGTTTTAAAAACTCTTTATAAAGGTAACCAGTAACAATCGTTTTGCCACTATCGGTATCGGTTCCAGTAATAAAGAGTCTAGTCATTTTTTTTCGCCTTAATAAAAAAGGTCTCATAAGATGCAAAAATACTACCATATAATTCTTTAAATGTAGACTCTAATTTAACGATCTGTTTAGGAGTCCAATGTGACGATGGCCCTTGTGGTTTAGTTCCGGTGTATTTTATAGTTTTTAAAAAGTTGATTAGAGTTGGAAATGGGACGTATAGTGTTTTTTCATTGTGTTCTATAACGGTAAAGTTAGCATTTTTTAAGTCTATTAAAAGGCTTTCATGTGTAGAGAAGAGTG
>CACECR010000052.1 GCA_902558105.1 uncultured Candidatus Marinamargulisbacteria bacterium | reverse complement strand
TAAGACATCTGCTTTTGTGAAGGCAGCTAAAATGGAGTAAATGAGTTGTTTGGACCCAGGTCCCACTAATATATTTTCTGCTTTATAGTCTAAATTTTGTTCTTGTTTGTGGAACGAACTTACGGCCTCACGTAACTCTTGAAGTCCTTTAACTGGTAAGTAATCATGGACATGTGCATTATCTTTTAACGAGTTGATAATGGTTTGAGGAGGATAGAAAGGAGATTGTCCAAACCCAAAACGGTAAATGGTTTTTCCTTCTTTAACAAATTTTTGGCCTTGCTCATTCATAATAAGCGTCGCCGACGGTGGTAACTGACGGATGTAAGATTGGTATGTACTAGTCATTTTAAACTCGTCCTTATTGATTTTTTGAGTAACTATTTAAGTATAGCAACTGATAGTCGATACATCTATAATTTGTTACAATTAATAATACGTTTCAATCCTAAAGGAATAGATACAATATGTCACGCTCAGATACTTGGAGTCAGTCGTTAGCCTATCAATTTATGCAGTCGCTTAATATCGAACACTCACTCTCTCTAAGTTCCTACACCGACCTTCATCGATTCAGTATTTCAGATCCGGCATCATTTTGGACCTCTGTTTTAACTCATTCTAAAATTCCTTATTCTGGAGAGATATCTCCTGCCATTGACAATGAAACGACCATGTCTGAAACCCAGTGGTTTCCAAATGTATCTCTAAACTACGCCGAATATTGTTTAACTCAAGATAAACAAGATGCGCTAGCAATTACCTATACTAAAACATTAAACAATTGTCCCTCAACACTCACTTACAAAGAACTTCAAAATGCGGTTGCGCAAGTGGCCTCGATGTTTAAGTCACACGGTATTCAATCGGGAGACTGTATTGCCGCTATTATGGGAAATCATCCCCTGGCAATTATTTCATTACTCGCCTGTGCCTCTATTGGGGCCACCTGGACTTGTTGTGCCCCCAACTTTGGTTCCGATGCGATCAGTTCACGTTTTACTCAGGCTAAGCCAAAACTACTGATTGCCGACTCAACATTTTCCGAACGTGGACAAACTACTGATATTTCATCAAGCATCGATGCTATTCAACAGTCACTTCCAGACACCACTATTATCTATTCCAACACACTCTCATTTGATCCTAAAAAAGAGAGCCCAATACACTACGAACGTGTACCTTTCAACTCACCTCTATGGATACTCTATTCATCGGGTACAACAGGTGCACCTAAAGCGATCATTCACCGTGTGGGAGGTATGATCCTTAAACATGACGTGGAGCATCGCTTTCATGCTAACTTAACCGCTGATGATACTCTTTTTTATTATACATCTACCGGTTGGATGATGTGGAACTGGATGGTATCTGGACTAGCTCAAGGGGCCCATATTATCTGTCATGATGATATCCCGACCTACTCTAAGTTTCCGTTATGGCACCTAGTACACTCGTTAGATGTGAGTATTTTTGGATGCTCGGCGGCTTACTTACAATACACTCATGACCGATTCTTTAGAAAAGATAGTTTTCACGTCAATACCGATCGATTACATTCCTTACTTTATACCGGTTCGGCCTTATCGCCAGACACCGCCGCCACCTTTCTTAATGACTATTCATTACGGCCTCTAGGTATCTGTGGTGGTACGGATTTATGCGGCTGCTTTTTTGGGCCTACTCCCGGAGTTTTCTTAGACTCTGCCGCGATGGGTCCCATATTAGGGATGGATGTGGATGCCATCAATGAAGACCAAGAGTCGGTATATGATGAATCTGGTGATTTAATATGCAAACAGTCCTTTCCAGCTCAACCCATTGGCTTACTGAATGACACACCCTCTCGTGATAATTTTAAAACAACCTACTTTGAACACCCAGATCATGGGCCAGTGAACTACTGGTTTCATGGAGACTACGTAATTCAATCGGCTCATGAATCGGGCCATCAACAGTTTCAAGTACTAGGACGTAGCGATGCCACCTTAAATGCCGGTGGTGTTCGTATTGGCACTGCCGAACTGTATAATGCACTCGAACCGCTATCGTTTATCGAGGATACGCTTGTGACCACTATTCCACGACACAGGTGCGATGAAACCATTATTTTATTTATCAAACTGACACCAGAAACCGAGTATACCCTTCAACATAAAAAACAAATTCAAGAGTGCATCAAGGCCCAAAATCCTTATGCGGTTCCTAAAGACATTCATGTGGTTTCCGATATTCCGTATACCCTGAGTGGTAAAAAAGTAGAAAAGTCGGTTAAAAAACTACTGCGTGGAGAAGCCGTTAGCAATAAAGACGCCCTTCGCAACCCAGAGTGCTTACGCGAGTATGAAGCATTTGTGGTAACCGCTGTTTAATCTAAATAAATGTTCATACAGCACTAGCTTTGTGCACAAGATTCTCTTTAACAACCTTTCCTTCTTTATACTTCTCTATTTTTTGGGACCTGTTTTGATCAATTGGATGATACAATACACCCGTCCATAATTCGTAATCTCTAAACTCTCCTTCGTAAACGCTCCCATCTTTGTATATTAGTTTTCCTTGGCCATGCCACTTACCATCTTCAAAACATCCTTCGTAGATTTGACCATTTTTTTTATATATTTCTTT
>CACECR010000051.1 GCA_902558105.1 uncultured Candidatus Marinamargulisbacteria bacterium | reverse complement strand
AACAGTTAGGAAACGCTGGACTAGATGTAGCTAATTTGGGATTAGATGCGTCTTGTTTAATTCCGCCTAATACAACCACAACAACAAGCACTTCCAGTACAACAACCACAATTACGGCAACAACAATCACATCATCGACGGTAACTACCTCTAGTATCACAAGCACAACTCATACGACAGGAACTACTCAAGCAACAGCCTCGCCAACAGCCTCACCAACAGCCTCGCCAACAGCCTCGCCAACAGCCTCGCCAACAGCCTCACCAACAGCCTCACCGACTATCTTTTCGACGATTATTTCTACAGTAAATACAACAAGAACCCCTACAGAGTTTAGAAGTACAGAAACATTATTCAATCATACAACAGGGACTCCTGAACAAATTACCAACACAACAATCACACCTAGAGGAACCACTATATCGACCACACAGTTTGATACTACCGGACAGGTGACCTCACAATCTTCATCATTTACACCCAGCACAACACCAAGCACAACACTATTTGAAACGGGCCGTCCTTTCGTTCCTACAAACCCTGCAATTGGTGGAGGCGGTGGTTCCTCAAGTATGGTGGGTCCTATTGTAGGAGGTGCTATAGGGGGTGTTTGTCTATTAGCAGTTATTTTTAAAGCGGTTCGAAAATTTTGCTTGTCGGGATCTAGAGAAAGAGAAGTTCTTGGACGTGCTCATGGTAGCGTTGAAGATTCAAGAAATATTGATGGATCTGGTGATGCTGGGTTTATGCTTGAAAATCCGGCATATATTGGGAAAGAGAGAGGAGTTATGATCGACGATGATCTTGACGTACTTGGTAATGAAATGTATGAAGATCCTTGTAAATTAGACACCGGTCATGGGTTGGATTTTGCTGTAGATGGTGCTCATGCTACACTTCGTAGACGTCCACCTGCTAGTCTAGAGGAAAAAGTCTATGTTAATTCGATAGATTTAACTCCTTATAGTCAAGATTCTTTTAGTTTTGATGAAAGAACTGGGTTGATTCTAACGGATAATGCCGATGAGTTTTTAATATTAACAATTGATGGAAATATTCCCACTCGTGACAACTGGCAATCGTTGCTTATGCGCGAAAATAAAATGGCAACTTTTCAGGTGATAGAGTCTGAAGAGGCCAAAATTGTTGAAGAAGCGTTGTATGATGAAATCGCAGTTCCGAGGGGAGAGGAAAGATCGCTTCATCAGGATCTGAGACAGTTGATTCAAGAAAAAGAGGGGGCTGAATATTTTAAGCAATTGTTTGATAGTATGGAAGATCAAGATAGAAAACTTGCTTGGGAAAAAGCTGCAACTCTAAACTGTGGGCGGTATGGAAATATTAAATTAATACCCGGGCTTGCGGCTCCAAATGTGTTTGGCGTCGCATTTCATGCCACCCAATATGAGGAAGAATCTAATGTGATTCATGGGGAATGTCCAAGACCTAATAGACAGTTTGCATTTTATGGAATGTTAGATAGTTTGAGGCAGAGGTCCCGAAGTACCGTTAAATCATTGGAACTGCCAGTAGGTGAATTTAAATTACCAGACGGAGTTGAACCTGCATACATAGAGGATTTACCCGTAGTGGGAGTGAGCTCGGTGTTGAACTTTGATGAAGTATCGCAGAGGGAGACGTCAACAGGAATCAAAACTTCACAAAAAGGGAACCGATTCTTTCCAGCAAAAGGTAGACAAGAACTTATAAAAGCATCTGAAGTCCATGATCCTTTAATAACCGATGCTGAAGGCTATGTAGTTGACGTGCAGGATAATAGATTTACTAAAATTATTTACGATAATTATACTAATGAAACAGCAAGATCATTAGACCCACTCATAATTAGGGGGGGGACATCAGAACTTAAATTGGATCGCTCGAGAGTTAATTATTCAGATTTTGAATATGAAGTTACGACATTGTATCAAGAGACGAAACAAAGCCTTTATGGAGATGGCAAGACTGCATCATCTGATTATGTTGTAAGATACTTACTCGTAAAACCTAATTATGAAGGTGCTAAGCCTTTTGTTGTAAAGCAAATCGAAACGAATCAGTGGCAGGATTGTCAACCAGCACCCACTAATTTACTACGTACGGTTATTCATGAAATGAAAGACCTTCCACATTATTCCCATTGTTCGGCCGGAGTAGGTCGAAGTGGTATTATCTCATTAATGGATCGATTAGAGCGATTAGGACGTTTAAGCGGGCTTGTCAGCCTAAAATCTGAAACGGTAGAAAAGCAATTCGCCAGTCTTGTGAAGTTTGCTATTCCTCACATTTTAGACGCACGAGACCAACGCTCTTGGGCAGGTGGTGCATCTATTATTCAAACGCATAAACAGTTACTAGCCCTTATAAAATTATTAGCAGACTACATTCATGGTCATACCGCCGGAGTTGAGGATTCACCTGTTTAGGGTCTCATTGTATATCAAAATTATTGTAAAAAGCCCCTAATCAAGATCGGTTAGGGGCTTTTTAATTTATTATATAACATCAAATTAAGATATCGCTTTTAAAATAGTAAGAAAAAAATATTATTATTAATATTAATAATATAGCTTTATTGTATTTATTTTAACAATATAAATATATTTGATAAAATATATTAAAAACAAATAT
>CACECR010000050.1 GCA_902558105.1 uncultured Candidatus Marinamargulisbacteria bacterium | reverse complement strand
TATTTGAAAAAAGATTTAAGACGCTTTTTCAAGCACTACGTACTCTAAGCCTCTTTTCATGGCATCCGTAATTGGAGTTCCTGGCGTATAACATTCATGATGCCCACCATTAGAGGACGCTCCATAATGAACACCAATCGCGACAGGTTTAAAGCGTTCTCCATCAATTTGAATTGGGTTCCAATTCATGTCCAAAGTGTACATATTTTTTTGTCTACCAGCTGCTGTTATATAGACTCTAGGAATTGAAAGTACCACATGATTAGATCCGTCGTTTAATATATAACTGTTAACCAGTTCATTTCCTGTAGTTGCGGATTTTTTAAATAAATTTGTTAACGATTGATCACGATCAGGGACAGCCAATTGAATGACGGCATTTAACGTTTGAGATCTATCATTAGAATTAGTTTCTACAATCTCTCCAAATAAATTAGCTGTCTCTCCAGCTCCCATTAGTACCTGATAGGCTCTATTGGCAAGTTCTATCGATGAACTCGGTGAGGATTGTTGTCCTTCAGCCACATCAGCATATTGAATATTGGCTTTGAACTTATGAAAAGCTATCGCATAAGCATTAAGATCATTATCAAGAATGGCCTTCAATAATGCTTTAGCATGCGCTTTTTTATCTTTTTCAGCATCATCAGCTGCTACCAATTTAGCATTCGCCTCTTGAGCACGAGCTTTAGCCGTTTCATTAGGTGAAAACAAGCCTAAAAAAGTTCTAAAGTGACATGTATTTTGTAACATTTTCTGAGTTCGTGCGGTTTTAGCAGCAGCCTGTATAGATTTCGGTAGTGGTGGGTTAAATGATGTATCATTAAATATAAGCTCAAGCAACTGTGCTTTCTGCTCAGGAGTATCAGCACTTGAATTTAAAATCGCGTCAATTAGAGCTTCTTTAGTTGGTTTTTCTGTGCTTTCGGCCAACGGTTTCACGGACTTTCTAGGTCTCACGGACTCTCTATGGGTTCTGTAACTTGATTTAACCGCAGAAAAATCATTCGGGCTTATGGCGTTTATTTTAACTTCTTTGGCGAATTCTAGAGCGGCTGAAGTGGTTTGTATAGCCACTGTTACCGATTGCGCTACATCGGCTTCAGTGAAGCTCGATTCATTGGACTGAAAACATAAAAATTCTGAAACACCTCCCAAAGTATTAATATCCTCTTGAATTAATTTCCTTAAACTAGGATCTAATGTGTCTAAAAAAGCTTTTACATTATCTTCTACACGACTCTTCGCATTTACATCGGTTAACCATGTTGGCTGCGAAATCGAAACTGGGGTTGTTGGAGCTGGGTTTTCTACAGTTCTCAAAATGTTTTGATTTGGAACTAATTTAGCCCCTCTAACTAATTGTGTAGATGGTAAACCTGTTGGAAGTTTCTCTGAAGGTGCAAACATGTATAATCCTCAATAATTAATCTTCTAAATAAATATCGAATTAAAGTAAACTTAATTGCATCGAATTATAACAATATTTTACCATGGAAGTCGCTCTTTAGACCATGAAATAAAGGTTCCTGTATCTTCAGGCACCAAAGTGTCTAAGATATCGCTTAAATAAGCCACCGATTGCTGAGGTGTAAACAACTTTTCTGGCTTCACGTTTTTAGAAAAAGGCTTAGATAACTCCGAATCCACCGTTCCAGGGTGTAATGCGATCACTACGGCCTGTTTATTACGTCTTGATTGTTCAATAGCCGTCGTTTTGATTAACATATTCATCATCGCTTTTGAGCCACGATACGAATACCATCCACCCAATCCATTATCGGTAATACTGCCAACCTTTGCCGTAATATGGGCCATCACACTTAGCTGGTCTTTACTTAATAACGGACTGATTTCCTTTAAAATACACAAGGCCGGCTCGACATTTTGGCTTACTGACCAACGTAAATTATCGATACTGCAGCTGGCTAACTGCTTTTCTGGTTGAATCTCGTCGTTACTTAATGCACCTACCGCATTAATACAACAATCAATTCCATAGCCTAAGGCCGACACATCATTTTGAATCTCTTGCACCCACTCTGTGTGCTCGGTTGACCACTCAATTACTTTTAGAGCAGGATTTTGCAGACAACTTTCAGGCAAGTTGAGACTGTCTTCATTACGAACACAGGCAAAACAACGGACACACGCTTCTTTCGACAAATAATGTTCTACAAATGCTTGCCCGATAGCACCATTCGCCCCAAATATTACGACAGTTCGATACATATTCATTGTCATTCCCAATCTTTTTTAATGTAGCTTAATTATACCATTGAATAATCGAAACACTACTATTTTTTGGACCACTTTTGAACGAGTGCGTCGGCTTGAGCCGGCTTAATACGCTCTAAAAACACCTCGCCTTTACTAATGTTTAGTGCACGTAACTGACAGGTTGTTTGCCAGGTAATAGCCCCAGACACTCCACACTGTGTGGCTATTTGATCGGCAAGCTTCGGGAAAAATGGAGAGCCGTTATGAGCAATCCAGGTTAAGCCCGCACCAATCACCCCAAATACGGTGGCTAAACGCGCACGTTGTTCGGGGTCTTTCGCTAAACTCCACGGCGCCATCTCTTCGATATAAGTATTTAAGGCCGATGCCGCTCCTAGAATAGGATCGATTGCACCCGCCGGGTTCGCTTTTTCCATCTCAGCATCTACACTGGCACTGGCTTGTTCAAAAACCGTAAAGACGGCTCGGTCGGGATCCGTGAGTTCGGCATACTCGTCCATACTAATCTGTCCATCGAAATTCTGATGAACCATATGACAAAATCGGTTTAAACAATTTGCAATATTATTGACTAAATGGATATTCACTTCATGAATCAGTTCTTCAAACGATAAATTCCCATCGTTTCCAAGATTCAGCCCGTTTAATAAAAAGAATCGGATCCCGTCTGTGGTTAAATCGTCGACAAATAGTGTAGGATCAACCTTCGTCGCGGGCTCACTTTTCGAGATTTTTTTATCTTGAATCGTCCACCACCCATGAACAATTAACTGTTTGGGTAACGGCAAACCGGCTGACAGTAACATCGCAGGCCAATAGACGGCATGGAATCGTAAAATATCTTTGCC
>CACECR010000049.1 GCA_902558105.1 uncultured Candidatus Marinamargulisbacteria bacterium | reverse complement strand
TACGGAGAACATATATGACTACCTCATTAGAAACACTCGCCTTACATGCTGGGCAAACTATTGATCCAAATACGGGATCTAGAGCCGTACCAATTTACCAAACGACTAGCTATGTTTTTAAAGACACTGATCATGCGGCAAACTTATTTGCACTTAAAGAGTTTGGAAACATCTATTCACGAATCATGAATCCAACCACAGATGTTCTTGAACAACGTGCAGCTGCCTTGGAAGGTGGAACAATGGCTGTATGCACCGCAAGTGGAATGGCCGCTGTATTCCTGGCAATTCATACAATATGTAGTCATGGAGACCATATTGTCGCGTCAGCGTCTTTATATGGAGGAACCGATACCTTTTTTAGATATACGCTTCCTAAACTAGGTATTACTGTTGATTTTATTGATGATTTAAACTCTGAAAAGCTAAAGTCTGCCATCAAAGACAACACCAAGTGTGTGTATATTGAAACTATTGGAAACCCAAAAGGTGATGTTATAGATATTCAAGCGATCTCAGACACAGCACACGAGCATAATATTCCGGTTATGATTGATAATACTTTTGGCCCGAGTCTGTGCTACCCAATTCAACATGGTGCCGACATTGTAATCCACTCATTAACTAAATGGATTGGAGGACATGGTACCAGCATTGGTGGCGTTGTAATTGATTCCGGAAAGTTTAACTGGAGCAATGGTAAATTTCCAGAGTTCACTGAAGCCGATGCCAGTTATCACGGATTAAAGTATTGGGATGTCTTTGGCGATTTTCCGGGATTAGGCAATGTTGCATTTGCAATTAAAGCAAGAGTTCAAGGACTACGTAACATGGGAATGGCTATCAGCCCTCAAAATTCGTTTCAAATCTTACAAGGGTTTGAAACGCTTCCATTACGTATGAAACAACACGTTGAAAATAGCAAAAAACTAGCTGACTGGTGCCGTCAAAATGACAAGATTGAATGGGTAAACTTTACAGGATTTGAAGATCATGAGTACCACGAAAACTGTAAAAAATATTTAAACAGTGCGGCACCATGTGTCTTTACCTTTGGTATCAAAGGTGGATATGAGTCGGCTAAGTCGTTTATCAACTCTGTCAAGTTAGCTAGTCATCTAGCTAATGTTGGTGATGCCAAAACATTAGTGATTCATCCAGCCTCAACCACACACCAACAACTGGGCGAAGCCGAACAACTGGCCGCTGGTGTAAAGCCTGATATGGTTCGAGTTTCCGTTGGATTAGAACATATTAATGATATTATTGCTGATTTTGAACAAGCATTAGCCTAATAGCTTGAGCGCTTCGGGTGGAGCCACTTGGCCCCACCCTGGTATACTTCTATAGACAAAAAAACAAACCGCTTATTGTCATCATTTTCTATTATTTTCCTGACACACTAATTACGTTATACTACATGCTATGACTGATTTAATCGTAATAGGTGGTGGGGCTTCGGGCTTCTTTACCGCTATTCATTATGCATATAATAACCCAAACGCCTCCATTCATATTCTTGAGAAAAGCGATGAGATATTAAGTAAAGTTAAAATTTCAGGTGGCGGCCGTTGCAATGTTACTCATGCATGTTTTGATCGATCTGAGCTGTTGAGATACTATCCACGAGGTGCTAAGTTTTTAAAAGGCCCTTTTTTCTCTTTTTTTACCGAAGATACGATGGAGTGGTTTGAGTCTCGTGGGGTCCCACTTAAAATCGAATCTGATAATCGAGTCTTTCCGGTTTCCGACTCTTCACAAAGTATTATCGACTGCCTGATTCATGAGGCCAAAACTCACAATATAATCATTCAAACTGGGGTTGGGATTACTAGTATCCAAAAAGAATCCGACACATTCTCTCTTCAAACAGACACCGGAGACACACTTTACGCAAAGCGAGTCTGTTTAGCCACTGGTAGCAGTCGAAAGGGGCATCAGCTAGCCGAGTCCTTAGGACATTCGATCGTAAAGCCCATCCCCTCTTTATTTACGGTTAAAATTAAAGACCCTTCGTTACATGAATTGAAGGGATTAAGTGTACCCAATGTATCGGCTTGGGTGGAAGGTAAGAAGAAGCAGTTACAAAGCGGGCCTCTCCTAGTTACACATTGGGGACTCAGTGGCCCTTCGATTATTAAACTCTCTGCTTGGCAAGCGGAACCATTTCATCAGGCCAACTATGCACTTACGATCAATGTAGACCTACTCCCCGATATGTCTCATAATCAAACCGAAAGTTGCCTGACACACTTTGCTAAACAATCTCCAAAAAAACAGTGTATTGGAAGCTCTTTATTTCCAGAAATCCCTCAACGGTTTTGGAACTACTTAATCGAAAAATCGCCGATCCCTAAGTTGGCAACATGGGGGGAGTTAGCTCCCAAAAGCATCCAAAACTTGAGTAATTTTTTGAAACAAGTGCCTTTTAATGTGACAGGCAAATCACCTTTTAAAGATGAGTTTGTGACGTGTGGCGGTGTTGAATGCAGCGAGATCTCAAGCAAAACTATGGAAAGCACCATCTGCCCACGGTTTTATGTGGTTGGAGAAGCACTCAATATCGATGGCGTTACCGGTGGATTTAACTTTCAGAATGCATGGACGACGGGTTATTTAGCGAGCACGCTTCATTGATTTCAAGTAATTCATGACGTCAAAACAAACAGGCTTTAATGTTAAATCATACGATTCCACAACTGTACTATCAAACCCATTAACTAAAAACACTTGATGCTTTTGCCCTGTAAATACAGCCACTTTATGCCCTTCTTTTACTTTAGAAGAAATTCGCTCAAGCATCTCAAACTGTCTTGATGTTTGAGTAATTGCATGAAAAGCGGCCATAGTGTCTTGATCGACACATTCGTGAACTCTTTCAGAACATAATAATGTAGCATCCTCATCACTTATTGACAGTAGGTGATTCATATCTGCTTCATAACTATCATTCGGACAATATTTCAAATAAATATCCCCATAGTCTAATTTCAAGAAAAAATCTTTACGTAATTTCAAAATAGCTTTTTCTAGTGTAATTTTACCACTCTTAAGTTTATTCCAAGCAGTACGAAGAAACTTAACTTTCGGCTTCTCATCTTGCTTTAATAGACATGTGATCACATTGCCATTTTTAATGTCCAATTTTTCTAATAATTCTGAATTTTCTGGATTAGTAATAGACGCTTTTTTATATAAGTGTGCAAATAAAATATAGGACCGAAGAGACGCTTTTGGATCATCTAACTCAAGAGAAGAATCCGTCACTCCTTCCCCCATTATAATGTATCCCAAACTACTCAACTCTTCTTTTAACCGCGAACTT
>CACECR010000048.1 GCA_902558105.1 uncultured Candidatus Marinamargulisbacteria bacterium | reverse complement strand
TGGTCTATCTTGAATTTTCCGCAGGACATTTACAATATAAATAGTCGTAAGTTCAATTACCCATTCCTATTAATGCATAATGGGAACTTACCCAAATTGACTATTCCAGGTTCTATGCAATTAGAATCTTCAAATAATATCAGGTATGTTGTAAACAGTTATGTTTTAAAAGTGTTTAAATTATTCACAAACTTAGTTTAGCTAAATCATCTGTTTAGGCTGTACCCATTCGTCAAATTGCTCTTCGGTCAGTAGCTCTAATGCAAGTGCCGCTTCTTTAAGCGTTGTTCCATCTTTATGTGCTTTTTTAGCAATGGCGGCCGCATTGTCGTAGCCAATATGAGTATTGAGTGCGGTTACTAACATTAAGGACCCATATAAGTTTTTATCAATATTAGCGGCGATGGGTTCGATTCCAATTGCGCAGTTATTGTTGAAGCTGGTGCAGCCATCGGCTAATAGGCGAATAGATTGTAGTAAATTGTAAACGAGTACAGGGTTATAAACATTTAGCTGGAAGTTACCACTTGCACCTGCAAATCCGATGGTCGCATCATTACCCATAACTTGAGTCGCAATCATGGTTAAGGCTTCACATTGGGTTGGATTTACTTTTCCTGGCATGATACTGGACCCTGGTTCATTTTCAGGAATTAAAAGCTCACCAATTCCACAACGAGGTCCAGAAGCCGACCAACGAATATCATTTGCAATTTTAAATAATGCCGCTGCAATTGTTTTTAAACTTCCACTGAATTGAACCATGGCATCATGTGCCGATAAGGCTTCAAATTTATTAGGCGCCGTCACAAAATGAGTACCTGCGATATCTGAAATTTCTTTTGCTACATTTTCAGAGTAGTTTGGGGGTGTATTAAGGCCTGTTCCAACTGCCGTACCACCTAGTGCGAGTTCTCTTAGTGCCGGTAATGTTTGTGCAACTCGTTCGAGCCCATTAGTAAGTTGTTGTGCATAGCCAGATAATTCTTGTCCTATGGTGACTGGAGTGGCATCCATTAAGTGCGTACGTCCAATTTTTACGACATCATCAAAGGCATTCGCTTTTTGAGCAAATGTATCACGTAATTGAGTAATGGCTGGAATTAAAATTCGCTCAACTTCCATGACAGCGGCAATATGCATTGCGGTAGGAAAGGTATCGTTTGACGACTGTGATTTATTTACATCATCATTTGGATGTATTGGGTCCTTGCTTCCAATGACACCACCTGCAATTTCAATGGCACGGTTCGCAATTACTTCATTACTGTTCATATTGGTTTGAGTACCGCTACCGGTTTGCCATACACTTAACGGAAAGTCGGCATCTAATTTACCGTCAATCACTTCATCCGCAGCTTGGCAAATTAAGCTACATTTCTCATCAGATAAGACGCCGGCTTTATTGTTAGTAATAGCGGCGGCTTTTTTTAAGATTCCAAAGGCTTTAATAAATTCTCTAGGAAATGTTTCGGTACCGATAGCAAAGTTCATTAATGAACGAGCCGATTGTGCTCCGTAATAGGCATCTGATGGGATGGTCATGTCACCCATTGTGTCTTTTTCAATTCGTGTTGATGTTGTCATAATAAACTCCTTAAAGTTTGATGTGTTGAGTTGATGATATTAGTGTAACTAATCCGACAGAGTTTGTTCAAGCCTTAGTCTAAAAATGTCGTCCATTCCGATAACGGGGCACGTGTTGGAACATAGGTATTTACAAGTGCGTCTTCATCGGGGTAGCCTACGGACATCCCGCTTACAATCCATTTATCATCAGGGATTCCACAGACTTCTCGTACAGTATTTGGATACATTGCGATACTTACTTGAGGGCAAGAGGCTAAGCCAAAATGTAGCAGACCCAGCATTACATTTTGCATAAAAAGACCCATATCCAAAAAGTTTCCTCTACCAGATTCGGCGGGTAAGCAAAATAAAAGCTGTACTGGAGCATTAAAAAAGGTGAAGTTTTCTTTATTGTGGGCGCGTCGTGCTTCGATATCACGTCGTCCAATCTTTTTAAGCTCGAATAATTTATGGCCACAATCTCTGGCTCTGTCGATTAAATAATCTGGGACTGGGTCCATCATGTACTCATAGTCCATATCTTCGGTTTGTTTGGTGTCTAATTTTTCACATAGTATCTTTGAAAGTTTATTTCTTGTTTCTCCCATAACAACCACTACTTCCCAGGGTTGTGTATTTTTAGATGAGGCCGCATGTTGGGCCCATTCTAACACTGTTACAATAGTTTTTTGATCAATTTGTTTATCTAAAAATGATCGTTTAGAGTGCCGAGACTTTATGGCGTTTTGGATGTCGAGTGTCATAATCGTTTACCATGTCCTTCATAATGTTTAATACTTCATTTAACGTTAGATCTTTCTTTAAATCTTTTTCAAATTCATCTTTACGTTCAGTTTGATCTTGTGTCGGTTGAATGCTTGTATATGTATATAGTGGGTTATTACTTTGTGTTTTGCTGATTTCCTCAAGTTCGTTGGTAATGGTTTTAATTTTTTGTTGTTCTTTCCATAATGTAGTTGCGTCCAGCAATTCCGCTTTATTTTTGTTGTTTTTAAGATACGTGTTGTATTCATTTAATAAGTTAAAATATTTGGAGTTTTTGAGGCGTTTTTTACTTTGACGTTTAAGCTTCATCGTGTTGGGTTTGTTAGGCCAAGGTTTGAATGCTAAGTTTTTTACTGGGTCCCATGCTTTACTATAATCGAGTGTTTTTTCTCCAACCTCTAAATGATCCATTGAAGATGGCAGAATGATGTGGGGCACTACACCATATACTTGAGTTGAGTTTCCATTAATTCTAAAGAATTTTTGTATGGTCATTTTCATGGACCCTAAAGGTTTGAACCCGCTGTATTTTCGTGGTAAATAATTGTCAAGATTAATTATGGCTTGTACGGTTCCTTTACCGAAGCTGTTCCTGGTTCCAATAATAACGGCTCGTTGATAGTCTTGTAGTGCAGCCGCTAAGATTTCGGAAGCGGAGGCACTAAACTGATTTACTAATACAATTAGTGGTCCATCATATGCAATTTGTGGGTTTAAATCTCTCAGTACTCGGCTATTTTTGTTTTTATCTACAATATGTACAATAGGTCCTGTTTGGATAAAATGACCGGAAGTTAATACGGCATCTTCTAAAGCTCCACCTCCATTATTTCGTAAATCTAAAATCACTCCATCTATTTTTTTGTCATTAAATTGTTTAAGAATGGCATGTATATCATTACTAGCATTTCGTTCTTGTTTATTTTTGAAGTCACGGTAAAACCCAGGTAAGTAGGTATATCCAATTCGAACGTCGTTATCATTGATAATGGCGGCTTTTGCAAATGTTTCTTCAACAATCACTACATCTCTAATGATCGGGATAACTTTAATGGTACCATCTGGTTTTTTAACGGTGAGTCTAACTTCCGTGCCTTTTTTTCCACGTATATATTTTACGGCATCGTTTACAGGCATCTCTACTAAGTCGATGGGTTCTTCGTTCCCCTGACCCACTTTTAATATAATATCTTCTGCTTTTAATTCTTTTTGTCGCCAACTAGCACTTCCAGGAATAATTCGAACAATTTTAATATGACCATCATCTTCTCTAAGTACGGCACCTATTCCTTCTAACCGGCCAGTCATTCCAATATCAAAGTTTTCTTTTTCGGCAGGTGGTAAATAACTACTATGAGGGCCATGACTTTGTGCGACTACATCAAAAAAACGGTTGGTAAA
>CACECR010000047.1 GCA_902558105.1 uncultured Candidatus Marinamargulisbacteria bacterium | reverse complement strand
GAGTGACTAGTGAGTCAAAAAAAGCTTTTAGTTTATCAATCATAAATTTTCTCCAAAGTCCCTTTAAATAGTATAGCAATTAATATGAGATATTTACCACTACTCTCTACATTTTTAACGGAGCCGTTAATCCCATTAAGTCTAAAACAGTAGCTAATCGGTGTTTACAAATACCTAATATTAATCGACGTTTACGCTGAATAGCTTCATCGGCTTTGAGTAACGGACAATGCTCATAAAAACTATGAAACAAGCGTGCGCAATTTGTAGCATACTGTGCTAATTGATAGGGTGCGAATTGTGTTGACGCTGTTAATACCGAATCTTTTAATCGAGCACAATGCAACACTAACTTACGTTCATACGAATCTAGCTGGAGGTCCTTTAAGCTAATATCACCTAATGGAGACTCAAATTGCTGCGCTAAACGACACAATCTAGCATGTGCATACTGAACATAATACACAGGGTTCTCATTACTGTACTCGGTATTACCCCCAAAAAAAGCCGTATTTAATGAAATATCATGATGAAATCCAGGTGATAATTTTTCACCACGAAGTCGTTCGGTATTAACTTGAGAAAAAAGAACCGATCCAATAAAAATAAAGAGTATTAAAAAACGATAAACCATAAATTAAAAAAGTTACTAACGTTAACTTACTAATGGTACATAACGATAGTAAATATGACAAATTATCTAATTATAATTAAAAATCACTTGCATTAAAAGCCTGTGCATTCAGAGAAGCCATTCGGTTAGAACGTCTATGCACATCGCCAGCAGCAACACCTGTCTCATCTAATCCTATAACATCCATGGATTTATCGGCTGGATGTTGAATTGAAGAAGAGTATAGCAGGTAGTCATCCAAATTTAAAACGCCACCTTCTTCATGATGAAGTTCAGGCTCAGTTTTTGAGTTTGACTCAATAATAATAACATCTTGATCGTTAGGCCCACCACGCATGTGTTCATCAAGATCTAAGTTAGCAAAACAATCGCTATTATCTTTTAACGCATGTAAAAAATCAGACGCAAGATCACTGGTTAATTGAAAGTGATTAGGATAACCCAAAACAGCCAATTTAGAAGCTGTCACAATACTCATTTGTTTTGTAGTATTTGAACAATAAAACTGGACAATATCATCTAAAGAATTAAATGACAGTAATTTATGTAACATAATAACAAACCTCCTATTTCATCCCTGACTATTAATCGTATTTTTTAATGGAACGGTTGCACCTAAAATAATAGTTGTGTCTATTATGTAAATTTAAGATAATAAAAGTATGTCCCCCAATAAAAATCATTTAAACGCACTAATCGAGTGCCTTGAAATACCAAGTATTAGTAGCTCTCCAAAGCATAAACTGGAGTTGGAACACTGTGCAAAATGGTTACAAAGTTTTTGCAAAGAACATCAATTTGAAAAATGTGAGATTATTAAAACAAACGGTCACCCAATTGTATATTTTAAACATGGACAAAACCCCAATAAACCCACAGTTTTAATTTATGGACATTACGATGTTCAACCCGAAGATCCTGTCGATCTTTGGAACTCTCCCCCATTCTCTCCAACCATAAAAAACAACTTCATTTATGCACGTGGAGCAAGTGATAACAAAGGCCAGTTTATGTGCCATTTATTAGCAATCGCCGAATTAATAAAATCGAACGCTGAGCTTCCTGTAAATATTATTGGTCTTATTGAAGGCGAAGAAGAAATTGGAAGCCCAAATTTAGCCCCATTTATAAAGGAGCATCAGGACAAATTAAACGCCGACCTGGTCCTCATTTCAGACACTCCAATGTTTGCTAAAGAGCAACCGTCCATATGCACCAGTTTACGTGGACTTGTCTATGTAAAATTTACCATTAAAAGTGCCGAAACCGATGCCCACTCCGGACAACATGGAGGACTTGCTCCGAATGCCATTATCGACTGCGCACAACTCCTATCAAAACTAAAAAATGAAGCTGGCATCATTCAAATACCCGGACTTTATGACGACGTCGAAAGTCTATCCAATGATAAAAAGAACACACTAAATGAACTCCCATATAGTAAAGAAAACTATTGCAAAACACTTGGGCTAAAAAGTACCTATGGCGAAGAAACAAATCATCCTTATGAACGACTTTGGTACCGGCCATCCTTAGATATTCATGGCATCGAGGGCGGATTTAACGGAGAAGGATCCAAAACCGTCATTCCAAAAGAATGTAGTGCGGCATTTAGTATACGATTAGTAGCCAATCAAAAATCAGAGCATGTAAAAGAACAAGTCACTCAATTCCTACTCGACAATTGTCCGGCACACTGTGAGATTACCATAAACCACCACCACTCCGCTGAACCCGTTTCAATAAGCGAAAACGCATTTGGGATAGCCACCGCCAAAAAAGCCTTAAACACAGTCTTTAAAAAAGCCCCCGTTCTTCATGGAGAAGGAGGATCAATTCCGGTTGTAGAAACCTTTCAAAAAGAATTAGGACTGAACAGCATCTTAGTCGGACTAAACTTTCAAGACGACAATATCCACGCACCAAACGAACGATTCTGTCTGACACAATTTGAAAAAGGCGTAGAGTTTTCAAAAGAGTTTTTACTAAATATAGAGAAAGAATCCAATGTTTAAATTATCCAAGACTAACTACATGAAGGGAATTCAATGCAAAAAAGCATTATGGCTTCAAAAATTTGACCGTGATAAAGCAACACCCATTGATGCCAATACACAAAAGCTATTTGATGACGGGCATGCCGTTGGTGAACTCGCTCAAAAACTCTACCCAAATGGAAAAGGCATACCCTTTAACACACAACCCTATGCAAAAAAATTCGAACTTACCGCCGACTATGTTAAAAACGGTGAGCACACCATCTATGAAGCCACCATTCAGTCCTCAGACATGATGTGCATGATCGACATTCTACATAAAGGAGAAACCGGTTGGGAAGTGATTGAAGTCAAATCGAGTATGTCTCTTAAAGACGAACATATCCAAGACGTTGGTGTGCAGTTTCATATCGCAAAACAAGCCGGGCTACCCGTTACAAAAGCACGACTCATTCACATTAACCCCGATTATATCCGGCAAGACTATTTAAATTTAGACGAGTATTTTGTTAATCATGATATTACTGAGGCTGTATTAGCAGAAGAAGAGTCCATTATTCGAACAAAAAAAGAACTTAATGCCGTGAACAAATTTCAATACCCAGAAGACACCATTGGCCCTCACTGTATTCGGCCACACACATGTAACTTTAAAGACTATTGTTGGAGCGAGCTTCCAGAACACTCCTGTTTATCCTTAGCAGGAATGCCCTTTGATGAACGATTCGAACTATTTTTCAAAGGACACATTACGTTTGAACAATTAGAAACGCGGGACCTACCCGACTATGCAAAAGAACAGATATCTTGCGAACTAACAAAACAACACATTGTGAAGCAAGAGCCCTTAAAAGACTTCTTAAAAACTTTATTCTACCCCATGGCTTTCTTTGATTTTGAAACCATTAGCCCCATCATCCCTAAATGGCATCATACTTACTCTAGGCAACAAGTTCCGTTCCAGTTTTCATGTCATGTTATGAACAGTCCTTTTGATGTACCCAGCCATCATGAATTCATTGGAAATGGAACAGACGATCCGCGACTAGAGCTGATACAAAAAATGATCAAGATAATACCAAAAAATGCCTGTATTTTAGTATATAACGAAGATTTTGAAAAAAAAGTAATCGAAGACCTTGCGATGGCCTATCCAGAATTTCACGACGAGTTAATGGCTCGACACGCTAATATCAGAGACTTAATGATTCCATTTAAAGAGCGTCATATTTATAGCCATCAGTTAGCTGGACGGTATTCGATTAAGAAAATATTACCGTTACTTTGCTCAGAACTCAGCTATGAGACCTTAGACATACAAGATGGGCTTCAGGCCTTAAC
>CACECR010000046.1 GCA_902558105.1 uncultured Candidatus Marinamargulisbacteria bacterium | reverse complement strand
GATACCGTTATTCCTTATTTTAATCGCTTCATCGAGTCGTTTCCAACTGTTGAAGCGTTGGCAGAGGCCGATCTTCAAGTTGTGCTAAAACATTGGGAAGGGTTAGGGTATTATTCTAGAGCACGAAACCTTCATAAAGCCGCCAAGCTATTGGTGTCGGACTATAACTCTATTTTGCCAAAAGAATACAAGGCTATTCAGGCTATTCCAGGAATTGGTCCCTATTGTGCAGCCGCCATTACAAGTATCGCTTATGGAAACCCCGTGCCTGTTGTGGATGGTAATGTCTTACGCGTTTTTACGCGTTTTTGGGGGATTGAGGAGGATATTAGAAACGTTAAATTAAGAAATCGATTATTTGAGGACTTAACTCCATTTGTAGAGGAATCCCAGGATCCTGCCTCATTTAATCAGGCGATTATGGAGCTTGGTGCGCTGATATGTCGGCCCCAGAATCCAAACTGTTCGTCCTGTCCCATTTCAAAGGATTGCAATGCGTTAGCCACAAATCGTGTGAAACAGTTGCCGTTTAAATCTAAAAAAGAACCAACACCGCACTATACCATTGGCGTCGCCATTATTAGAAAGGATGAAAAAATTCTGATTGGTAAACGTAAAGATGACGGTTTCTTAGGTGGATTATGGGAGTTTCCTGGAGGCAAGAAAAAAGACGGCGAAACGATTACCCAGACCATTAAACGTGAAGTGAAAGAAGAGACTAATGTGACGATTGAACTTGGAGATTGTGTGACGATTGTGAAGCATGCGTACTCTCATTTTAAAATTACTATGCATGCATACTTAGCGGATTGGGTAGAGGGAGAACCGGAACCTTTATCAGCCGATGAGCTAAGATGGGTGGCGGTTAACGAGCTTGATTCCTTTCCGTTTCCAAAAGCAAATACGGTGATACTAAAGACACTAGATACCTATTTTACATCATACAAGTCTTAATAGTCTGCCATGTTCTTTGCCTAAACCGTTCAAAGGTCTTTTAATAGTGATGCAAGCTTGAATATAACAGATGTAGATTGATATAGAATTTTAGAATTTTTTATAAAAAATAACTATAAAATAAACTAATACTTTAGATTTAATGGAGTATATCATGGTTTTAAATATTTATTAGTTATTTAATTTATTTAATCGTGACTAGCCACGACACACAACGACGGCATTAGCAAGAGTGGGTGAAATGGCTCAGTATGTAGGGAGTACATTAGTTGATGTTGTACCTGATGCTGCAGTTAATAAAGCAATTACAGCATTAGCGGCGTTAGGGTCTCTCAAGTGTCTCTAAGCCTATGGGGACTGAGATGTTGGTGTTTGGCTCTGAGTATAAAAGTGTAAAAGAATTTATATTGGAAGGTTTTAATATATTTTCGAGTTTTTTAAGTGATGACGGTGCAAGTAATGATGTAATGTTGTTGTTATTAGTGGGCCTAGTATTACCGTATCTTTTTCAAACTAGAGAGACACTTGAAATACATTATACTTCTAGTGAACAGGTTAATACGGTTGCTATGATAACCGCACTCGGTATAATCGCTAGACAGAGGTTAATAAATTAAATGACAATAAACAATACTAACATGATGCGATAAATTGCAAACGGAAATAATTTAAACTTAGATAGTAGCTTTAAAAATGTTTTGACGGCAATTAGAGCGGTGAAAAAAGAACTAAGAAAGCCAATGCTGATAAGCTCAAGATCAGCTAAGCTTAATGCGCTAGCCGTTTTCATTAAATCATAACTTACGGCCGCTATCATAACAGGAACCGCAATGATAAATGAAAAGTGAGCCGATTTTTCATACGAAAGCCCACTCCAAAGTCCCCCCATAATCGTGGAGGCCGAGCGGCTCATTCCAGGCCATAGTGCTAAACATTGTGCGAACCCAATTTGTAAGGCTTGTTTTCCAGAGATAGTGCTTAAGTCTAAATCGGCACTAGTCTCATTACCTTTTGAGAAAAATCGATCTGTAATCATCATTAAAATGGCTCCGAGTCCAAGTCCAATAGCGACGGTTTTAGGCGAAAATAAAACCGACTTAATTGTTGAGTGCATAAGATATCCTAAAATTAGGGCCGGTGAAATAGCCAATAAAATTAATTGGTTTTGCTTTCCAAACCATTCTGATCGCTTCAAACTCTTCTTGAAAATATTAGGATAAATAGTAACGATTGCTAAAATCGCACCCAGTTGAATAGAAATGATGAAGGTTTCAGTTTGGATTCCTACTAGAGGTAATTTGTCTTCCAATAAAATAAGGTGCCCCGTCGATGAAATAGGCAAGAATTCGGTGACTCCTTCAATAATACCTAAAAGGAAAGCATGAATGATATTTTGCATCAGCTATCAAGTAGTTGTGAGTGTGTACCGTCACAAAAAGGCATTTTTTTACTGTGCTTACATAGACACATGTAAAGTTGAGACGGTTCGGTTACTTTGAACTTTTTTGGAAGAAAAGAGCTTCCTTCATGTGATCCATCACAAAACGGTTGATCATTTGATTTTCCACAGGTGCATGCATAGTAGACTCCAGGGTCACAGGTGATCGTGAGTCCTTTTTTTGCATAAATATGTGGTGAGTCATTAGTCATATTTTTAGTATAGCCTAGTAAAGTCAATCAATAAATATTTAAATTACGTCTTATCATTGAAAATATTTTTTTGATGATCGCTTGTTCTTCAAAGTTCAGTTTATTATGATGAGCTTAGCAATAGTGTTAATCGATAAAATAGATATGCCCAATTTTCTCTGTCATACCTGTAATAAATTACTTCCTGATACTGATTGTAAAGTTT
Organism: uncultured Candidatus Marinamargulisbacteria bacterium; assembly: GCA_902558105.1. Classification (GTDB taxonomy): domain Bacteria; phylum Margulisbacteria; class Marinamargulisbacteria; order UBA817; family CACECR01; genus CACECR01. Next base: position 1,183 of record CACECR010000046.1, on the reverse strand, counting down.
TTCAGAATAGAGTCTTTTGTCCGGTTTGCCAACAAGAAATGAGATTAGCTCAACAAGAAGATGTTCAGATTTCAGAACCTGTATCTTCAGAAACAATGACCACAGTTGAAACTCAATTAAATAGGGGCGGTGATCATCCAAGTACCGTAGTGGATGACGTTATTCTAGCTTGCCAAACGGCACTTTCTAAAAATAGCTTGGATCCATCCGCACTTCTTAATATCACAAAACGATACCTCTCATTAAATCAGTTTGAAGATGCGCATCGGTACTACAATCGACTCGTCGCACTCAATGAAAAAAGTGAGGAACTCGATACATTAACCCGTTTAATTCAGTCTGATTCGGTCAAGGAGAAATGGCTACGATCAGAACTAAAAAAATGTGAACAGTTTCTTGAACGAGAGCAGTTTCCAAATGCGAAAAAAGCGTTATCAGTGGCCATGAAAATTGATGGAGAGCATATTAAGACCCTACAGTGTGCAGCTAGTTTCTACCAACTAAGTAACGATCCCAAGTCTACACTTATCTATCTAAGAAAATTGTCTGAATTGACTCCTAACGATCCGTTTCTGTATATGAACATCGCCCAAATATATCTTGAGCTTAATCATGTCGAAAAAGCCGAGCGTGCTTTAAAAAAAGCCACTCAATATGATAATAAAAAACAGTGTCTAGATGACATTAAGCTGTTATTAGCCGAGTGTAAAAAAAGAGCCTAGAGTATACTACAATTCCTTTTTGAAATTATTGTAACTGTAAAAATAACATTGCATTCCACCATTAAATAATTTACGGTGCTTACTCGCTTTCGTTCCGAAGTTTTGTTGAAACTCAGGGTGGCCACTAATAATATAATACGACCACTCAGGTAAATACTCTCTCCAATGGGTGCCAATATCTCGATATAAGTGACCCGCCTCTTCTTTTTCGCTTAAGCGCTCACCATAGGGTGGATTTGTGACAATATGCCCTTTGCGTTTACTGGAGCGGATGCTGGCCGCGTCATGCTCTTGGATATGGATACCTTCGATGCCGGCCAGCTCACAATTTTCGCGTGCGAGCTTACAGGACTTCCAACTGTTGTCAGAACCGATAATTGGCGTGTTTAACGGTTGTTTGAGATCATTCGCTTCGGTAACCGCATCGTCCCAAAGCTGTTTTGGAATAAACTCCCAGTCAT
>CACECR010000045.1 GCA_902558105.1 uncultured Candidatus Marinamargulisbacteria bacterium | reverse complement strand
ACAGCGCAGCGATTGAACAGATATTAAAGTCATTAGTGACTAGTATACATGAAAACAATTTTACGTAATATACCCATTAACTAACCATTACTTTACTTCAATAACACTTGAAGCTATCATAACTAAGATAACTTTCAGATTGGGAAAAAATATGAATACACTTAACACCTTGAAAAAAATGGTCAGTCTTCGATCGCCTGAACGTAAATTACACCGGCACCTAGCCTCTGGAAGTACAAAATCTCAACCAGCCTCTTATTTCAATAATTATTTATCAAACGTTAATTGTACTCGATTAACAACTGATTACTTCACAGTACCCTCCATACCTGGATTGCAAGTAGCTCCGGGCCTTTTACATAATTCCGATTTACAAGATGCACATCAAACAGAAAATGCGTTAGTTGATGATGTATTTGGAGACGGACTTCATGCTATCAGTACGTGGGAATCTGTTAATGCAGTTAACCTAGCCTGTACGCTTTGGCAAAGTGTTAAACCACAATTAGAAGCCGTGATTAAGCAACGACACATCGACACTGAATTTATTAGAACAACCACAACTCAATTAGAAGCCATCAATAAGTCAAAAGGACTAAGACATCCTAATCCAAAATGTGAAAGCATTATGGGTAAAAAAGATTCAAGTGGACGTGTTATTGTAGGCCCACTGAATGAAGGTGACACTAATTTCATTAATATACCGGATACATTTAGAGTAACTCTCCCCAAACACCTCCAAGGATTTCATGTCACTTTATTTGGGCCTCACCAAAAAACTAAAATGGCGAAACATGCCATTCATGCCATTGAGTCAAATTCAAAAAATCCAGTCCTAGACGATATTGTATCTAAAAGTACGTTAACACCCTTTTGGGGAGCCGATGGAGAAGATTCCGTAACACCCAATGCAAACGACAACATGGTGGGACAACATGTACTGCATGAAGCATTCAAATATGTTAAAAAATTCTCAGAGACACACCCGGAAGCCAAACTGACTCAAGCCATTAAACGGATCCCGGGAATTGCGCTACCAGACTTTAAGCATCTTCTAAATGGTGAGCCTATCCCGATGCATATTATGGAATTAGCCGCTCATTTGTTTAACAATCATGAAACACCTGAAAACTGTAGCTTTTATATCCCAAAAATCGAAACGGAAGAAGAAGCACACTATCTAAAAACTGTTATCGAAACCTGTGAAGCACTTATTAAAGATATCAACCCCGACTATAAAATGGGAACCGTCAAGGTAATCATTGTATTTGAAACCGCCCGCGCCACATTTAGAATGAAAGAAATCGCATATAATCTAAGTCCATACTTTGCGGGTGGGTCCTTAGGATGGCATGACTATTTAGCATCAGCTGCTACATTATTTGAAGGAGTTGAAGGCTATCAAATACCTGTAAAATCAGACCCTTACATTGTACGAAATCATATTCGTGAATCGCATGAATTATTAGAAAGAGAGATGCATGCTATCGGGGCATTAGCAATAGGAGGAATGTATGGATTTTTACCTGTTCACAATGAGGATCCCGAACTAGCGAAACGATCTTACAACATCACTATGCAAAATTATATCAAAGACGTAATTGCTCAACTACATCGGGGACTCGATGGTTTTTGGGTCGCCCATCCGCAATTTGTTCGATTAGGTATAGGGTTAGTTGAAGCGTTTCATCAAGATAAGAAAAGTGGCAAACTTGGAGACGAAGAAAGTCTATTATTTAAATTAATAGACTCTACATTTTTAGCTAATCCATTTAGTCAACAAGAGCTCAAGTTATTTATAAAAACAGTCGATAGATCCACAGAAACACTAGATCCAAAATCATCTGAATATCCATTAGCAGTTTTAGCCGCAAATTTAAAAACATCCGATGTCATTGCCAATAACGATCCACGAGAAATTACATATAATATTACTCAAACAATGGAGTATTTGTTAGCGTGGTTTCAAGGAACTGGGTGCGTCGCGCTTCCAACTACATTATCTGGAGCCTATGGTGAAAAAATTCCTGTTCGGGTAATGGACGATTTAGCCACAACTGAACGATCATTAAGAGAATTATGGGCTGAAATCCGTTATGGCCGATTCAAATTAGAAGACGTCCAAACTATATTACAAGATGTATCTAAAAAACTTGTACAAGAGCATATCCTTCAAGCTATTGAAGAACAAAAACACAAAAATGAACAAAAAATATTTATGAGCAAACCAAGCAAAGACTACACGGCTAAAGTACGTCAAAAAAACTTAAGTCCGGATGATATTCCAACAAAACAACTATCAAACATCACAAAGTGGGTACCCGTTGCTGCGTATATCATTGAAAAATTTATAATGGTAAAATATCCTCCGAAAAATATTACAGAAATGATATTAAAAGCAACATTAGACCAGGTAAAGAAATCAGAACACCCTTTGACAAAATTACTAGAATTAGAGGCCATAGCCGTATCAAAATTGTAAGCACATAATTTAAAAATAAAACCATATACAATAAAAATTATCTGATTGTTAACTTATAACTAAGCAAACTACGCATTTAAAATTAACCACTATCACCCACTTAAATAAACTCATACAACGAAAGCCAATCAAAATTTTCGTAAAAAACCGTATATTTACTCAAAAATGTTGAATATACAATTAATTAATCGAAGCAGTAGATCATAAAAATAAAGCAAAAAATAGAAAATAAAATTTGCTACTTAACATATTGTTCTTAGTTAAAAAAACCAAAGCCGAAAAAAAAATTTAATAAAAAAGATTGATTTTTAACAAAATAAATGAAATAATTCGATTAAATTACATAAATAGGGGTTCAAAATGCAAGGACATAAAATAATTAGAGTTTTAAGATCATCCAGTCATTATCCTATGACACCTGCTAAAAGCTCTCAATTAACAAAAAAAAAAGAAGTAGTAAAACAAAACTTAAGACGTCCACTTAAAGAAAAAAATATAGTCCCTACTACAGAAAAAACGATTAGGGATTCAGGAGAAATTAGTACCACCTTAAATGAAAGTTTATTACAATTACTGAGTGGACCTTTTGATAAATTACCTATAAGCGGACAAAAAAGAAACCGATACAAAACAGAATTCTATAGACCGGAACATGTACAAGTTAGAAAAAAAATAAAACTAAGAGCTCAAAAACAAAAACAAGAAGCAATCGTATATCGAAAAGAAAATTTTACGCCTCCAAGCCCAAAAGTTCATAAAGTCAAAAAGCCACTAGCTGCTATCATAGGTAGAGGTGCAGACACAGTTGTATTTGCAACCAGAGATCCAGGATGGGTAGTTGGAGTAACAACAGACTACAGTCACTCACGACGAAATGTGGAATCCTATTTAAGAGCGCATAAAAATCATACATATAACCTAATGACTCCAGGCGGAATATCAATAAAAGGAAATACCGTATCTATTACAATGCCAAGAGCTCAAATGGACATAAACCAATTATTAAAAAAAATCAAATTATCGACAGATCCTGAAATAGCTAAAGAAAAAACAAATTTAATCTTAATTATTTACAGAGAAATGTTAAGAGGTCTCGATTCATTATTCCAAAACAAGTACGTTCATGGAGACTTTAAACCTGCAAATGCACTATGGCAAAAACGAGCCGATGGATCTCACACTATCAAACTATGTGATTTTTCAAGATCCTATGAATTCAAGCAAAAAGTAAGTATGCTCAGTAGCTCAGCTGAACATACACATCCAGAAATACTAATAGATGTAATGAAACATAAGTCAGTAGTTGCAGATGCAAAACATGACTTATATACATACGCCTCCATATTTTTTCAAGAACTAACTGGAATTCCATATAGTTATTTTGGAGAATTTCCAAGACCCCAAAAAGGAGAAAAGTTCAACCATAAAACAAATAATAGAAAATATTATGCGTACCATGTAAGTGGAAAACATGAGACTGCACTAATAAACATACAAACACAATTAAGCAGAAGCTCTGATACAAGCGTAGAGTTAAAAATACCAGAAAAAGACGCTCGGAAAATTCCACTACGTTATAAACCTCTATTAGAA
>CACECR010000044.1 GCA_902558105.1 uncultured Candidatus Marinamargulisbacteria bacterium | reverse complement strand
CTTAATTTAATTTCAGCTAATAAATGACCTTCTTTTAATAATTGATCATGACGATCATCCGTAAAAACACCCAATTTAATAAGTCCATTTTTAAGCTTTCGAATCTTAAATCGTAAATCAATCGACTGTTTCAAATTGGGAGTTAATAATAACTGCATAAACAAATGTCGCAACTTATCTTCAAACTGTTCTTGCGGATTAACAATCACCTGACGAGGTTTTTCTTCATGTTGTTCACTATCCGACGTCGACCCTCCGGATGACGATGGAGCCTCGAAATACCCTAAACCTAAATCATCTATTGATTGATTTACTTTTTGTGTTAATTTTTCTAAATCTAAGCCTAGTCCAGCCGCCATGGCTGCTTGGGTATACTGTTGTAGTCGCTCAACATACTCATCGCCAGATAATTGATTAAGAGACACCTTTGTAATATTTTCAGACACCTCATCAAAAATAAAAGACTCTAGCTCCGACCGTAGTTCATGGCCCACTTTATCTAAAATCGCTAAAGATTGACCTTTCAAAGCTCCGGAATTTTCCATCGACTGCAACTTAGCCGATAAATCTTGACTCGCGCGTTTGGCTAATCGCTTCGATTGATTGTGAACACCTTTGTCTTCCGACGAAACTTGAGAATCTCCTGAACTTAAGAAATGTTCACGTAAAATAGCCGTCTTCATATCGTACATTAAATGCTGTTTTAACACCCCACCCATGGACTGTTCAAAGTGTTGAATTTGCTTAGCGGTTACGCCTTGTTTTTTTAGCTCCGCCCTGGCATCCGATAACTTTTTCTTATGTTCCGGACTATCATTAAACGCAAAATCACTAAATGCCGAAGAAAATTGTTGTAAAATCTCTGGCTTAACGAGAGATAAGGAAGATTGAGCACGTTGTTGAGCTGTCTGAGATTGTTGTTGTTTGGATAGCTCTTTAGCTTTTTTAGATAAGTCTTGTCGCTGTTGCTTTAGCTCTTCTTTTTGAGTTTGATCATCTTGAAAAACTAACGATTGTTGAGACAATTGAACCACATCATCTGCCGATTGCCCTTGTTTAAATAGCTGGCTCAGTTCTTTTTGAAGCGCCTCTTGATGTCTCTTAGATTGACGCTGTGTTTTAGGATCTTGTGTCATCATAGACTCAAGAAAAGCATCTTCTTTACTTTGATCATCACCATGTAATAACGATGCTGTCAGTGACTCCGTTTTTTTTACCGTCTCTGTTTTCTTCTTTTCTTGCTTTTTTAACAATTTATCAACTTCAACATCAACACCTTCATTTGACTGAAGATTTTGATTTTGAAATTGGCCCGAAACACCTAAAGACATCCTACAACTCCTTTTGAATTTGCGATGATTTATTTAAAAGCTTATCAAACGATTGAGACACATCTTGAGTATCTTTGGGTGTTAATAAACGTAAACGTTGCTGCTCTAGAAGCCTAAGCCGTTGATGAACTTTCTTAACATATGAGTTCGCACGATCTATTTTACGATTAAGCTCCAAACGGTCAATCATATATAGATCAGCATCCGAGTCTGTAACTCTTGTTTCAATTCGACTCATACAAACTCCCGTTGATACTCTAAAATTTGTTTTTCTTCTAATAGTTCTTGTAAAATTTTTCGAACAGATTGTTGTTGTATAGTATTAATCCATTCTTTAGATAAAATATGATCATGACCAAGATGCGTAAGTTGAAGTTCAAGTTGCTGCTCTATTTCTTTAAAAAGCTTTAATTTTGCTTGATCTTTTGATGAACCTGAAAAGAGTTGAAACACTTCCTGATTATAAACATTTTGTTCGTATAATAATTTTTTTTCTTCGACCGCCGCCTCAGTTGCTTGCTCTTGCAACTTTTTCAGCTCAGAAGTATCAATTCCTAAAAGAGACAATATCATATGAAATGCGCCAGACTTCAACTCTGAAAATTTAGCTAGCAAAAAATTATGAGATTTAGATTCTATATACGACTTTTGATAAGATTGCTTAAAATAATCAACTTTTGCTGACAAGTCGATTTCATAGCCTAAGAAATGTAGTAACTTGTTACTAGAACTAATAGTCTCAGGTTCAATACTAATCAACTCTTTTTTTTCTTCTGGACTAATACAAACCTCACCATCATCATCTGTTGCCCACTTTAATTTATTTTTTAAGGAAGGTTTAAAAGACTCCACTTGTTTTTGATGAACAGTGGAATCAGTATTTACTTCTTTAATATCCTCAACTACCTGACTTTTAGCCATCTGTTGATCTTTCATTTTTTTATACTGATCTTGGCGAGCTTGTAACTTACGTAGCTTTTCATAAGGATTTAAATGCTCTTGTTCATGTTCTAGGAGGCGATCTTCAATACTACTCATAGCATGCTCTCACTGATTATTTATTCTTTACACGTCCACGATTCAAACGTTTCTTTTGTGCTTGAAGTTCCTGAATATACTTTTGCTCTTGCCGTTCTTCCTCTCTTTTTTCTTCTTTTCGAACTTTTTTAGACTTTGCTTCAGCTTTGCCTCTATTTTTCAAAACAGAAGATAAAATAATGGCTTCCAATAAAATTTCGGCCTCACGGCGTTCAGCTACTTCACGTTCAGACTCACTGAGTGAACTATCAATTTGTTCATCCTCTTCTGGATTTGAATAGTCCATGTAAAAATCAATTAATGCATTAATTTGATTAGAATTTAACATTGAAATTTGAATATTTGGATTGTGTCTAGAAATATGTTGTAAAATTTCTAAACGAGTTGGAGATCTATCATTAGTGGAAAGAGCAAGATAAGCCTCTCTAAATGAGTCAAATAAAGCATCTGCTTCTTGACGAACTTGAGTATAAAGCGTTTCGATATCAGCATTAGTGAGCCCTCTGGATACTACTGAACTATCCACAGATTCAAAGTCAATTTGAGATTGCTCAATTTGTGAGGCAAACTCATTAGCAGATTGACTAACACTTGAGGACTCTGATCCTATATCCGAAATGCGGCGCTTAGCATCTGCTATAGCCGCAAAACCTAATATATTATATAAACTCACAAGTAATTCCTTTCAACTTATCCTGAAGCCACAGATGTAAGCGATTTTTCAAACTGTTTAACAAAATTAAACATATTATTAATTAATTCCATCTGTGCTTGAACTAAATTTAATTGGGTAGTAAAGACCGTCATCCCAGACAATGTATTAATATCATCGATCGTCAATCCACCGATTTCAACTGGCTTATCTTCACCACTGGCAATTACTGACATTGCACCTGTAATTTGACTGAAGAATTGAGAATTTGCACCTAAGGTTTGGGCAAACATGTCACCAGAAGAAACGGAGCCATCATTGGACTGAACAAAGTTTTGACGTATACCATCAATAAGTTCATCAGAAAATCCAGAAGATCTTAATGAATCAGATAATAAACTAAAATTATCGGTAGTTAACATCGTATTATCCGATTCGCTTACCAAGACCTTTAACTTGATCTGTAGCCGCTTTAGCTACACCTTGAACCATTTCAAGAATCGCCTGCTGTTGTTGAACTCTAGTTGTCAATACAGTAGTCTCTGCTAAATCCATACTTCCACCACTGGCGTTAGTTAGCAAGTCGTTTAGAGTAGTAGCATATTGATCAGCAACTGAATCAACGGCAGCAGTAATTTCAGAATTTCCTGAAGGATCTGCAGCGTCGAGTGGTCCTCCACCCAATTTAATATCTTGGCTTGTCATAATAATCTCCTTATTAATACTTTCAATAAAATTATCGACAATAAAGTAACTTTACATGTATTGATAATTATTGATATATTAATACTACATCTAACTATGAATAACTTAAATAAAAACCTCACAATTGAAGAATTCAAAAAACATCTAGTTGTAATTATACAAGATGGCCAAACGCTAAATCTAGAAGAATTATTTCAACTCATTATAGAGTCTGAGGATGCAGAAATATTAGGCCTAGTAAACGACTTAATCTTCAATCGTATTGATTATTATGAAGATCAGTTATTAAGAGAAATTAAAAATAGCCATCATTATATGATTAAAGCCACCATCATGAATTGCCTGCTCATCAATCCAAGCCCTAAGGCAATAAATAAAATAACACAACACTATTTTAAAAACGAAGAAGACAGACCTATAATTAATAAACGCTTATTTTTTAACAAAGAAATATTAGCTAATGCATTAAATGTATACTGTAACACGAAAAAACTAACACTTGAAGAAATTGAT
>CACECR010000043.1 GCA_902558105.1 uncultured Candidatus Marinamargulisbacteria bacterium | reverse complement strand
AATTAACTCCCAAGGCCTCTAATTCATCGCCATGAATCACACGGACAACATCGCCAAGCTCACTCGATTTGATGGGGCTTTTCGTTGCTGTTGTTACAATCGGATCTAGTTTCGAATCTTTTAAAGACTCATCAATAATGGTGAAGGTATAAAGAGCGGTAAGGCCGTCCTTTTTAAGAGAATTCGAGACATGATACTTAATTTCAGATCCATCCTTAGAAATTTCAACTTTTTCAATATCATTTAAATTTAACGACTCTAATATAGCTTGTTGTTCAGAAACGTCAAATTTACTGGAGCTTAATGTAGCGCTTTTAAGCCCAGATTGCTTCCGTGCAATCGATTGCATCATATCAATCGACTCTTCAACTGTTGAAACGCCTAATGCCTCAAGCTCGGCAACAGTAAAAATAGCTGATTTTTTTTCTTCAGCTAACATTGTGTTTGGTAATAAGACTAATAAACTTAATACCAACCAATACGATAGTGGTTTCCCACGTTTAGGTGTATAGGACATACACTTAACCTCCTGATCTTTTTCCACGAAGTGGAAGGTTACAACAATATATACTTCACTTACGTAGGCATTCCGACTACATTAGAAAAATCTAACTATACGGTTGCGGGACAGCTGGGGCTTACACCCATTCCCCTACCTTAGTAAAGCTTGAAACACTTTATGTTATATCAAATTCAAAGTCAAACACCATCTTCTAGACTAGGTAAAAAAACTGCTTTTATGTATAATAATTTGTATCGATAATCAACACAGTAACTAGTTACTTTTAAATATGAAAACGTTAGACGCATTACTTAAGGAAAGAATCCTAATTGTAGATGGTGCCATGGGTACTGCACTACAAGACCGAAACCTTAGCCCAGAAGACTTTGGTGGTGAAGATCTAGATGGTTGTAATGAGAATTTAGTACGAACACGACCAGATGTCATTCAAGAAGTTCATGAAGAATATTTAGCCGCCGGTGCCGACATTGTAGAAACCAATACGTTTGGTGGCGCAAATTTTGTACTTGGTGAATATGGGCTTGAAGATTATGTGGATGAAATTAACACAAAAGCGGTTGAATTAGCACGAGCCGCCTGTAATAAATATAGTACACCTGAGAAACCCCGTTTTGTAGCGGGTGCGGTTGGACCTACAACCAAAGCCCTCTCCGTTACTGGGGGAATCTCTTTTGATGAACTCTCATTTTCATTTTATGAACAATCCAAAGCCCTCACAAAAGCAGGAGCCGACTATTTATTACTCGAAACGGCACTTGATACGCTTAATTTAAAGGCGGCCTACATTGGAATTCTTCGTGCGTTTGATGAACTCAACATGGAAATTCCCATCGCTATTTCTGGAACTATTGAAACCATGGGCACCATGCTTGCTGGCCAAGGCGTTGAAGCGCTTTATACCTCCATTGAACATATGAACCCGCTATATATTGGATTAAACTGTGCAACTGGGCCTGAGTTTATGAGGGATCACATTCGGACACTGTCGGAAATTTCTCGCTTTCCAGTCTCTGTGGTTCCTAATGCAGGAATTCCAGATGAAGAAGGCGTTTACCCAGAATCACCCGCAATGTTAGCCGGTATTTTAGAAACCTTTGTAGATGAAGGATGGATTAATGTATTAGGAGGCTGTTGTGGAACGACTCCGGCGCATATTAAAGAACTTTCAAGCAGATCTAGTCAAAGAAAGCCGCGAGAACTCAGTACCTTATCCGTATCTCGTATTTCGGGAATTGAAACACTCATTTTAAATGACGAGGATGGCCCTTATATTGTAGGTGAACGAACCAATGTGATTGGGTCTCGTAAGTTCAAAGAAATGATTCAAGACGAACAGTTTGAAGAGGCCTCTGAAATTGCAAGAAAACAAGTGAAGGCCGGCGCCCATATTATTGACGTTTGTTTATCAAATCCCGATAGAGATGAAATCTATGACATGGTGCAGTTTCTTAACAAAGTGACCAAAATTACAAAAGTTCCATTAATGATCGATTCTCAAGTGCCAGAAGTTGTAGAAGCTGCCTTTAAACTGGTTCAAGGAAAATGCATTTTAAACTCTGTAAACTTAGAAGAAGGTGAAAAATCTTTCGAAGAATTACTTCCTATCGTTAAAAAATATGGGGCCAGTGTGGTCGTTGGCTGTATTGAAGGTGAAATGGCCGTTACAGCAGAAGATAAGCTAAAAGTAGCCACGAATTCCTACGAGCTACTAACCAAAAAATATGGCATTCCGGAAGAAGATATTATTTTTGATGCTCTGGTTTTTCCATGTGGTACCGGTGATGAAAATTACTTCGGATCTGGAAAGGAGACCATTGAAGGGGTTCGCTTAATTAAAGAAAAGTATCCTAAAACACGCCAAACGTTAGGGGTTTCTAATGTCTCATTTGGGCTTCCAAATGCAGGACGTGAAGTCTTAAACTCTGTATTTTTAAACCACTGTGTAAAATCTGGTTTGGACACCCCTATTGTAAATTCTGAAAAACTGGTTCGTTACTCTCAAATCACCGATGAAGAAAAAAAGCTATGCGACGACTTACTGTGGTATCGCACAGAAAATGGTAATGACCCTGTTGCCAATTTCACCGCCTACTTTAGAGGTAAAAAATCTGTTAAAGAAGAAGTGAAAGACCTGTCTCATTTAAGTTATAGTGAGAAACTTCATCATAATATTTTAGAAGGTACTAAAGAGCAGTTAATCGAGTCTTTGGATGAGGCCTTAGCCGAGTTAAAGCCTTTAGATGTAATTAATGGCCCCTTAATGGCAGGAATGGATACGGTTGGTAAACTATTTAACGATAATGAACTGATAGTTGCAGAAGTTCTACAATCGGCGGAAGTAATGAAAGCTGCCGTTGCCTACTTAGAACCCAAAATGGAAAAAGGTGATGTTAGTCTAAAAGGCACAATGGTCTTATCCACCGTTAAAGGTGATGTTCATGATATTGGCAAAAACTTAGTGAATATAATCATGTCTAATAACGGCTATAAAGTGGTGGATTTAGGTATTAAGTGCCCTCCAGAAAAAATGATTGAAGCCGCGTTAGAACATAAGCCGGATGTGATTGGCATGTCGGGCCTTTTAGTAAAGTCGGCTCAACAAATGGTAGCCACCGTAAAAGATTTCAAAGCCGCCGGTATTAACACCCCGGTTCTCATTGGTGGCGCAGCCTTAACTCAAAAATTTGCTAGTAATAAGGTACAACCAGAATACGATGGTATTGTGGTTTATGCAAAAGATGCGATGCATGGCTTAGACTTAGTAAATAATCTCGTAGATAAAGACAATAGAGAGCAGTTTATAAAAGACTATCAAGAGCAATTCAAACCAGGCTTTGATAATGCAGAAGTAGCTAAGAAAAAAGAGGTACCCAAAGTCTTTAAAGAAAAAACACTTACTTACGACTATGATATCTCTAAACGACAGGTTCCAAACTTTGGTCCCAAAGTGATTGAAAAATCCATGGACGAGATTTGGCCATTTATTAATCGCCAAATGCTTTATGGACATCATTTAGGACTTAAGGGAAATATGAAAAAATTGTTCGAAGAAGAAAACCCAAAAGCAATGAAACTCGATCAACAAGTTCAAGATGTACGGGCATTAATTCGTTCGCACGACGCGTGTCATTTAAAAGGCACCTACCAATTTTTTAAAGTAAAAGCAGATGGCAATGATATGGTCATTTTAAATGAAGCCGAAACAAAAGAACTGCAACGGTTTGAGTTTCCACGCCAAGATTATGGGTACGAGTACTGTTTAACAGACTTCATTCATCCAGACAAAACCGATGTCATGTGCTTCTTTGTTGTTACATCGGGTCAAGAAATTTTAGATTATGCAAAAGACTTAAAACAAGATGAGGAGTTTTTAGCCTCACATATTGCCAATGCTATTGGGCTAGAGTTGGCTGAAGGGTTCGCCGAGTGTCTTCACCAACAAATTCGTTCAGAATGGGGATTTCCAGATCCAACAGGCATTACGACTGATGAACTATTTAAATTACAGTATCGCGGCCGACGTTATTCGTTTGGATATCCGGCATGCCCTAACCTTGCCTACCAAAAACAATTATGGGACTTAATGGACCCTCAAAAACTGATTGGTGTGGAGCTTTGTGACGACTTTATGATGGATCCAGATGGCTCCGTTTCGGCCCTAGTTCTTCATCACCCTGAAGCCACTTACTTTAGAATAAAAGATTAAACTTGCTTTTCAA
>CACECR010000042.1 GCA_902558105.1 uncultured Candidatus Marinamargulisbacteria bacterium | reverse complement strand
TAAAAAAAGTAGTGTCATTAACAAACTGTCATTTTCAATTATATATAGATATAACTGTTCCTTCAGTAACAAAGGTACTAAGAAAAGCTCATGTTCAGTCGTTTTTAGAAGAAAATCCAAAGGCTACTCATATTCGTATTCCAGAGGGTATAACTGGCATTGGTGACTGGGTATTTACTAATTGGTCTCAATTAAAATCGGTAGTGCTTCCAGAGAGTTTAGTGACAATAGGTGAGGGTGCATTTGCGGGCTGTTGTGGGCTAAAGCGAATAAAGCTTCCACAGTCTGTGCGTACAATAAGCTGTGGAGCATTTTTTGAATGTAAAGGCTTAGAGTTCGTATCTATTCTAGAAGGTGTAAAAAAAATAGGGGAATGTGCATTTTCTGGGTGTGTTGAATTGAAATTCGTAATACTTCCAAAGAGTTTAACAGTAATCAGTGAGGGTACATTTGAGGAGTGTACTAAATTAGAGTTCGTAAAGTTTTCGAACGGGTTGATTGAAATAAATGCTTTTGCATTTAATAATTGTTCTAAATTGGAATGGTTAGATCTTCCAAATAGTTTAATGGTAATAGGTGAGTGTGCATTTAAGGGCTGTGATAGATTAAAAGATATTTGGGTTAAAGCCGAGTTGATGGCGCATCCTGAGCTTGCATCAATACAAGGTGTTCGTTTATCTAATCGATGTAATGTTAATTCCTACCTAGAAATACAAGTTTCTCCCAAACAAAAGGTGCTTACAAAAAAGAATGTTGTCACTTTTTTAAATGAAAATCCTGACGTGACTCATGTAAGGGTTCCAGAAGGATTAACTACAATTGGTAAAGATGCATTTATAGGATGCAGAAAATTGAAATCGGTAGAGCTTCCAAAAAGTTTGAAGTTAATAGGTGAGGCTGCATTTGAAAACTGCAATAATTTAGAGTGGATGATGATACCAGAAAATGTAATTGTAATTGGTAAAGATGCATTTATGGGATGCAGAATATTGAAATGGGTAGAGCTTCCAAAAAGTTTGAAGTTAATAGGTGAAGCTGCATTTTATGAATGCAGTGAATTGAAATCGGTAGCGCTTCCAATAAGTCTGACTACAATAGGTGATTATGCATTTTATGAATGTGAAAAACTATCTATACTTGCACTCCCCAAGATGATGCCTCGTACTGAACAGATATCAATATCAAACGATCGTTTATATGATCGAAGTAGTAAAGAACGAATTCTAGCCTTTAATCAATTACCAGAAGTTCTTAAGTTTAATCCCTTCTTTTCAACAAAGTCATTCCAGCCTAATCGAAGTTTGAAAAGTCAAGCGCAGCGGTCTTTTATTTTAAATTTGCTTCTTGTTGCCGAACGGTTGGACAGACTGATTAGAAATCAGGAGTCTGAGGAAGAGGGTGTGGATGTAGTGAATTTCATTCAAAATCTTTGGCTTCCTCTGGAAATATGGATTCATATATTAGGGTTTGTGCAGAGATTCGATATGAATGCAAGCGATGCGTAATGTGCTAACGCAAAAAATAGGTTTGTCCGGCTAATAGGCCTGCTTGCTTTAATGGAGATTGATATAAAAATTATATTAATACTATATGATTTTATAAATTATTTATATATGTTATGTTAATTAAAATAAAATTATATTATTTTATACTACATACATAGTTTAGGAATAATGTTTAACTGATATTTTAATAATAGATAGATATGAGGGTGTGCTGATTAAGAGCCATAAATGTAAAACAATGAACTTAAAGAAGGTCATATCTTTAGTAAGTAAAGATATGGATATCTATCTAAAAATACCCGTTTCTTCTGGAGAAACAGTACTGACACGAGAGAATGTTCAGGTCTTTTTAAAAGACAATCCGAACGCGACACATATTCAGATTCCAGAAGGTGTAGCAACAATATGTAAATGGGCATTTAGTGGATGCAGTGGATTGAAATCGGTAACGATTCCAGAAGGTGTAACAATAATAGAGAGCTATGCATTTTATGGATGCAGTGGATTGAAAGGGGTAACGATTCCAGAAGGTGTAAGTACAATAGGTAGAAATGTATTTAGGGAATGTACTGGATTGAAATAGGTCAATCTTCCAGAAAGTGTAAACATAATAGGTTCCAATGCATTTAGGGGATGCAGTGGAGTGTCGATTCTTGTCCCAGTCAATTTAATGGAGGCTACTCAATTAACGTCAATACCAAACGTTCGTTTATATGATCGAAGTAATCAAGAAGACTATTTAGCTTATAAACAATTACCAGAAGTTCCTAAGTTTAATCCCTTCTTTTCAATAAGGTCATTCCAATCTAATCGGGATTTATATAATAAAGCGCAGCGGTCTTTTATTTCCAATTTGTTTATTATTGCCGAGCGGTTAGACAGACTGTCTGACAATCAGGAGAATGAGGTAGTGGGTGTGGATGTAAAAAGGTCCATTCAAAAGCCTACCCTTCCTCCGGAAATGTGGTTTTATATATTAGGTTTTGTGCAGAGACTCGATATGAATACTCGTCCCGCCGCTTTAGATAACAATGACCAAGATGAAGATGAGCATTCTTTTGTAACTATTAATGATGGTGCTGATAATGGTTTCTGTGTAGAGCGGAGCGATAGGCCTGGCGACGAAGTTGGGGAGGACGTTCGTGCAATGCAAGTCGAAGAGGTATGTATAGGCGTTACTTTTGCGATTGTGATTGCCTTGGTTGCCCATTTAATTGTCTTGCCAGCCGCATTAAGTTTATTGGATAGTAAGGACTGATGGTGATAATGTTTCCGTCACCCCCCCCCATGATTTTCCAGAGATGAAATATTGAGCCTTATATTATGGTTCTTGTATAGATTTATATGAATATAATCGATGCGTAATGTAATAACTCAAAAAATAGGTTTGTCGGCCTACTAAGATTGCTTGCTTTTATGGGAAGCAATAGAAAAATTATATTAATATTATATGTTAATATAGATTATTTTATAGGTACTATATTAACATTAGGTTAATTAGCGTTTTAATGATGTTGATATAAATGAAATATATGATAGTTAGTTTCAATAAATAGTTGAGAACTAATGTTTAACTGATGTTTTAATAATAGATATGTAAGATCGTGTGATGATAAAGAGCCATAAATGTAAAACAATGAACTTAAAGAAGGTGGTATCTTTCGTAAGTGAAGTGTTGGAACCACACATAGAAATACCGGTTCCAATAGGAATAACGGTGTTGACAGAAGAGCATGTTCAGGCTTTTTTTAAAGAAAATCCAAAGGCCACACATGTTCGTATACCTAAAGGTATACGAAGAATTTCGAATAAAGCATTTATATCTCAACCGATTATAAGTGTAGTTGGATTGCAAAATATAGTTTCTATTGGTGAGCTTGCATTTTTTGGATGTAAAAGTTTAACAATGTTAGAAGGTGCCAACAATCTAAAAATTATTTATAGGGGTGCATTTCAATACTGTAACAGTTTAAAGACGTTAAAAGAGTTGAATAGTTTAACAACTATTGGTGATGAAGCATTTTTATACTGCAAAAGTTTAGAGACCTTGGGTGGATTAAGCAGTTTAACCGTTATTAATAGGGGGGCATTTGATGGGTGTGAAAGATTGACGACATTGAATGGTTTAAATAGATTAAAAATTATTTGGAATTTCGCATTTTATCAATGTAAAAGATTAACGATGTTGGAAGGGTTAGACAGTCTAACAACTATTGGGAACTATGCATTTCAAGAATGTAGTGATTTAACGACATTGAAAGGATTGAGTAGTCTAAAAGTTATTGGTGACTTTACATTTATGAGGTGTTATAGGCTACAAAACATTAGCGGACTTGAAACCGTAGAAAAAGTAGGTATGTGCACATTCTTTGAATGTTTTAAATTAGATTTTCTCGAGTTTTCAAATGGGCTTTCAGAAATGCACAAAACAGCATTCGATCAGGCATTTAATTGCAAACTATTAGTTCCTAGACAGTATGTTACTGCACTTCGTAACCAGCATGCCAATTGGATTCGTAGAACTAACTTTAATGAGGCGACTTCATTTGAAGTCTTTGATTTAGAGAATAATCAAGATGTAAAGGCCTTTAATCGTTTAGAGTCAGTTGTAAAGTATAAATTGCCATTATATTTTTCAAAGAAGCAATTTGAACTAGATAAGGAATTGTATTCGAGAGAAAGTAAAGAGTTTATAACAACGGTGTTAATGCTAATGAACAGATTAAATAATCAAGTAGTACATGAGTCAATACTCAATGCCCCAATAGAGATGTGGTTTCTGATTTTAAGTTTTATAACTAGAACAGAAATGAACCCCGAAAGATTATGGTAAGTAGTGGATTGATGATATATTTTGTAAAAGTGATAAGCACATGAATCAATGACCGTTAATAAAACAATAGCTTTAGTGATTAAGAGTAACC
>CACECR010000041.1 GCA_902558105.1 uncultured Candidatus Marinamargulisbacteria bacterium | reverse complement strand
ATTGACGGAAAAGATAAAAAAATACTGGAAATTATCCAGGAAAACCCAAAAAAAAGCATCTCAGACATTGCGGAACTATGCGAAATCTCTAGCTCATCGGTTCATGACCGAATTAAAAAGTTAGAAGCCAATGAGATTATTTCTAACTACAGTGTATCAATCAATCATGAAAAAATTGGTATTAGAATCACAGCATTTGTTCGCTTGGAAATGAGCACCACTAACTGGAGTGATGAACTAAATCACTTTTTAATGAAACATCCATGGATCTATGAAATTCATGAAATTATAGGTGAAGACTCTTACTTACTTAAAGTGGTAGCCAAAGATACCGAACATTTAAGCCATATTTTAAAACATGATTTAGGTAAACACACAAATATTAAATCAACAAAAACAACGCTCATTTTAAATAGTGTAAAAAATTCCCATAACATTCCATTTAATGAACTATGAAAGGAAATACATATGAGTACTAAAACTATTATAAACCCTAGCACTAACACAAAATTAAACACTATCACTTATACCACTATAGAAAACTGTGAGATCATGATCCAAAACGCCAAAGAGGCACAACGTCTATGGAAAGCCCAAACACTTAAAAGTCGATCACAAATAATATACAACTATCGCAATAAACTAATCGAAAACAAAGAAAGACTAGCGACAGTCATCCATCAAGAAAATGGAAAAACAATCAATGAAGCGATTGCAGAAGTAGATAAATCCATAGAAGTATGTGAATTTGCATGCTCACTCCCTCAATTATGTTCGGGTGAAACTCAAGAAGTTAGTCGAGGGGTCTATTGTCAGGAACGATTAGATCCACAAGGAGTCGTCGCTCAAATAACTCCATTTAACTTCCCTATGATGGTCGCTCATTGGACACTACCGATTAGTATATGCCTTGGAAACGCGGTACTCTTAAAACCATCTGAAAAAGTCCCCCTTACTATGATCGAATGCTTAGCTCTATGGAAAAACGCCGGATTACCCAAAGATGTTTTACAACTCGTACATGGAGAAAAAGAAATTGTTCAAACACTTTGCACCCATAATGATATCAAGGCCGTGTCATTTGTAGGATCAACCCCTATCGCTAAAGAAGTGTATAAGTTATCAAGCCAGCATCTAAAGCCAGCATTATGTTTGGGAGGGGCAAAAAATCATTTAATCGCACTACCCGATTGCAACATTGAAATGACTGCAAAAGATGTAGTAGCCAGCATGAGTGGCTGCGCCGGACAACGATGCATGGCGGCATCATTGTTAATTGTAGTGGGAGAAAACGAGCCCCTCATCACTCGATTAACAGAAGTGGCTAGCGAACTTAAAACTGGTTGCGACATTGGGGCTATCATCAACGAATCTTCACAAAAACGAATTGAAGAGTATATTACAAACGCCGAAACACAAGGGGCCACAATACGTCTGGATGGACGACAGAATCGACCCGAAAAAGGAAGTTTTGTAGGCCCAACGATTCTCGATCATGTTAGCCCTGACATGCCAGCCGCAACCGATGAAATTTTTGGACCAATTTTATCTATTATTCGAGTAAAAACCGTAGAAGAAGCCATCCAAATTGAAAACCAATCTCGATACGGTAACGGTGCGTCAGTCTACACCCAAAATGGTGCGGATGCCGATTTTATTGCCGAAAAACTAGAAGCTGGAATGGTCGGTATTAATATCGGAGTACCGGTACCACGAGAACCTTTTGCCTTTGGCGGATGGCACGACTCAAAATTTGGCGTCGGGGACATTACTGGAAAAAGCAGTATCCACTTTTGGACAAAAACAAAAAAAATCACCAAAAAATGGTCAGCCACTAACAAATCCAACTGGATGAGCTAATGAGTAAAACTGACACGCTTAACCACACCTTATTTGCATGGTCCAAACAAAGTGGTATTAACCCCATCCATTGCACGCATGCCAAAGGGATTTATGTATATGAAAATGATAAAAAATATATGGATTTCTCTTCACAATTAATGAACGTCAACATCGGACACAATCATCCCACCGTCAATAATGCCATCAAAGAACAACTCGACAAAGTGGCCTATGTGTTTCCTGGAATGTCCACAGACCCCAGAGGTCAACTGGGAAAAAAACTGAAAGAAATCACTCCTGGCAAATTAAATAAAACCTTTTTTTGCACAGGTGGCGCCGATGCCAATGAAAATGCCATCATGCTGGCCAGGCTCCACACCGGAAAACAAAAAATTATTACAAAATATCGATCCTATCATGGGGCCAGCTATGGAGCCATTAGTGCAGGTGGAGACCCAAGAAAACACCCCTTCAACAAAAACGAACTCCCAGGGGTCGTTCATATCGAAGATCCCTACTGCTACCGATGTCCGTGGGGACAAAGGCCAGAAAGCTGTCAGCGCGAATGCGTACAACACCTAGAACGAATCATTCAATTTGAAGGACCCGAAAATATTGCTGCCATTTTATTAGAGGGTGAATCCGGTAGTTCAGGATGCATCAAATATCCCTACGATTACTGGCCAAAAGTAGCTGAACTGGCAAAAAAATATAATATTCTCACAATCGCCGACGAAGTAATGAGCGGATTTGGTCGATGTGGACAATGGTTTGCCATTAACAACTTTAATGTGGAGCCAGATATCATGGTAATGGCCAAAGGAATCAGTTCTGGTTATATCCCACTTGGAGCGGTAACCGTAACAGACGAAATCGCACAGTCCTACGACGAACAGCCACTACCTTTGGGAATGACATATTCCTCACATGCACTCGCGTGTGCCGCCGCTCTAGGTTGTATCCAAGTCTATGAAAACGAAAATTTAATAGAAAGAAGTGCCAAATTAGGTCACACTCTTAATAAAAAATTAAAACAAATGAAGGAGACGCATCCGTTAATTGGAGATTGCCGAAACACAGGATTATTAGGATGTATTGAACTAGTAAAAGATAAAGAAAGCAAAGAACACTTAGTGCCCTGGAATGCAAAAGGAGCTGACATGAAAATCAGCGCTGAACTTGTAGCCTCCTTAAGAAAACAGGGTCTGCATACCTTTGTAAGGTGGAACTGGATCTTTATTGCACCGCCGCTCATTATTAGCGAAGAAGAATTAATGGAAGGACTTGATATTATATCAAAAGCCATTAAAAAAATAGAAAATTAAGAAAAATTAAATGTTATATTGAATTTCAAGACACATTCACATTACACTATAATTTAGAGGAGCTAATGATGTCCCCTTGAGATCCAAAACCTGGACTCAAAATCGATTCTAAGAAAATGGAGGCTCCATATGCTAACACCAATAGCAAGCAAAGTTGTAACTACAGCTCATTTACGCAAACTTTCTAGCTCTGTCACACGCATTACAAAAGAATTAGTTGAAAAAAAAGTAAGAAAAATTCCGGTAAACAGCAACGCCTCTTTAGCATTTGCAAGATCTCAAAATGAAAAAATAATAAAGCCCTTTATTAATAACAATCCAGCCGCTTCTCACACACTAGATCACTATGATCAACAAAATATAAGCAGAGCCAATCAGTACTTTTGTTTTACAGAACATGCCGCCACACGATTTGGAAGCATAGACACTCTATTAAAAACAGCCGAAATATACTCGCAAAATGGCTACCGCTGGCTCGGAGAAACACCCGGACTCAATGGAAGTAAAGAAACCCATATTTACACATTAAACGTCAATGGCCATGAAGCTGTGGCCGTGCCACTATGCTTTGATCCTAGTTTGTTATCCACAAAAGACTATGAGCAATATCTAAAAGAGAAACCCCCCGTGATTGAAAGCATTTTCTTAAGCACACTAACTCAGGTACCCAAAACCATTCGAAAAGCACTGAATCATCTTCCCACACCAGAGACCTACGACGATTTATTTACACCACAAGAACTACCCCAATCAGTCATTGATGAACTCACTAGTTATAGTCATTTTACAGGAAGTATTTGCAAGATCAGTAAAAACTTTGGAATTGGCGCTTTTAATCATTTAGCTGAACGGTATCAAGATAGAGGAGGCACTTTTGAAACAATGAGCATTTGGGACCATGCCAATCTATTAACCAAAAACACCACTCTTTGTAAAAATGCAGAACCCAATACCCATTGGAGATTAGATCAATGGTCGTTCAAAACCTCAGAAGATAGTGGAATGTTTTTAGAATATGTGAGACGTCATAAACAAGATGAACCCATTTTAAAAGAGTCGATACACCCACTTAGTACAAACCCACTCTACAACAAAGGGTTTAATTTTGAAGGAGCCTCGAATATTGTGAATAGCACCAATACTAATTAGAAACGGACTTCTTGCAACATCACTTAAAATAATTCTTATGAAAAAATCTATAATAAAAACACCCATTCCATTGAAAATTTGCAGCGCAAATTATGACGACAGCTTTGTAATACTTTCAGCCAAAGAAATTGAAGAAACTAAAAAAGCCGAAAAAAGAACTGGATGAGCAATTATTAATAATAAAATTTAAATTAAACAATATTAAATCAAAGAAAATAAAAAAAACATTATTTAATAGTATTGTATTAATTATTCATTAATGATAGTATTATTATAGAATAATAAATTAATTATTATTTAGTTGTCTCTATTGATCTTTTTTTAAACACAATCCCTCAAATTTTGTTTTTTAGTCAGTAGAGACAACACATATAACTCATAAAATCTAAACTTCGTTTCATTTACATGTAACGAAGTTTTTTTTAGTTTTTAATATTGTCTTTTATATTTAATCAAAGATAAAAAAACAATTAATATAAACGTTAAAATACATAATAAAATTATAAAGTAGATTTTTTAAAAAAATAGAACTTTTTAACTACGTTATTTGTATAATAGTTA
>CACECR010000040.1 GCA_902558105.1 uncultured Candidatus Marinamargulisbacteria bacterium | reverse complement strand
TACCGTCGAAGTGAATACGGTCTACTTGAAGGCGGTCATAACTATACCCCGGATCGTTTACATAACGATTACTTAGATAAATTTGTAACAAGAGGTATTCTTGGTTTTGTAGCCTATTATATATTTTTCTTTGGGTCTTGGATATTGTTACTAATACGAGCATGCAAAAAACAACAACACTATCTTATTATAATTTCTTGCATAAGTTCTGCGATGAGTTTTCAAGCTCAGTCATTATTTAATTTTGGTGTAGTTCCAACATTTACTATACTATTTATTATTATGGGAATAGGCGCCTCATTTGCATTAGATAACCTTAACGATAAGCATCAAACGGAGGCTATTAATGACAACGTATAAAAAGCAATTAATTTTTAGTTTAGTACTTGTTATATCGTGCTTTTTCCTTTTTAAATCTTATCAACATTGGAAAGCCGAGTACGATTTTAATAGAGGACTCAAACAAACTGCATATAAGCAATATAAAAAAGCCATTCCTCATTACCAAAAAGCCATTTCTAGATTTCCATCTGAAGATTTTTATCGACTACATTATGCAAAAAACTACTTAG
Source organism: uncultured Candidatus Marinamargulisbacteria bacterium (assembly GCA_902558105.1). GTDB lineage: Bacteria > Margulisbacteria > Marinamargulisbacteria > UBA817 > CACECR01 > CACECR01. The sequence goes on along the minus strand of CACECR010000040.1, from coordinate 4,582 downwards.
ACCTTGCTAGAATTCAACATCCAACCATTGCTGAATCCATTGCCTATGCAAAAAAAGCACAGCAAGTCTTAGAAACCCTTCATCAAAGAGACCCCATCAACCCATGGTACCTTCTGAGACTTTCAGAAACGGTACTGATGCTTAGTTATTTTTACCCTCAAAAAAAAGAAAGTTATATATTAAAGTATGGCAATTACTTAAAACTTGCATATGAATCTGATCGTAACAATCCTATCTTTATTGAGTCTTATGCAAAGTATCTTCATTCAATAAAACAATATGAAGAGGCGTTACCGTTATTAGAAAAAGTTTATAAAATAGATCCAAGCATGAAAGTCTCCGCACAACTAATCACTCAAATTTATCATCTTCAAAGTCGTTATGACGAGTCTTTGCCAATTTCAAAGAAACTTTATTTAGACACACCAAATAACACTAAGTATCTTGAACTATATCTTGAAAGCTTATACTTAAACTCTCAAGTCACTCAAGCCATACAATTATTAAGACCCTATGCCCTGTTAGATAACGCACCATTTAAACTAAGGGAGTTTTATGCTTTCTTGATTTATCAAAATAAAGCGTATAAAAGTGCCGAAAAACTCTACTTAAAGCTTATTGAAGAAAAACCAGAGCTATACACTCTTCACCAAACACTGGCAGAAATATATGATCGTAGTGGAAACGCCCAAAAAGCAAAAACCTTAATTCGTAACTATCAAAAAAAATACCCTTCGAAAGAAGCGCAGTCGTATTATGATGAATTAATTGCGAGATAATATGGAACCATTAAAACACGTTAATTTTCATGCTTACCTTATTGGTGTTGATATTAAGCTGAGTCATCAGTCTTGGTCGGCTGAAGAATCTGTAATTGAGCTTGGAGAGCTCTGTAAAACAGCCGGCCTTATAGTAAAGGGGCACTATATTCAGAAACGAAATTCTGTACATACCGGAACTTATATTGGTAAAGGTGTTATTGAGGAGCTTCGGGGAGTTGCTAACAAACTTTGATCCGAAGATTTCCGAATGGGGAAACCCACATGGGGTAATGCTCATGTATCCATAGTTGAACACATAGACTATGAGAAGGGAACTCAGTGAACTGAAACATCTAAGTAACTGGAGGAAAAGAAATCAAAAGAGATTCCCAAAGTAGCGGCGAGCGAAATGGGAATAGCCTAAACCGAATATGTGTTAGTAGCATGAAGGCGCTGCATATTGGGTGTTGTAGGGTTAATCATTTGTTACTTCATTAACAAGCGTAAGTCAAAAAAATCTATCTTAGCAGAAAATGTTGGAAAGCATTACTATAAAAGGTGATAGTCCTGTATGCGAAAAGATAGGTTCTTGCGGATTAATTCCTGAGTACCACGAGACACGAGAAATCTTGTGGGAAGCTAGGTGGACCATCATCTAAGGCTAAATATTATGTATGACCGATAGTGAACCAGTACCGTGAGGGAAAGGTGAAAAGAACCCCGGAAGGGGAGTGAAATAGAACATGAAACCATGTGCTTACAAGCAGTCGGAGCTTTCTTTTGAAAGTGACGGCGTGCCTATTGAAGAATGTGCCGGCGACTTAATGTCAGTAGCAAGGTTAAGTTTAAAATACGGAGCCGCAGCGAAAGCGAGTCTGAATAGGGCGTTTAGTTACTGGTTTTAGACCCGAAACCTGGTGATCTATCCATGAGCAGGGTGAAGCGAAAGTAACATTTCGTGGAGGCCCGAACCGTTGTATGTTGAAAAATGCTCGGATGACTTGTGGATAGTGGTGAAATGCTAATCGAACCAGGAGATATCTGGCTCTCTCCGAAATGACTTTAGGGTCAGCCTCGAGATTTAGTGACGCAGAGGTAGAGCACTGTTTGGGCTAGGGGGATCACCAATCCTACCAAACTCAGGCAAACTCCGAATGCTGCGTTTACATGCTCGGGAGTGAGACATAGGGGGCTAAGCTCCTATGTCAAAAGGGAAACAGCCCAGACCGTCAGCTAAGGTCCCTAATATATGCTAAGTGGAAAAGGCGGTAGAATTGCTTAAACAACCAGGAGGTTGGCTTAGAAGCAGCCACCCTTTAAAGAAAGCGTAACAGCTCACTGGTCTAGCGATTCCGCACCGAAAATGTAACGGGGCTCAAGCATATAACCGAAGCTACGGCAACTAGTTTACTAGTTGGGTAGGAGAGCGTTCTGTACTAGGTTGAAGTTTAACTGAAAAGTTAGATGGACGAATCAGAAGTGAGAATGTCGGCATGAGTAGCGAAAAGATAAGTGAGAATCTTATCCGCCGGAAACCTAAGGTTTCCTGGGGAAGGCTCGTCCTCCCAGGGTTAGTCGGAACCTAAGGCGAGGCCGAAAGGCGTAGTCGATGGACAACAGGTTAATATTCCTGTACTACCGATAAATCGTTATTAGCGATGGAGTGACGCAGAAGGATAGGTCAGCCACTTATTGGATTGTGGTTTAAGCTTTTAGGCGGGAGAGATAGGTAAATCCGTTTCTCCTTAACGCTGAGGAGTGATGACGATCTGTTTACAGAGAAGTGATTGATTCCGCACTGACAAGAAAAACTTCTAGTGAGATTTATAGGTATCCGTACTAAAACCGACACAGGTAGGTAGGTAGAGAATACTAAGGCGCGCGAGATAACCCTCGTTAAGGAACTCGGCAAATTGACCTCGTAACTTCGGGAGAAGAGGTGCCTCATTAATGTAATAGCCCTGCGGCTTAAGCATGAAGAGGTTGCAAAATCCAGGCACAAGCGACTGTTTACCAAAAACACAGGTCTCTGCAAAACCGTAAGGTGAAGTATAGGGGCTGACGCCTGCCCAGTGCTGGAAGGTTAATAGGAGGTGTCAATGTCTTTGGACATGAAGCACTGAATTGAAGCCCCAGTGAACGGCGGCCGTAACTATAACGGTCCTAAGGTAGCGAAATTCCTTGTCGGGTAAGTTCCGACCCGCACGAAAGGCGTAACGAATTGTGCACTGTCTCAACGAGGGACTCGGTGAAATTGGAATATCTGTGAAGATACGGATTACCTACAGCAGGACAGAAAGACCCCGTGGAGCTTTACTGTAGCTTGGCTCTGTATTTTGGATTATCATGTGCAGGATAGGTGGGAGACTATGAGACTAGGGCGTCAGTCCTAGAGGAGTCACCCTTGAGATACCACCCTTGATACTCTGGAATACTAACTGTTACCCGTTATCCGGGAACAGGACACAGTCTGGTGGGCAGTTTGACTGGGGCGGTCGCCTCCTAAAAGGTAACGGAGGCGCTCAAAGGTTTACTCAAGGCGGTTGGAAACCGTCTGTAGAGCGCAAGGGTAGAAGTAAGCTTGACTGCAAGACTCACAAGTCGAGCAGGGACGAAAGTCGGACCTAGTGATCCGGTGACACTGTATGGAAGGGTCATCGCTCAACGGATAAAAGTTACCCCGGGGATAACAGGCTTATCTCCCCCAAGAGTTCACATCGACGGGGAGGTTTGGCACCTCGATGTCGGCTCGTCGCATCCTGGAGCTGGAGCAGGTTCCAAGGGTTGGGCTGTTCGCCCATTAAAGCGGTACGTGAGCTGGGTTCAGAACGTCGTGAGACAGTTTGGTCCATATCCGCTGTAGGCGTAGGAAATTTGAGGAGAGCTGTTCCTAGTACGAGAGGACCGGAATGGACATACCTCTGGTGTACCAGTTATCATGCCAATGGTAAACGCTGGGTAGCTACGTATGGAATGGATAACCGCTGAAAGCATCTAAGTGGGAAGCCAACTCCAAGATAAGATTTCCCATCCTTTAAGGATTAAGACCCCTTGTAGATGACAAGGTTGATAGGCTAGGTGTGTAAGTGCAGTAATGTATTCAGCAGACTAGTACTAATAGGTCGAGGTCTTAAACTACACAGCTTATTAAAGACATGCGTAAGAATATTAAAAAATTTTCAATCATATTACTATTCAAGTTTAATGAAGCTCATTAATCTTGGTCATTACAGCGAAGGGGGTACACCTGTTCCCATCTCGAACACAGAAGTTAAGTCCTTCAGCGCCTATGATACTGCAGAGTTACCTTTGTGGGAAAGTGGGTCGTGGCCAAGTTTAATGAGTTTTTTTTTAAATAAGTTTAATGATTTTTTTTAAGGATTATTTATTAGATTTTATCTATATTACTTACTTTATTCTTTTTAATATCATGTACACCTAATAAGTCAATTACCATTAATACCAACCCCATGGGTGCTAAGGTATACATCAATGGTGAATTACAGGGTTCTTTAACTCCATTAAATATTAAATTATCATTAGATCGTGACCCTTTAATAACTATTATCTTAGATGGTTATGAACAACGCGACATTGAATTTAAAAGAATATTTAAGAAAGATAAACAAACCAATAATACAATATCAGCTACATTATCGGGTCCCTCTTCAGGTAATCCTATTCCTACTGCTAATAATCTTATTAAAGCAACTGGCACCGGAAATCCTGACAATTATACCTTTGGTAAAAACACACTAACTGTTAAATTAGATAAATTTGTCAGTAACTATTACTCTACTTTATTTCGAATACCAACTACG
>CACECR010000039.1 GCA_902558105.1 uncultured Candidatus Marinamargulisbacteria bacterium | reverse complement strand
AACCTAAATTCACAGCATCTAATCCAGCAACTTGAAGCTGTTGATTGTAAGACTCAATTAATTCAGCCGCCTTGATATTATTTACGGCACTCAAAAAATTTCTAAGTAGTGTACCGATCGCACTTTTTGTATTTAGATCTAACTGAGTATACGCCTCACTTTGTTTGATAGCCTCAACTTCATCTGAACAATCAATAGGAGCTCGACGCACTCGACTTGGGGCCTGACCATTTTTGACGGATTTTACCAACGTATCCTGAGCTTCTTTAGTTAAACTATTCCATTTATTAGGATGTGGAGGACTAAAAGAATCCAAAAATCCAGCTGTTTTCTCAAATTCAAGCTTAGCCAATGCACAAGATATCAATTGCTGATGAATCCGGCTATTTTTTTGACCCACCCCCTTTATTTTTCTAAAAAACTCTCGATACCCGGCCTTGTGATTAGTGTAAATAGTCTGAATAAGCTGTTTAGATGGCCACTTTTTACCGTTAGAGTAAATAGATCTAATATTATGATCATCTCTTGGTATATAAAGGGGAACTTCGCTACTGCGGGTAAGCCCTTCATTATGTCCACTTATCGCAAAGGAGCTTGATTGCAAATCACCTGAACCTTCCCTTGTTAAGCTAAAGCCCGACTGACCTTCACGTATCGGTCTCGTTATAGCAGGTGACACCGCCGAAGATAAAATTAACGATCCTAATACTAAATGATTTATTCTCATAACATCACTCCCTCATAAATTTTTTTTAGAATAAGAAATATTCTTTTATATAAAAAATATTTATCATATATATTAAATTAATTAATAAAAAAACTCAAGTCACTATTTATTACTTCTCAACTAAGTACATGATTTGCTATGTGTTACCCCCTCTCATGATAGCTAAGAGATCTATATATTGGGTTCAAAAGAAGTTCAAGTTTACAAATATCGTAAGATGGTAACTATTATGTGAATGAGCTTAGGTATGTGATAAACCACTATTCATAAATATAACAAAAAAAAACACTCCCGATAGCGGGAGTGTTTAGTAAATTATTAAACTTAAAACTGTTTATTCTAAGCTACACCCCTGACCTTTCGTTAAGATCTCTGTTCCCAGAAAAGCCTCCCCATCATTGTTTAAGGTTAATGCTTTATATGTTTCTTGTTCCGCATCAATTTGTTTAAAGGTTTCAATAAGACCCTGAGTCGAACCTGTAGCCGAGACTTTGATTAAATATTGGTCCGTTAAATTAGAGGCATTACCTTTTACCAAGTAGCAATAGCTACTGGTTTGCCCCGCATTTTCGCTAATACTTAAGGGACTTGTACTAGCCTGAATTATAACTGTATTATCGGCTCCATTTTTTCCAACAATTGAAATCTGGCTATTTTCTGAACTAATTTGTAGCTCTTTAAGCTCTGTTGATTGTGTTGTTGTTCTGGCTAGTGTAACCACATTACCAGTAACAGTTGCCTGAAATTGATAACTTGGCGTCGCTGATTCTGCAGTAGCTAGAAAACCTGTTGGCTGATCACATTGTCTGCGAGTATTCGTAGGGTTTCCATTCTCAAACCATGTGGGCAACTCTGTTGTACTCTGGGCATTATCTGGACACACATCTGGAACATTTGCATAAGGTACCATATTAGTGGCTGTAAACTCTCCCCAATTGTATTCATTACCTAGACTTAGAAACCCATCCAGGTCGCTATCGTTACTACAGTACCCAAAGTCTGGAAATATATAGATATCATTTTCTACTAAACCTTTGACGTTTGTACTACCGATGGTTCTGTCGCCACATCGCTCGTTACTACAAATACCATCTGCTGCACCTGACCCATCTAACACGGCCGATACATGATTTTTAATACACGTTTCAATATTACCGGCGTTAGTTTGAGCGGGAACATCATGCATATCGTGTATCTCTTTACAATAGTGGCCAAGGCCAGAATTTTCGACAGCCGAATTCGTAATTAAATCGTTGTACGCTGTATCAGTAGCACTATCTAATCCTGGAGTTTCAGGAAAAGTAACTCCTTGAATGTTTAAGTAGAAAGATGATGTATCATTGCTTGCAATTGTATCCTCATCTTCTGCATTTCCAACACTTAGAAAATTTAAGAGGATGTCATGCAACATACCATCTCCGCTATTACGATCGTCTATTTTTCCTAAAAAACTATTTGTATTATCCTGGCTTAAAAATAACGCTATATCACGATCACGATCAAGAGAATTTGTGTAGCAATACAAATATCGAACCTTATTACCACCAATATTAAAGTTCACTTTTTGATAGGGTTTATCATCTACTTGACTTGTATTATCAGTCGAAAGAGTATAATTATTGCGACCAATTCCAACAACATGGGTAAAGTACTTATCGCAATCATGTGCCGCTCTCCAAGTGTCAAATACAGTTTCAAGATTAGTTGTAGTAATTTCAGGATTAAGTGTAATACTAACCCCATCAGTAATTATATTTGCAGAAGAGTTTTCTATTGCTTCCACTAGCATTTTAAAGTTATGTTTTGGGTTATTGGCTAAAGGTGTGTCTGAATCATTATTAAAATCACCTAACTCTACACCATTACCATCCCCATGGTCTTTACAGAAATCGTAGTAGCTTGCAAATGACGCATTTTTATTTGTAGGGTCGGCAAACCCAGCACCAAATAATCCTAAAAATGGATGGTGTTTATCATAGGTTTTGATATTTGTATTATCTGTTACAATTCCTTCGATTTCGAAATTATTACTTGGAGTCACTAATGAAAAAACCGTAGCCGGTATCAATAGTGTAAAAAGTAATAGTTGTAATAATCGTTTCATTTCGCGCCCTCTTCTAATTAGCAACCGAATCTAATCGGCCAACATTCTCTATTCTCTTGCCATTTAACTCGGCAATTATACTATCTACTTGATCACTGGTTAATTGTGCAGAAGCCGCCGCTCCGCCACCGCCGCCGCCACAAGACAGCAATCCAATCATTATAATAAATACAAAAAATAATTTTATCATTCAAAGCTCCATTTCAATTTTATAATCATATCATACGTTTATCACGTAAACAAACCAGCCACATGACTGGTTTGCTACAATTTTTATTCTTTTTATTATCTCTGAACCGTCTCAAAACTACATGGCAGATTTTCATTTCTTTGTACTAACTGAGCCCCATTCACGACTGATCCATCGTCATTTAATTGAATCGCCTGTACGGTTAAAGGTTCGTCATCAATCACTTTTGTGGTGGTTATTACCCCTTGATTAGTGCCAGTTGCCGGAATGATTAAGAGATACTCTTGTGCCAAATTAGTTTGATTTGGCTTTAGCTTTACACAATACTGAGTCACAGCGCCATTAGTCACCGCACGAGTAAGAACAGGAGTTGCTCCATGTATAAATGTTGCTGCTGCATCATCCGATCGTCGTGCATCTACCGTAATTACATCATTTGAATTTCGTAAAGTTAATTGTGCTAACTGGTTCGCTACCTCTACATTTCGACTCACTACAACTGATCCATTTGTAACGGTTGTTGAAAAATCAAATGTTGGGGTTGGTGTTTGTCTACCGCCAGCTGCCTGGCCTCCAGCCGTTTGACCTCTATTAGCTTGATCTCCACCGGTCTGTCTGCCATTAGCTTGATCTCCACCGGTCTGTCCGCCATTAGCTTGATCTCCACCGGTCTGTCCACCATTAGCTTGATCTCCACCGGCTTCTCTAGCCGCTTCAGCAGTAGCTACAAACCCATCAGGTTGACTACAACTTTCACGAGTATTTTCTGGATTCCCAATTTGAAACCATGTGGGCAACTCTGTTGTACTCTGTTCATTCTGTGGACACACATCTGGAACACTTGTATAAGGCACCATATTAGCGGCTGTAAACTCACCCCAGTTATATCTATTATCAAATGTGATAAACCCATCCCGGTCGATATCGTTACTACAGTACCCAAACTCTGGGAAGGTATAGATTTCGTCTGTACCAACAGTTTCTAAACCACCTTTGACGGTTGTACTACTAATGGTTCTATCCGCACAAAACTCGCTACTACAAATCCCATCTGCTGCACCATTTCCTGCTAATACGGCCGATACATGGTTTTTAATACACGTTTCAATGTTACCGGCGTTAGTTTGAGCGGCATCCGTATGCATATCGCGTATCTCTTTACAATAGTGTCCAAGACCTGAGTTTTCGATTGAAGAACTCGTAATTAAATCGTTGTACGCTGTATCAACAACATCACCACTAAGTGGAGTAATAGGAAAAGTAACACCTTGAATATTCAAATAATAATATGAAGTATTTGCTTCCACAATAGTAGTCAGGTCTTCACTATTTCCAACTTTTAAAAAGTTAAATAATAGTTTATCAAGCAATTCACGATCGTTTGTTGCATCATCTCGTATTATAGCCAATAAATTCCTTGTATTTTCTTGATTTAAAAATAACGCAATATCTCGATCAAGTTTATTTAAATTATTATCATCATAACAATACAAATACCTCACCTTGGTATCAAAACCCACGTCAAACTCAACTCTTTGGTAAGGCTTACCTGTTATTTGCTGCGTATTTTCAGTTGCAATAGTGTAAGTTTTACTAAAAATGCTTACTTCCTCATTAAAATATTGGTCGCACTTGTGTGCCTCTTTCCATGCATTAAATAATGTATCCAACTCTGTTGCTTGAAATTCATTAGCAGTGAATTCAATCTCATCATCTCCATTCTGAACAGTTAGTGCAGTGACATCTAATTCACTAACTAATAACTTAAAATTATGTTTCGGATTACCGTCTATGGGTTGGTTTGAACCTTGCTCAAAATCTCCTAAATCAACGGCTGTTCCATCCCCATGGTCTTTACAGAAATCGTAGTAGCTTGTAAATGCCGCATTTTTATCTGTAGGATTGGCAAACCCCGCACCAAATAAACCAAAAAATGGGTGATGTTTGTCATAGTCTTGTATGTTAGCATTATTGCTAACAATCCCTTCGATTTCGATGTTATTAGTTGGTGACAGTAACGAAAAAGCGGTTACCGGAACCATTAATAGTATAAATAATGACTGTAATAAATATTTCATCTTTTAACCCCCTTAATTTGATACCGTGTCTAATCGACCTACATTTTCAATACGCTTACCATTTAATTCGGCAATCACTTGATCTACTTGATCACTTGTTAACTGTGCTGGAGCCGCGGAACCGCCGCCTCCGCCACCACAGGCCGTCAGTAATATACACGCTATAAAAATACATAATTTTTGTCTTATCATTGCTTGCCCCTAATTTGCTACTATAACAATATATCGTATTATAAATTAAAAAAATTTCATTAAAAATTTAAATTTAATGAAAAAGTCTGAACCCAACCGGGTCGATAGACCGAATTTGAGGCTT
>CACECR010000038.1 GCA_902558105.1 uncultured Candidatus Marinamargulisbacteria bacterium | reverse complement strand
TTAATACGTACTATTTATACAAGTTTTTAAATTTACTTAAATATTTATTTAATATTTTAAGCATATATTATTATACAACTTATGAGAAACTAATACAATTTTCTAGCGTGGTATTCGTTTTTTTAATTAAAACTTTTTACAAGTTCCATTTTCCGTTATACTGAGTTTATGAAATTAATTATAATATTCTTATTATCATTATTGTTATCTTGTGAAAAAGATCAATCTTATAAATATGTTATACCTCATGAAGTTTCAGAAACAGTAGTGTCTTTGAATCCAAATCAACAAGCTGTTAAAACAATTAGTTTCGATGCTCCAACGCATTGGATTTCACAGCCTCCATCAAATATGGTTTTGGCTTCGTTTTCAATTATTAAACAAAATCAATCTGCATCATTAACCATTTTAAAGTTTCCAGGTCAAACCGGTGGTCTTATTCAAAATGTAAATCGGTGGTTAAATCAACTTAGTTTATACCCAGTTCAACTCTCAGACTTAAATCAATTTGTAACTAATGGAACAACAGCTAATTATAAATTTCAACGTGTTGAAATTACAAATGAACAAAAACAAAAAAGTATGATTGTTTTTATTATTAGAGATAAAAATATGTCATGGTTTTTTAAGATGGTAGGTGATACAAATCTTATAAATAATGAAGATTCAACTTTTCTAAATTTTATGAATTCGGTGGTTTTACCATGATTAAAAAATGTATAAATTATCTATCTTCATTGCAGTTTACAGTTATTAATTTAACTTTATTATTTGTTGTCACTGTTTTAGGTACTCTGGCACAAGTAAAACTTGGAATTTATCATGCTACTGAGTTGTATTTTGGTAGTTTTTTTGTTTTCTTTCCAATTCTTGGGGTTAATTTACCATTACTACCTGGTGGTTTTTTAATTGGCATAATGATGTTAATTAATTTAATTTTTGCACACTATAAACGCTTAACTTTTTCTTATAAAAAAGTTGGCATATGGCTTACACATATAGGGCTTATACTTTTATTATTAGGTTCAGGTTTAACTCACTTATTTGCTGTTGAATCACGTTTAAAGCTTGCTGAAGGAAATTCAATAAACTATTCCTACAATATTAGAGAAGTAGAATTGGTTCTTATAAAACAAATTTCTGACACTGAAGATGAAGTTATATCATTTTCACAAGATCAGATTCTTTCAAAAAAGTCATTAACTCACCAAGACTTGCCTTTTAATTTAAATATATTAGATAGTTCACTCAACTCAGAATTATATGTGGACCCGAAACTCTCTTATGCTACAGCTGGTTTTGGTAAGGATATATATTTTATAAGACGTAAAAAAGAGACTCAAGATGATCGAAAAAATATTACATCGGCATATGTTTCGATAACTGCTGGTGAAGAAATCTTAGACACATTTCTTGTTTCAAATGCATTTAAATATACACAGTACTTTAATTTCAACGATATCCAATACAGAATTGAGATTAGACAAAAGAGGTATTATACCCCATTTTATATGAAGCTAATTGATTTTACTCATCAAAAGTACCCTGGTACTACAATTCCTCATCATTATGAATCTTATGTGGAACTTTATTACCCATTAGATGAAAATGCTAAGTTTCAAGATAGAATATATATGAATCACCCCCTTCGCTATGATGGTAAAACATATTATCAAGCTAGCTTTGCTGAAAATGATACGGTATCAATTCTACAGGTTGTTCACAACCCTGGTTGGTTAATGCCTTACATTTCTTGTTTAATTATGAGTGTAGGTTTACTTATTCATTTTTTAATAATGCTCATTGAGTATTCAAATCGTATTAGGTCAAAGGGGTAATTTATGAAACGTTTAATTACTTTAACATTACTTTCTTTAATCTTTATTTTTTCTCCAATACTTTTTAATTCTTATTCAGATAGCATGTCAAAGATTGCTCAGATACCGGTTCAAGATGGTGGACGAATTAAGCCATTAGATACAATTGCAAGACAAACATTATTATCACTTCAAGGTAAACAGTCTGTAAAATATAATGATCGTAAATTAAAGCCAATAGAATGGTTACTCCTTGCTCAAACGGCTCCAGATATTACAGATAATTTAGAGGTATTCTTAATTGAAAACCCTCAGGTTTTTTCATTTGTAGACGATAAATATTATAAGCAGAAATATAGAGTTAGTTTTAATTTTTTGATAAAGTATCAGGACTATATTTTAGGTCAAGCTAGTCAAGCTGAACAATTAAAATCAAAGCAGCGTAGTCCATTACAACAAGAATTTGTCACACTTAAACAACGTTTATTTTTATACTCAAGACTTAAAAATACCATAGGCTTTGAACAAACTAAGTCTTTGTCTGATGATCTAAAGTCTTTTTTATCTATTGACTCATCTGTACTAACTCAATCTAACCTCTCCAATCATAATAAGGATTTAGTATTACTAAATATGTATTTTAAACAATTTAAAATTACAGCTGATAATAGTTTATATTCAATTATTCCTAGTAAAAATCATCTTCCAAGTTCAGATTGGGACTCTTTTGGAAATACTGTACTAAAATCGTTAGCTCCAGATATATCTGTACATCCAATTGTTTTTCCACTTTCATTTATTCACGATAATTATAACTTAAAAGATAATTCTAACTTACTTGTACCTGCTCAAGAAATACATAATTATTACCTTAATAATAATGCTTATTTACTTAGTAAAGTTAAACTAGAATATTTATTTAACAAACTTGAATTATTTTTTAAAAGTTATCTACTCTATTTAGTTTGTTTGCTCATGATTTTAAGCTACTGGGTGTACAGAAAAAAATGGTTACTTAAAGATGCTCAACATTTATTTCTTATAACTACTATCATTTTTACCGTAGCTATTTTAATTCGTATGTTTTTACAAGGTCGTCCACCTGTTACGAATTTATATTCTTCTGCTATTTTTGTTGGTTATATTGCTGTTATTATCGCTTACTTTATTGAACGAATTGAAAAAAATGGCATTGGTATATTTGTTGGTAGTATTGTTGGTTTTTTAAGCTTAATTGTAGCTCACTTTTTATCTTTGGGTGGTGATACTCTTGAAATGATGCAGGCCGTTTTAGATAGTAATTTTTGGCTAAGTACACATGTTATTATCATAACAATGGGTTATAGTGCCGTATTTTTGGCTGGTTTATTAGCTCATATTTATATCTTAGGAGGATTCCTAACTAAAAAGTTAACAAAGCCTTTAGCTAAACGGTTAACTACTTTAACTTATGGAACCATTGGTGCTGCGCTTTTATTAAGTTTTGTTGGAACCGTATTAGGTGGAATTTGGGGAGATCAATCTTGGGGCCGTTTTTGGGGATGGGACCCTAAAGAAAATGGTGCAATGCTAATTGTTCTCTGGATGGCATTAATATTACATGCTAGATTAGGCGGTATTATAAAACAGCGTGGCTTAATGGTTATGGCAGTATTTGGTAATATTGTCTGTAGTTTTTCATGGTTTGGTGTTAATTTGCTGGGTATTGGGCTACATTCTTATGGTTTTACTGAGAAGGGCTTCTATTGGTTAGTTCTATTTTGGGCTACTCAATTATTTGTCATCATTTTAGGTTTAATACCAACTAGAATTTGGTCTTCATTCCAAAAATAAGCTTTTTAGTTTAAGTCTGACTTATAGGTGATCTTTTTATTTGTTTTTTCGCCATCAACAACTTTTATTTCTAAATTATTTAATTCAAATAACATTGCTTCATCCGTTATTTCAATTGTGTAGTCATGGTTGTAACAATTTATAAGGCATTCTTTTTTGAATTTTTGAGGGGTTTGAATAGCTTTTAAAGTAGATCTTTCAGGTGTATTTTTAACCAATCCATTTGCGGATACTTCTTTTATTGTATCAACAACAGATACACCTGGAATGACTGCATATTCATGACAATTATTAATAATACTTTGTATTAAATCTTTACTACAAAATGGTCTAGCTGCATCATGTATTACTACATAATCACTTGTTGATTTGCTGGTTAATACCGCATTTTTTACAGATTCAAATCTTGTCTCACCACCTATAATTAATGTGATTTTTTTTTCATAAGCTTCAATAATCTGTTCATATGATAGTCTAGACTCATTGTTGCACGTAATTATAATTTCGTTCCAATTGAACCCTATGAATTGATCAATAGTTTTTTCTAGAACTGTTTTATCATCAATTAATTGTAAGCATTTATTAATACTTCCAAACCGAGTACCTTTGCCAGCTGCTGTAATTATTAGAGTACCATTTATCATGTGATTAATGTGTCATGAATGATGGAAAGCGTCCAGCCAGAACTTCGGCAACCGGTTTGGTTATGGCAAATCTTTCAAAAATTACTTTTAATATTGCCGTCATTGGTGCCGCTAATAACATTCCTGTTAAGCCCCAAATTAATCCCCAAAATATTAATGCACATAATATTGTTACTGGATGCAAATCAAATCCGGAACCCATTACAGTTGGCTCAATAATACTGCCAATAATTATTTGAACCGCTCCTGGTATAAAAAATACAGCACCAACGAGTAATGGGTTTGAAAATTGTAAGAATGCAATTGGTAAAGGTAATAATGTTGAAATGATAGAGCCTACATTTGGTATGAAATTTAAGAAAAAAGCGAGCACACCAAAAACAATAGATAATTCTAATCCTATAATCCAAAGTGTAAATCCAACAATTAATCCTGTCGAAAATGAAGTTACTAATTTAGTCATTAAATATCTTGTAATCTTATGATCAATTTCTAACCAAATACCTTTTTTCTCTTCTTCTGATCGACTTCCAAGAAGCATAAAAAATAAGAAAATGAGGACTAAAACAGTATTGGATGCAATGCTAGCCGCATTCCCAATAAATGATGTTGTAATGTCTAATAGTGGAAGATCTTTAATTGCATCAATAAAAAAATCTTCATTGATTGTTAAATTTAAATAAGCAGGTACTTCTGAAACATATTGAACAAATGTAATCATTCTTTCTTTGTATTTATCAATACTCAAAATAAAAGTAGAAATTGATTGAACAATAAACGGAATAATAATTGAGAATATGATTCCAACTACCACCAATGTTGATAGAACTGCAAAAAATCGTGGGAACTTAGCTTTAATTTGCAGCAAATCGATCATCGGTGATAATAAATAAGTTAAAAATAATGCTAATACAAATGGTATCAAGAATGTACTTGTATAAATGAGTGCAATAGTGATACATACACTACAGATAATGATTAATGCGCCAATAATTACGCTATTTTGTTCGGATGTATTCATGTTATCTCCTACCCAACCCTACTATTTATAATACTTGGTTTATTGTGCTTTAATCAAGAATGAATGTAGACTGTAATGTTACTGTTTAAAACATGATCATGAGATGGTGAAAAATTAAGTTTTGATTGTGTTT
>CACECR010000037.1 GCA_902558105.1 uncultured Candidatus Marinamargulisbacteria bacterium | reverse complement strand
AACGTTTTACATCAAAAAATGGATCTTCCTTAACTCGAGTTGGTACTTTTAATTTTAAAGTTTTAACCACCTGCTTTATTAACTCACGACGAGTAACTACCTTATCTGGACGAAAAAGTCCATCAGAATCTCCATCTATAAATCCCATGGTTGCTAACAATTCAACATGGCGTTTCTCTGGAAAACCAGCACGAAGATCTGAAAATCGCTTAAAGGTCAAAACTCTTACAAAGTAACTTAACTCAACACCTGAAAAAGTTTTAGCCGTTAACTTAATTAATTGCTTTCCATATCCCGTAGCTAATGTATGAGAAAAGTTTCCTAATGAATCAACCGAAACGGTTTCATCTTGAATTATTAAAGAGTCAATAATTTTAGAAATAGATCCATTAATCATAAATGAATGATTAGAAATAAGTGTACGATCTTTTGGCCCTAATATATTCAAGACAAAACGATCTACTAACGTTTCAGATTGATTGCCAGCACGATCAGTCGCCTGCAAAGAAAATGCAATCTGTTCTTCTGGAACAAATGTACTTGAAGAATATTCCTCAGGAAAAGGAAATTTCAATCTATATTCTTTATCTGAAACCTTAGAATAACTAAGTTTATCTTCACCAAAAGTTGCCGATAAACGAGCTAATGATTCGCTTGTTTTTACAGTCGCAACAATAAAACGTTTGTCCTGAGTAACGGTATAATTAACATTAAATCTTGGAGAAATATCATCAAAATCAATCACTTTTAATTTTGACGGTAACGATAAGGACTGGTTACGATATTGAGCCCTTACATAAAATCGATTCTTACCAGCATCTAAATCTATATTTTGAAAGCTAAAACGCCCTCTTAGATCGGATTCAACTTCCCTAATTCTTACATCATTTTTATACAAATACACTAAAGCATTCTTCTCTGATTTACCTGAAATATCAGTCTTCTTAACATTCGTTTTAATTACTTTTTTGTGATCATATATTTCAGGAACAACCGATCTATTTTGCCCTAATAAAGATAACCCAAGAGCATGCTTTGATTCATTTTCAAAAGGAAAATAAGGAAGTGTATAATTGTAATCTAAACGCATCATGTAATATTGATCAGCAAATGTTATTTTATCTAAAGTCAGGCCAACTCCCATATTAAATTCTTGAACACTCTCATCAATAAAACGAACCATAGAACCTCTTAAATGAAAATTATTTAAAACAGAGTAATCAAGCCCAATGGAAAACTTATCTAAAATGGGATAATCAGCATTAATAAATCCACTAATGCCGTTATATAATGTTAAATTATACTTATCAAAATGATACGAAGCCGACAATAAATATTCTCTTGCAATGTCTATTTTACTACCTGAGGCTTGTTGAGCAACAGGAGACCAGTCATTGAACTCAGTAGCATAAGCATTTAAAAAAGAAGCACCAATAACAATTTCATTTAAACCAAAAAAATCATCAATATATTTTGAGCCCATAAAACCAATATCTAAGCCCGCGGAACGACGTTTGGAGACTAATTGCTGTTCTAATAATTTAACCCCAATACCATAAGAAAGCTTATCCACAAAAAAATCAATATAATAATCGTCTGTAAAACCAAAATGAAATAACTTCCAACCTGAATTATAATAACTGGTAGGATAAATCGTATTATCTCGTTCGGTGGTTAGAGGTATGTTATTTAACATATTTGATGCATAACTAAAACTGAAAACAAATGATTTGTACGGATAAGCAATATTCAAAAGATTATATTCAAACGCTCCTAAATGAGACTGATTGCCTAAACTAATTTGCATATACTCAATATCCGTTAATGCAGCAGGATTAGATAAAACACCAGATACATCACCTGATATCGACACAATATTATACCCAATGCTTCTAAATCGAGGACCAACAGACGTAGCCTGAGGGCTTTCAACAGAAATATAGGCTGTCAATGGAGACAAGCTAATTGAAAGTAATAATAAAAAGATCCACTTAATCATTGTCATAATAAAACCTTAGTAAACTGCAAACTTTGTCACTTTAGAAACCTCTCGACCAGAGCCATCTTTTACAATTAATTTAGCGATATAAATACCAGGAGATAATTTATTTTGAAGATTAGTTGATAATCGTTTATACCCATTTGTTGTTAAGTTAAATTGAGGGTTAGTCACATCATAATTCAAATCAGCAACCAAGCGACCTGTCGAGCTAATAATGTACAAATCCACAGAAGATGGCTGGTGAGTAACAGAAAACCCAAATTGCAAATCAACATTAGCACCATTAGATATAATATTAGGGGAATATGGATTTGGAAAAAAATAAAATTGATCTACAATAATGGTTTCAGACATAAAAAATGACAAATTAATATCATCTAATGCGGTACCCGCAATATCTGATAGACTTATTTTAATAGTATTCGCACCATTGATATCACTTTGAATATTATGAATTTGTAATGATGCCTCACCAGTACCTGCAGATACGATATCAAAATATGGAGTTGACGTTAATTCAGTCGATCGTGATAAAACCTGACTAGAATTAGTTTCATTTAAAACAATTCTGGCTGAAGATAAATCAATTTGCTCTGGAGAATTAAAATTGATAATAATGGATTCACCAGCAGTCAGAGGATGAAAATTTTGGAACGCGACTTCTTGATTAGAACGAGACACTAAAACCGAGTCAACATAGCCAGGAAATTCAAAATTAAACTGCTGATTAAGTGGAGTCCCAGTAGTGTTAAATACTACAATTTGATTATTACCAGCTGTACTAATTTGACTAGGGGTTAAACCTGCTGAAGACTTAAAAGAACTTGAATCTGAACGAAAACGAAATAAAGAAATAAGACTACCATCAATGCCAACAAAGTCTCCCAATCCCCTACTAGCTTCAGGCACTCTGAACGTCACTAAAGAATCCATAATAACTTGTCCTGAGCTTACTAAATTGGGAACAGTAATATCGTAAGAAAACGTACGAGAAGCCCCTTGTTCAACAGTGAATGGATTCTCTTCAGATATAGCCGTATGTGTGGTTCCTAGTAATGCATCATTTCCAATCGTAAACTGCTGCGAAATATTTAAACCAGAAATATTATCTTTAAATGAAACTGGAAACGCATTAACAATTTCTACAGATTGATCAAACCCATTATTAATACCAATATTATAATTAATAAACTCGGTATTGCCAGGACCCACAACTTCAACAACATCACCTTGAGCATCTGTAGCAGTAATAGATGTGATTGTAAACTCATTATCTATAATAACAAGATTATCTCCACCACTAGGTCCAGGTAGAACACCTGCAACAGAACGTGAAGCCAATCCATCAAACAATGCATTTACCTGCGAAGATGCCGCCACTTCACGACCAATATCATAAGTAACAATATATTGAGATAAACCTGATGGAATACTTACACCATCAAGCTCAATATCAGAGGCCATTTCGGTACTATTTGGAGTCGGAACCTTTGATGAAATTAACAAATCAGTTCCTAAATCTAGTTGTTTATTATCGTTAACATCTTTAAACACACTTACTCGACTAATTCCATGATTTTGATCATTAAATAAATTAAATGAGTTTTTAATTTTCATTGTTTCGTCGTCTAATTGAGTTGAGGAACTTAATTCAAACCAAAGTACTGGAACAAACAACATTCCTTCTATCGCTCGAGCAGGTCGGATAGCGATATCCATTTCAGTAACACTTACCGTTTGAGCTGAAATCTCCACGGTAGCTGTAGTTGTTGCCGTAACATTTGGTGTCGTATTCAAAGCTCCAATAAAATTAACGGTATTCCCATCAATGCTTCCAGTTCCAGACAAAACAAATGCGTCATAAGTACCTTCATCTGCATCTTGTTTAAATCGAGCCGCCACAAAAAGCTGAGTATCGGCTTCAATATCGAGACCCGCATCCGTAGGGTCACCTGGGGCATGCAAATTTACTTGAATTTGATTGGCATTTGTAAAATCTGTGACTGTAGACACTCTATTTTGCAAGGCTTCATCCGTGTAAACAGTTAATTCCGCTAACTGAGTAAAATCTCCAACTGTCTTTCTAAGTTGCAAGGTATCTAATGAAGCGTCCAATGGGTCAATAATGCCCTGAGGCTTAATTTCCATTTTAAAAATTTCAGCTTGAGTTCCCGGTGAAAAAACATGATTTCTCGATACCAAACCTTCGTAAGAATCTTCTACAAAGTTTAATGATATCAACTCTTGAAATGATCGACCGGTATTATTAGGAGCCGCTGTTGTATAATTTTTAGTTTCAATAAAATATGAAACATCTGGATCTCCAAGACTAATTTGATATCTTCCTTTAACCGATTCTTGAGGTAATCGAGTTGAAATAATAAATCGTTCATCACCACTTAAATCGAGTGCCGTACAAGTGGAGCATAATTTATAACTAATCAAAAAGAATTCCGAATCATCACTTGGAATTGAAATAGCTGAACCAGCCTCTTGAACGTGATCACCACTAAATT
Organism: uncultured Candidatus Marinamargulisbacteria bacterium; assembly: GCA_902558105.1. Lineage (GTDB taxonomy): Bacteria > Margulisbacteria > Marinamargulisbacteria > UBA817 > CACECR01 > CACECR01. Next base: position 1,479 of record CACECR010000037.1, on the reverse strand, counting down.
TTGAAACCAATCTACTATCACTATCAAAGTTATTAGTTAAATCAGAATCAAGACTTGATAAATTTCCAAGTGGTCGATAAAGCTCAGTTTTCAAAAAATTACGAGTTCCATCTGATAACGCACAGGGATCATCACTAGCTATTCGAATCAACTCAGCCGTAGAAATACCCTCTGACTCTGCATCAATTTGAAATCGCTCATCTTGGGACTGCCCATCATAATGATTATTAATCCCAACTTCACGCAACTCTAATGGAGCACCCACCGACTCAATTTCAAGAACCATAACAGGTATAGAGTCGGTTTGATTGTTAATAATAAAAGGCGTATCTAATGCAAAATTAACAAGTGAAAAGGAGTTGGCAATAACACCTGATCCGATAGATCCATCAGCGGAACACGTAGTTGGAGAAGATATATCAAAATAAGCGACAGGAATAGTAGAAGCTAATGAAGTTGATACACCACCAGCGCCTTCTTGGACAGATACAGTCGTATTAAACAACGACACAGGTGTAAGTCCAACATCAGAATCTAAGTCCACAGCTATTAATAATTCAAAATCATCTACATTGGACGTAATATTATTAATTATTAAAGAATTGTTGGCACCAGCCTGTGCGTTTACGGACTTTATACGGTTTTGACTTTCATCTGTTGGATCAAACACGTTTCGATAAACCGACACAAATTGAACATGCCCAGGGTCATCTCCAAATTTAACTGTACTTGCTGGATTCACATTTAGAGTAATAGTTAAACCTGGATCAGTTGCAGTATCATAATCTGTAATAACTAACCTATAAGCAGGAGTTAATTCACCTCTTATTACTGCATTAGCATAAGTTGTTGTTACATTAATTGCATAGAAAGTGGACGTAATCAAACACCAAACCGTTAATAAAATTTTAAACTTCATAGCTATTACAACTTCCTTCTACAACACGTAATTACCATACACATTTTGTACATCGTCATCATTATCTAACTTGTCATATAATCTTAGTATCGATTCAGACTGCTCAGAAGTTAACTGGATAGTTGTTTGAGGAACCATCGACAACTCCGCCATTTCTAATTTTATATCTGAAGACTCCAACTGAGTTCTTACCAACTCATAAGAATCCATGGTACAAGTGACAACAATCACCCCACCCTCTTCTTCCACAATATCTTCTGCACCAGCCTCTAAAGCCACTTCCATAACCGTATCTAAATCAGAGTCTCCCGAACAAACAATGACACCTTTCTTATCAAATAAGTACGCCACAGCACCTTTGTTAGCTAAACTACCATTCGCACGGGTTAAAATTGCACGAATATTGGATACCGTTCTGTTTTTATTATCTGTTAGCGTTTCAATTAAAAAACCTACACCATGAGGACCATAAGCTTCATATAAAATTTCTTCGAGTGCTGTATCATCTCCGCCACCTACACCTTTATCAATAGCTCTAGTAATATTGTCATTAGGCATGT
>CACECR010000036.1 GCA_902558105.1 uncultured Candidatus Marinamargulisbacteria bacterium | reverse complement strand
ACCTCCCCCACCATTACTTACAGTAGATGGTAATGGCATAACTGATGGATTGCCGCGCATAGCTTGGGCCGAAGCAGGTGTTTTGGAAAAACTTGATTTACTTCTTCTTCTTCTTGCTAACTTACTATTATTAGGATCGAATACCATAGGTGTTAAATCTACACCCCCTGACATCACACCGCTTCCAGCAGATTGAGGGGGCATCGCATTTGCGGCTTTTTTTTGTTTTAGCGCTTGAATCGTTTCAGCTGTTAGTCCTACATTGTTCGTTACAGCTATTGTTTGATACCCATTATGACCCTTTACGTTTATTGGATCATCATCGATTAGCACACATTGAGCGTGTTCTAATTCTGGTCCTAATTCACCTTGTAATTTAACAAACATTTCAGCTTTATTAGTTGGGCTACCACCATTACCAATCACAGCATCTAATCTAGGAGTAACAGTAGCTTCAGCTGAAGCACCACCCGCTTCTTTTCCTACTGAAATACCATTATTGTTTAAAATAGCTTTAATAGTCTCTTCAGGACCATTAGATAATATCGCAATAGGAATACCTTGTGTATTTGCTTCAGAAATTAATGCTGTTAATAAATCTTTATTTAATAATGGCTCATGCATATTAAAACGCATAGAAGCATGGCCCTTTACTAAAGTACCATCAAAATCTAGTAAAATCGCACCATTTGGATTATTTTGCTTAAACGTGGATAAAGCCTCTTTTATACTAGAAGTAGATACCCCTTTAGATATTTGAGCTGCTGCAGAAACAACTACTTGCTTTCCTTGCGTTTCTGGTGTAAATTCTGGCATATTATGTCCTCCCTAATTAATAGACTAAAATTATCTCTATATTAAACATATCGTATATAAATTAAATAAAATTGCAATTTATTTTATTTAAAACATTTTTTTCAGTCTATTAGATATACAAAATATCATATAAAAACAAGAAAAATAACTTTATTTTTACATGTAAATATATGTAAATTCGTGTATTTACGCTCTTAATTATTGGGTAAACATGAATAAGTCTGTTAAGAAAAAGGAACCTTTACCACTTTAGCGGCACAGGCTTTACCTCGAATTTCTACATGGACCGTTGACCCTAACTCAGATTCCTCGGGTCGAACCAGTGCCATTGCAATGCATTTTTCTAGGCTTGGTGACATCGTCCCTGAACAGACTTCTCCACCCTCTTGGATTTTATAATGACTTCTAGCCACCCCTTTGTCGATCATTTCTAAACCAACGGTGACTAATTCTTGAGCTTGGTCTTTTTGCTCTACTAACTTAGTTTTTCCAATAAACTCTTTATTAAAATCTAGTACCCACTTATATCTCGTGTTAAGTGGCGTAATCGATTCACTTAGTTCTTGCCCGTATAACGGAAGGCCCGCCTCTAAACGTAATGTATCTCTTGCTCCTAAACCACATGGAGTAATTCCAGACTCGATAAGACCATCCCAAATACGATCAATTTCAGCTTTAGGAATCACAATTTCACAGCCAAGTTCGCCCGTATATCCGGTTCTCATCACAATACAGTTGGCGCCCAATATGTCTTGAGCCCATACTTCAAACGGTTTGTAATTTGATAATGGAACACTTAAGGCCTTTTCACATGCTTCAATGGATTCTGGACCTTGAACGGCAATAAACCCATGGGTTTCAGAAACGTTTTCAACTTCAACCCCATCTAAACCCACGGTTTCAAACCAAGACATTAACTTTTCTTTATTTGAAGAGTTTACTACCATAATCACGCGTTCACCGAAAGTAGCCATCATCACATCATCTAAAATCCCACCCGCTTCATTTAAGATCATCGAGTAAATCATTTTATCGGTGTCATGCTTTTCTAAATTATTACAGGATACTTTTTGAACAAATGATCGTGCATTAGGCCCCGAAAATATCAAAACTCCCATGTGAGAAATATCAAACGCCCCTACAGACTTCCGAACAGCAAAGTGCTCTTCTTTTAACGATGAGAACCAAACTGGCATCTCGTACCCAGCAAATGGCACCATTTTTGCCCCACGTGTTTTATGATTTTTATTTAAAAATGTTTCTTTCATTTACTATACCTTCCATACCGATTTAAATACTGTTTCAAAAAAATCCAGATCCGACTCTGTTCCAATCGTAACTCTAATTGCATTAGGTCGTCCAAAACTTGTTAATGGCCTTAAAATAAGCCCATGTTTTAAACACTCATTGCAAAAATCTCTAGCGGATCGGTTTAACTCTACATAAATAAAGTTAGCTTCTGAAGCTTCATAGTTAAGCTCTAACTCGTTAAAAAATTGATATAACCGTTGCTTCCCTTTTTCGTTCACATGTAAGCTTTTTTTAATAAACTCAGACTTTTCTAAGGCTTTAACACCTGCTTCGTAGGCCATACTATTTACATTAAACGGCGGCTTAACTTTGTTTATTAATTGGATCAATTCCGCATTTGCCATCGCATACCCTAAACGATAGGCGGCTAAACCGTAAAGTTTTGAAAAGGTTCGTAGGACAATCAAGTTGGGATACTTATGAAGCAACTGACTAGCTAATGGTCTTACAGACTCATTTGCAAATTCAATATAGGCTTCATCTAAAACTAGTACAACATTAGATGGTAATTTCTCTAAAAATAACTCTATCTCATTATGAGAGCATAAAGTTCCTGTTGGGTTATTTGGATTGGCAATGAACACTAAGGACGTAGTATCATCTACAGCGTCCAGAATCGCACCCAAATCGTATGTATTATCTTGTAGCGGTACTTTAATTGTTTTTGCACCACAAGTAGAGGCCACAAACTCATAAACAGAGAATGTACAATCCGCTGTGACAATAGACTTAGTAGAATTTAAAAAAACCTGCGATAACATTGTCATTAACTCATCCGACCCATTACCGCAAACAATATTGTCAGGAGAAATGGTTAATTGTGACGCCAAGGCCTGACGTAAAGCAAGACCAGTTGTATCTGGATATCTCTCGGCATCTATAGACTCTTTAATTTCATCTAATACTACAGATGGTCCCAATGGGTTTTCATTGGATGCTAATTTTACTACCTGATTTAATTGATACTTCTGTTTAATATCAGCTATCGACTGACCTGGAACATAATGATGTAAATCTTCTAAAAATTGGTTTGTTTTACAATTTATCACACTTAAAGTATATCGTGTTTAAAATATCAGGGCAAATCAACAGCATATTCCCTAGATTTCATATATTCATCTTTTTCAATACAAATTTTCATTTCATTCTTTCCGATTACATTATTAGAAAACGGAAAACAAAGGGTTCGCATGCTAATAATAAATAAAACAAAAAAACAAAATAAAATTTCATCAAATGACATCAGTTCTGACTACATAAAGTATATTTTATTATCTAGCAATACCGATTTATTTTTTGACCTTTGTAAACTAACCAACAATTCTCCGCTACTTTATAAGTTACTCGATCAAAACATGGCTGAAATTGAAGCAAATCGAGCGGGTTACGACCTTACCGATGACATCCATTTTTATAATGTTGTTTACACACATTCCATGCTTAGACAGCATTTATTAGAAACACATTTGCATTATATACTAGCCGAAGCGAATGCTGGATTATTCGCTCAACTTCTAGAAGCAAATGCGTTTAACAATCTTACATTAGAACATTGCGACACAATGTTAAGAGACGCATGGTCCTTAGTTGAATTAGAAATGGATTCTAGCTTTTTAGATAATGTTTCTCATTATGCAGACTGTAAGACCCTTTATGGATATGTTCAGAAAATTATAAAGCATCATTTTTCTGCACCATCTATTGGAGAACTTGTAGATGTTCAGTGGTTAGCGATTAACTAGCTCGACTCACATGCTTGTGATGTAACAGATCATTGGTCTCTAAATTTTTGATAGAGATATCAAGTTCTGATGATGTTAAATTTATTATAGCAATACTCATTGGGTGGCCTCTTTTATCATCGTGCTTACAGTGTCCAGGATTAAGGATGAGTCGACCAGCCGCTTCGTACACCTCAGGGCGATGGGTATGTCCATGGCAAAAAATATCGTAGGTATCTGACGCTCTTACCTGTTCTGGATTGGGATCGTCTGCTAAATCGTTAAAGTGAGGTGTGGGAGTATGTGTTAAGAAAAAACGCCAGCCCTCAATTATTTCAAAACGTCTATTTTCTATTCGATAGTCTTTATATTCTGGTGTCCATGTCCCAGGTACACGAAGTGTTGAAAATCCATGATCAATGTAGACCTGAGCATCACTATAATCATCACCTAAATGGATGACAAAATCTGGATTTTCCGCTTTCACTTTTTCTAATGATAATTGTATTCCTAATTGACTGCCATGCGTATCAGATAGCATGACAATTTTTGTGCTCATTGTTTAAATATCTTGAGAGATCGCGGTTTCTTGCGATGGAAGAACACCTAAGACCTTCACCACTAATGATGCACCAACCACAACAGTTGTCGTTGCGAGTACCGTATTATGAAAAAATGGAATTGCCATTGTAAAACAAGACACTAACCCAGCCACTGTTTTGGGGTATAAAGGGCTCATTGCCCAAACACCGAAATTACTTAAGATAAAAAATACGATCGATGAGCTTGCACCCGCTAGTAAAGATTGCGTTGTATCGGTTTGATGACGTAAAAGACGGCCACAAGTACCGGCTACCAACAAACTTCCGTAGACTACCGGCATTAATGAATGAAACCCAATGACAGCATCGGTTAGTAGCATAATAGTTAACGGTACTAAATATTGAGTTTTTCCTTTAGGAAACCACGCAGCGGCTAGAACAGACAATGCAATCACAGGCGTTAGATTCGGAGGATGGGGGAACAACCGTAGTAAGCCTATGATTAGTAGGATTCCGATAAGTATAAGATTGGATTTCGTTAATAATGTTTTCATATTCATTTAGTATAATGTTGATTTAAAAGTATTGGAAGCCCCACTTGGGGCTTCCAATTGTCAAAAAACTAAAACAATCTTTTAACACCAAGAAAAAATGACCGACCATGAGTTTGATATTGATCTATTACTTCATATTTTTCATTTAATACATTATGAACTCTTGTGCTTACAATGGTTTGTTTATCGATATCATAATTCAGTGATGAATTAACTATAGTATATTCAGAAAATGTATCTGATTTACCTGTGTAAATAATAGATTGACCAAGTTGCACCTTATCAAATCGTACGGCACTAGCTAAAGTCAATTTATTTTTGGAAGATTTTTCATATGCGGTTTCACCTAAGTTAGTATAACTCAACTTCACAAATTCCATTGGCTTTATGCTATCAAATTGAATTGTATATGTTGTACCCTTTACTTTTGCTGATGATATATTTTCGTATTTAAAATCTGCATTAAAATCAATCACATCTGATATCGATGATTCAAAGTAGCTAAGTGATAAAACTGCATACTCAAATTTTTTATTTAATGAGACTTCTCTTGATTCAGATGTCTCGTTTTTAAGATCTAAACCATTGTTTTGTTTATTATAATCAACTTGAAAAAGGCTGGGAAGTTTATACCCAGTTTTATAGTTTAATTTTAAAGAAGTTTGAATTGGTTCAAATGTTTTACTTAAGCCAAAATGAACTGCATTCAAATTATATTTTGTTGAAACTCTTGCAAGTCGTACTCCGGAAGTCAAAGAAAAGTGGTTAAAATGACCAAGGTAATTTGCATAAAGACCATATTCTTTTTGAGAATATTTTTCTAAACTACCCTGAGTTCCGGCATATTTTTCATCTAATGCGGAAACCCCAACAAAAAGATTTTGCTTCTGATTACTATTTTTTAAATGATAGTAATTAGAGAACTTACCCTCACGTGATCTATAACCATACAAAATATCACCTGCAAGAGTTTCTCTTTCAATTTTTTTATAGTCTACGACTAGAGATTGGCTTAAATAAGAATTTATTTCTTTACTAAACGTTGTTTTATTAGCAAACCTTTCAGTTTTGTTATTACTGCCTGGTTCATCAATAAATTCCCCTGTTTGAAAATCCTCCCTATCAAACTCTCTTTTGCTTGAACTATATGTTGAAAAGTTACTAATTCCCACAAAATCACCGTATACTTTTTTCATATTTAGTGAAAATGAATGATGCGCATCAGAATCTTTTTCATCACCACTTGATATTGTTGATAATGAATCATCTAAGGCAACTTGCCCATAAAAATCCAGCTCTATATTGTTAATTTTTGTTGATGTAGAAATCGCATTTAAAGACCTATTTTCACCAAACTCAGTAAATAAAAAGTCATTACTATTTTTTGTAATAATATTAATTACACCACCACTAGCCCCCGATCCATAAACTACAGATTGTGAACTTTCTAAAAACTCGATTCTGTCAACATTTTTTATGGACAAATAACTAACATTTGGAGCACGG
>CACECR010000035.1 GCA_902558105.1 uncultured Candidatus Marinamargulisbacteria bacterium | reverse complement strand
TAGTAAGTGTATGTAGTGGGGTGTCTTAGAAAATGCGACTTGAAACCGGTTAGTCCAATAACTTGAATGATTAGTTAGTAGGTGAATAATGTTATTCATTATTTCAATGGCAAAAACGTAGGCTTCTTTTTTACTGTTTTTGTTAGTCTTTAATTTTGAAACTAGTTGTGTAACGCTGGATATGAAGTCAGATTTATTTTTAGTCAAAAGAAACTGTCTAAGAGTAAAAACGTAACCATTCATAATGGTAGTCTTCGTTTTTAGTGATACCGAAGAAAGTTTGGCTAGGTGTTGATTTTGACTTTCTTTTGGAGATAAAATCCATATAGCAAATAGTTCGGCATCTGTAGTTGGGTCCTTGTGGTCTTGATCCAAAGTAGGAGAGACAAGTAATACAGGGGGTATGGATATTGTTTTAAAGTTAATAAAAGAAATAAAGTTCATTAAAAGACCTAAATAAATTTGTATTTTGTAATTTTATTAATTTTAAATTTATATCTTCTGATAAAAAAGGTCAATGGTTAATTAAAAAAAAATATTAATCGATATAAATTTTAGAGGAAATTTAATGAAATATTATCCGTTTAGCAAGTTAGGCAAGTCTGATTATGGGTGGTTAAAAGCCAATTATCATTTTAGCTTTAATAATTATTACGACCCAAAAAAAGTAGCCATCGGGCCCTTATGTGTTTGGAATGATGATGAAATTCAAGCCGGAAAAGGGTTTCCAAGTCATGCTCATGATAATATGGAAATTATCACATATGTTAGGCAGGGTGCGATTACTCATAAAGATAGTATGGGAAATGAGGGGCGAACGGAGGCCGGTTCGATACAAATTATGTCGGCAGGTTCTGGAGTTACCCACAGTGAATACAATTTAGAAGATGAAGAGACACGATTGTTTCAAATTTGGTTACGGCCCGATACCCTGAATGTGGAGCCTCGTTGGGAACATCATGTGCTTCATTATTCGTCAGGATCCCATACTGAGTGTCTTGCCTCTGGCATAGATGGCGATGATATTTCCATTCGACTTTATCAAAAGGCTCGTTTATGGCGAATCGTAACTAAAAAAGATGAATTAGTAGAGCTACCAGATTTAAGTACTAGTGAAGCGTATGCTGTAGTCTCGTCTGGACAGTTAATGGCTGGCGATGTCTTGGTATCCGCGAGAGATGGTCTTCATATTGAAAAAGGGGATCGTTTAAAGATGCAATCCGTTGACGATATTGAATTGATTTTAGTCGAGATTGGTTAATTGATCTAGTAATCTAAGCTTCATATTGTAAGTATGCTCAAATAATCAGAAGCTAAAGAAGAATAGATAGAAAAAAAATCAAAATTTTTATTTTATTTTACACAAATTTTAAATTATGGTTTAATTTTTTAATAATAAAACTTAATATTTTGAGGAATGTAAATATTATTTGATTTTAACTGGAGTTTTATTATGTTAAAAGTAGTATCATCAAGACCTCAAGATATATTTAATGAATCAGATATTGCATTAATAAGGTATTTAAAAGAGCTTAATGGAGATTCACAACAAGAAAAAGCCGAGTTGTCTAGAATTGTAAATGATCCAAGATTTGAATTAGTTAGAGTACGAGTTTTGGAAGATTTTCAGATTATAAAAAGTGAACATGATCTTTGGAAAAGTCGGAGTTATTGGGGATCCTGTATGTTCTATTTAAGTCCTGCAATCTCAGTTTTAATAGTTGGTGTTAATACTTTATTTCAGCGTATTAATAAATTATTTGATTTTGAAGCCAAAGAACGATTTGCACTAGAACTTTTAAGTAATGATGGATTATTAGGGTATCTTTCTGAGAAAGAGCAGTTAGATATAATTAGTGATAAATATAGTAAATATGTTGATGAATTGATTCCGGATCCATATGAAGAATTTAGTAAAAAGGATTATGCACTTTTTGAACAAAAGGCATTTACTGATGCGTGGCAAATCATGATTAAAAACGATCCTAAAACGGCTATTTCTCTTTGTATGATGACGATGATCTTTGTGAGTCTCAAGTTCTACTATAATCAGAAAAAAAAGGAATTACAGTCCCATCAAGACTTTCTTGATAAGTTAGCAACTGATTTCTCAGGTGTTAAAGTAGAGTATTTTAAAAGTTATCTTAACAGTGATCCTGTGAATGATACTCATAAGGTTGAAAAAAGACCTGAGGAATCAAAAAAAAGTTCTAAAAGTGGTATAGATCCATCAAACATAACAAATGCATATAATGATGAATATTACTTTTCTCCTAGAACAGATAGACCCATAAAATCAAGGGGTAAAAGATCAGAGGTGAGGTCAAAAAAAACTAAAAATAATACAACGAAACCTAAAACCAATGAGTTCTTAGAGAATGAGAAAAAGAATTTTAGAGAGCATAATTCAAATAATGAAATTAGAGTAGTTGTTGGTGGGGAACAAAATAGTTATATTTTTGTTTCAGTTACAAAAGACGATTGGAATCAAGAATATCCAGAAACGCAAATGCAGACACAAGCCTTGAGAAATTTAGAAAGCGGCATTAGTTCTAGCCATAAAGGTACTGGATTAGTTAAATGTGGACCTAATCAATTTAAGCTGAAGGGAATTGGAAAGTTAGTTGGGAGTCAAAGAGGCTTGCTTGGAACGTTATCTCCTTTTGTGAAAGTCTTAAAAGACGGTACTAAAGTACGGTTTCTGACGTTAAACTATTCAAAGCAAAATCAGAAACTCTGGCATTAATTAAATGACGTGCTTAAGATTAATAATTTTTAAGTTTAGTATTCACCACGGATGTTCAGAGCCATCTATATTTAAAAAAGCTGAGTTTTTCTCATTCAGAGTTCCTTCATCATAAAGTAAACATATTTAACAACGATTTACTATCAGAGTAGGTATAATGACCGCCAGTTGATTTTTTGTGAGTAGAGCCTAGACATGAAGAGATATTAAGCACAACAGCGGTTTTAGATAAATGGGGAAATAGCTTTGAGATTAATTTCATTAGAGCTAGTGCATTGATGTGTAGGGACTTTGAGGTATAGTTGATTGAACTTTTCTTCTAATCGACTTTGGTTTTTGAGGTTTCTATTGATATACTTAAAGCATTAAACTAAGAAAGTTTTGAAGTGACACTTTTTTTATCGGTATCAAAAAAAATAATATCCTACACTACAAGTAAAGAGGGGTGTTGGCATAAATTTCAGTCTATTTCTAGTGATATTATGAGAGGTGTGACTACTCAAAGTAGCCCTTATGCCTCACCATGGTTTTAAGGTCTGACGGTTTTATTAATTGCCAGTACGATTGGAAATGCCCTTCGTTCGGATAGTGCAAATAGTAATCCCTCTCCAAATGGATATTCAAACGACGATCCCGTAACTGAGTTAGTGAATGCGGGACTGATCACTGCTTTGGCGATTTCATTATCTATTCAGGTAAGAGCTGGTTTTTTGAATCGGAAAAATGTATTGGATGGTGGGGATGTTGTTTTAGGTTTGATAGTCGCAAGCGCAGATTTTCTATATTCTTCACTGTCAATTCATAAGCAGATTATGATTTTACAATTTTCTCCTTCACAGTTAATAAATAGCACAGATGAAGGTGTTTTGCCGAATCAAACGACTGATCAAGCTTTTGAACAAGAGCCTATAATGACTGCAGCGACTTATTCTTCTCTTAGCGTTTTTTTTCTCAAATGTTTGATCTTATCCACGAGATCATATCACGAATTAAAGTTGAAAAATAAAGTTCTTGAAAGTAGTGAAAAAACGAAGTTGGGCCTCCAATTTAATGTATTTCAAAATTCGGTTGCTACTCTGGGGGACTTATTATTGTTTGTGATCTTATTTACACACAATAGAACCGCACCACATATTGCGAATTCTTTATTTTTAATGATGAGCGCCTTATCATTTGCGGTATCTCTAGCTTCATATAAAAATAAAAATTGATTCCAAAGTGATCCGTGCCTTTTCATTGCTTGTAAAAAACTAGCATTGGCTTGATTTAATTGTTTTAGTGAGTAAAAAGCGGAGATTCGATCAAGCACCACCTAAGCAAGTATCCATAGTTAATGTAGTGTTAAGATATAGAAAACTTTATTTAAAATCAATTTAACTATAAGGTTAGTTGAGAGACGATAACGCATGCCGCCGTAACCCAAAGCAACGAAAAATCAGGGGGCTCAAGGCAAATAAAGAGACAAGTACGGAGTTTACTAGATGTAAATGAGTAAGGTGTCGATGAGATTAAACGCTGAGTACAATGATTTAGCTAAGCTTTGGAAGCAAGGAGGGGACGGACGGGAGAGAAGGCCGTTGCGAAAGGGACTCGTCAGGATCAAATAATTTAGGTATAATACACATACTTTGGCGCCCGTAGCTCAGCTGGATAGAGCAACGGACTTCTAATCCGTAGGTCACACGTTCGAATCGTGTCGGGCGCGCCATTTTATTATAGTGTTAAGTAAAACAGCCCTTTTAATATAGTAGATTATATTAAAGCTATAATAATTAGAGTTGTTGCGAAGCGTCCCAAGCTAAGTACTCCTCAAGACTAATCTTTTCTTCCGCACAGTAGGCCTCTAGAATAGGAAACTGGTCAACGTCTCGACTAAGAGTCTGGAGCTTCTCTTTAATCTTACGACAGTTTTGATCTAGAGAAGGGTGTTGATATTCTCTAATTTGTATAAAATGTAAGTGAACGTGTTTGGTGTCTTCGAATTCATATTCATCTGAATGATATCTCATTTCTTTACTAAATGCATCTAATGTGAGGGTGATATCAATGCCACTCCAAGGTTCTCGTATACGGACACCTGTATCCAGACTAATACTATCGATGACAACAACATGACCATGGTTACCTAATGATAATATAGCGGATCCGTTTTTTGTGATGAGTTGTGTAATAGCGTCGACTACTTTTTGATTAAGATCGTGATAGCGTTCTTTTGCATCCTGAATATTAGATTCTAGTCTTAGTTTAGTTTCAATAGGTGTTAGTTTAACAGATTCAATACGTTTTTCCAGTTCTCCATCTTTTGTCCAGAGTGTTTGATCGGCTCGAATATATCGATCATGAAGCCCCATATCACATAACAACATATTCAAACATGTCGTAGTACATGATGTTCGTGAGGGTTGCTGAATAGTATGTTTGCAAGTTTCATCATTTATAAAAACAGGATGAGGACGATTTAATTGTGTCCATCTAAAATATTTTGATGGTAGACTGGCATCGTAATAGCATGGAGCTTCGATAAATGCATCCCGTGGTTCGATTTCACGAATAGTATGGAGTGTATAATCCTTCCGATCAAAAATGGCGGCATGATGTTCCTTCTCAAGTTTATGTAATGAGTCTTTTTGACCCCCGCTTGGACCTCCAATACCCTCGTTTAGACGTAAAGTAATTTGGTTTCTTGCTTTATGGTGTTCTCTAGTTAATTTATCTAGAGTCTCACCAGTTGCTGTTTCTACACAATACTTTTGGCTACACTTTAATCGGAATTTTTCAAGCTCTGATTGATGTTTAGTATTTAGTGAGATGATTTTATATGAATTTGACTGACACATCTTAGAATTCCTTTGTTTTATATAATTTACATTCTATTATCGAATTATAATAATTGATATTTCACCGAAATTTATTAATTTTTAAATTATGTGGCATTCCATTACGAACAATTAAAGATAAACTTATGGTCTAAGTAAAAATCTACTATAAATAAACACCCCTCCTACCTTTCAATCGATTCATCATGGTTTTTTCAATGCTCCCTATAGTTTTCACAAGCTTTATTTATACAAATACACTTATATTTGCAAGTAGCAAGGAGGATGCGTGGGTAGGAATTTTTATGAATTTAGGAGCAATCTTTTTGTTTTGGTATAATAGAATAGTTTCAAAACAAAAAGTCAATGGATTAAAAACGTGATAAACAAACTTAAAAACCTTATTGAATTAGAAAAAGAAGAGTATTTGGAACTAATGGTAGTGGCAAGGCAAGAAGCTTATATTTATTTTGATAAAAATATTCGAGAATTACCAAGAAAAAAATGAATTAATCATTGAGCCTAATGACCCAAGAGAATACAAAGGTCTTCGTCATTTTGATTATGACCCTGAAAAACCAGTTAAGGTTATTCAAGAATCAGAATCAGGCCGGAATCAATACTTTTTGGATTGTTCAACAGGGGATATTTTAGATAGAGAAACATTTGTAACAGCAATTGAATCTGGTAATTATCCTGGATATACGGTATCAACAATTGATAGTATTAAAACACCCATGTCAAAACCAGACAAAGTAACATCTAATAACCTCGGCTAAATTTCACCTTTTTTCTACCCAAAAATTCAAAAACAAACTATTACGAACTTAAATCAATATATGGTAAATATACTGCTTCACTAAGAAATGTAAGCGTAACGGCTAAAACCCACTGGACTTCTAATCCGTAGGTCACACGTTCGAATCGTGTCGGGCGCGCCATAAATTAATATTTTCAAATCATCAAAGGAAATAAAAATTAGTAAGGTCCTTAGCACTAAACATCCCTTTGCTTGAATGACTGGGGTCTTAGAGAGTGATTTATTAAAAAATGTAATTACTATATAAATTTAAAGTACTAAATTTTTTATTAATGTATAGTACTCCCGTCGTCTGAGTCATATTCATAGGGAATACTACCTTTTGGAGCAGCTAGTGTTCTGCTTTCTAAGAGTTCTCTAATTGGAACCACTCGAATATTTTTTAAATCAAGGTTTTGAAAAGTAGATTTATGAG
>CACECR010000034.1 GCA_902558105.1 uncultured Candidatus Marinamargulisbacteria bacterium | reverse complement strand
ATATTACTTGGAAAGCTAGAAACATTTTCATATACTTAGCTTTATGAATAATCCAAAAATTAATATAGAAAAACTTACCGCATTTAAAAATCCTTTTGAAACACCCAAAGACTGGGTCACTCCAACTGGAAAAGTGATAAAGCACAAACCGTTTAAAAAGTATCTTCGTTCGGACATTCCTGGTATTTTCAATGCTCAAGGTATAAATGATCCGTATTTAGAAGACAGAAAAATTGTAGCCCAAGTATTTCCCTTTAAAATTAACCAATTTACGATTGATCAAATTAATTGGAAAAATTATTTAGAAGATCCGATTTTCAAGTTAACATTCCCTCAACCCGAAATGCTAAGTCGTGAAGAAATTGACGGAATTAAACAACTTAAAGAATCAGGGGCCAGCAGAGAAACCATTGCCGAACATATTTCTGATATCAGAAGTGCTAAAAATCCAGCACCTGCTAACCAAGCAGCTAACCGCCCTGTATTTGAAGAAAATGATGATGCGGACATCAGTGCCATTGATGGATTACAACACAAATACCCGAAAATTGTCTTAATGTTTCATAAAAATGCACAAACCTGTCATGCCTACTGTACCTACTGCTTTCGTTTTAATCAGTTTGTAGGAAAAGACAAATTTTTAGAAGACGATTCCGTTAGATTACATCGTTACTTAAAAGAGCATCCAGAAGTTACCGATCTGTTAATGACAGGTGGAGACCCTGCGACTATGAAATCAGATGTGTGGAGAGACGTTTTAGAGCCCCTACTCCAACCTGAATTTGATCATATTAAAAATATACGAATTGGTACAAAAGCACTCACGTATCATCCGTATCGATTCTTAACTGAACCCGATGCCGATGACCTAATTTCATTATTTAAACAAATGAAAGAAGGTGGAAAACATATTGCGGTAATGGCTCACTTTAGCCATTGGCAAGAACTAAATCCAATTACACTTGAAGCCGCACGCCGTCTTCGTGAAGAAGCTGGTGCGGTTATCCGAACACAGGCTCCTTTAATGAAAGGCATTAATGACAGTGCCGAAGTTTGGGCTAAAATGTGGCAAATTCAAGTGCAGAATGGCCTTATTCCTTATTACATGTTTATTGCAAGAGATACAGGTGCACAAGAATATTTTGAAGTAACTTTAGATCATGCGTTAGATGTGTACTCTAAAGCACGCCAGTTAATGTCTGGACTAGCCCATACAGCAAGAGGCCCCTCAATGTCTTGTGGGCCAGGAAAAGTATGTATACTAGGCCAAGAAAATGTAGCCGGCGAAGAAGTATTTGTCTGTAAGTTTTTACAAGCTCGAAACCCTGAATGGTGTAAACGTGTCTTTTTTGCAAAGCACGATCCAAAAGCCACGTGGCTGGATCAATTAGTCCCTGCTTTTGGAGAAAAAGAGTTTTTCTTTGAACAAGAGTATAATGATATTGTGAATAAGAAAAAAACATATGCTAAAGAACTGTATCAGGTAAGCTAGGATAGTGATATGAAATGTAATTTAAAATCAGCTTTAATTTCAGATACTACATTACCAAATGCTTTGAATGATTGGCTAAAAAATACACCATTAAATAAAGAACAACAAAACCGTTACGCCTCTTGGCTAAATACAAACGGTAACGATATTAAAGAAGTTCTAAACGAATATTTTTCTTCTGATAGTTTAAAAGATACGATTACCCCAGTATGGTTATATCATGAAGGTGAAAACTCAATTGCAACAATTTTAATTAATCAAAATCAAGCGGCACCAGAACCTGGAGAATATGGTTCTTTATTAGCCTATGCTCGTGCTTACGGTTATGACGAAAAGTTTCTTTGCTCGGATTGTTATGGTCAATTAAGTTGTAGTAGTTGTGCGGTAGAAGTATTACAAGGAAAAACGAAAAACCCTACTCCTAAAGACGAAGAATATGATATGTTAGACATCGATCTGGATCGCCCACCAACTGAATTTACAAGACTAAGTTGTCAAACAGTTGTGGGAAACGAACCATTATTTTGTAAGATTAGAAATACATAATATGAGCTCATAAAGAGCTCATTTTATGAATATAATATTAATTTGCAATATTAGATGTTTCTTTATTAATTACAACTGGATCAAAACAATAAGTATAAGAAAGATCTTTATGCTCAGAACGATCCAAACCTTCAATTTCATGATCTGAACTCACACGTAATCCATAAACTTTTGAAAGTACTAATAAAACAATACAAGAAAAACCAAGAGTAAAAGCACCAATAAATAAAATACCAACTAATTGTGACAAAACTTGTGAAAAAGATGCAATATTACTAAATAGTCCAACGGCTAAAGTACCCCAAATGCCTACAATTAAATGGACTGATATAGCTCCTACGGGATCATCAATTTGACGATTGTTAAAAAACTCAGCTGAAAACACAACTAATACACCACCTAGTGCAGCAACAAAAAAAGATGTAAGTGGTGTAAGAACATCTGCACCGGCAGTAACAGACACTAAACCAGCAAGTGTACCATTTAATGTATTTAATAAATCAGGACGTTTATAACGAACCCATGATGTAACTTTAGCAAAAAAAGTACCAGATGCTCCACCTAATAAAGTATTAATAAATACCAAAGATACAGATTGTGGATCCGCCGATAAGACAGAGCCTGCATTAAAGCCAAACCATCCAAACCAAAGTAACAAAACTCCAATTGAAGCTAATGCAAAACTGTGAGGACGAATAGAGTTTAACTTGTCATAACGTCCCAATCTAGGACCTAAAAACAATACGGCAGCTAAAGCAGCCCATCCGCCAACTGAATGAACAATAGTAGATCCTGCAAAATCGTGAAAAGGAGTTTTTAAGGTTGATAAAAAACCGCCTCCCCAGTGCCACATTCCTGTAATTGGATATGATATAGCAACCAATAATAAGGCAAAGATTAAAAAAGGACCCAACTTCATTCTTTCTGCAACAGCACCAGATACTATAGTAGCCGCAGTAGCTGCAAACATCGCTTGAAAGATGAAATCCGTATAAAACGTATAATTTGGATTATATAACGATGTCGATGAAAAATTGTCGGTGATAAGTCCAATGCCAGAAAGCCCAAAAAATGAACCAGAAAAAGCTTCTCCAGGGTACATTAAATTGAATCCAATTAAGGCAAAACTTAAGATACCGATTGATAATACTCCCACATTTTTAAACAGAATATTAACTGTGTTTTTAGATCGAGTTAATCCTGTTTCTAAAGCAGCAAACCCTAAGTGCATAATAAAAACTAAACATGAACAAATTAATATCCATATATTTGATAAAGAAAAATTAATAGTTTCGAACATTTAAACTCCAATTATAGTAAGGGGGTACAATCTTGTACCCCCCAAATCATTACCGATAAGTTAACGTACTATTTAACGAGTGTGTTAATAAAAACTCATGAATAGGTACCGCAAGTTCTTCCGCTCTAGAAAAATGAACATAATTAATATCAAGTTCAGACTCTAGCTCACGAATTAATGTTGTTTTTATTGGAGCAGATTCATGAATAGCAAAAAATACGGGTGCTCGTCGCTCTGAAAAAATATTATAAGCTAACTCAAACGCGCTACTTTCGCTCAAACTCGTTCTAAAGATAATCATTAAGTCAGTTTCATCCAGTTGCTTTAACCGGTAATCTCTAAAGTTTTTTGCTGTAAACTCTAAGCCAGTAGCCTCAGTAAAAGATTTTTTAAACGATTCAGCCGTCTCAGCTTTAGTAGAAGTTAAAAAGTTAAACTTCAGACTTTGCTCTTTACTTAATTTATCAGTAGATAATTTAACCAAGTCGAAACAATCAGAAACAATTGAACTAGTAGCTGATGAGGTTTCCGTAAATGCTTGTCTTAAGAAGATATTCAATTTAAAACCTCCTCAAGCTCTGGAATATCAGCATAGTACGATTGAATCGATCTAACATCAATGGACAGACTATCATCTAATACAGAATCAACAAACATATTAAATGCTTCTACTGTAGAAATAAATGGAACCTGATGAGCTAAAGATGCACGTCTCATCATTTTCTCATCCCTATCATCTAAATTAGACGTTAAATTAAAGACTAAGTCAACGTTACCATTTTTAATAACATCTATAGAGGAACCATCCGTTTTATCTGCTATTTTATTAACTAATGTAGACTCTAAGCCATTTTCTTTAAGAAAAGATTGAGTTCCTTTAGTAGCAAATAAAGTGACACCTGCCGAAGATAAACGTTTAACAGCATCAATAATAAGTGGTTTATAACGATCTTCAGCAGTAACAAATAACGAGTTTGGCTTTTCGCTAGCCGATTGACGTGTCGCTAACTGAGATTTTATAAACGAATTAGATAAGGAAGTATCGATTCCCATAACTTCACCTGTAGACTTCATTTCAGGTCCTAAAAGAATGTCAGTGGTATCAAAACGGTTAAACGGAAATACAGATTCTTTAATCGCATAATGAGATGGGATTACTTCTTTTAGCTTTAACTCACGAATAGTTTTACCCATAATAATTTTAGTAGCCATCTTAATCCATGGAACACCTGCCGCTTTACTAATAAACGGAACCGTACGAGACGCTCTTGGATTAATTTCAATTACATAAAGCTGATTATCTTTAACAGCAAACTGAATATTTAATAATCCTTTTACAGATAATTCTTTTGCTAAACGACTTGCAGCTGTACGCATTTCATCTTGAATTTCTTGAGAAAGTGAATGTGGTGGGAATACACACGCAGAGTCGCCTGAATGGACACCACACGGTTCAATATGCTCTAAAATACCAATCACAATTGCATCATGACCATCCGAAATACAATCAACATCACACTCTATTGCATGATCTAAAAACTTGTCGACTAAAACCGGACGATCTTCAGAAATTTCAGGAGTATTAACCATATATGATGACAATTCCTTATCGTTATAAACGATCTTCATAGAAGTTCCACCAATCACATAAGAAGGTCTAACAACTACAGGATAACCAATGGAGTTAGCAATATCTAAAGCACCTTCCATTGAAACGGCTGTACCATTAGGAGCCTGTTGTAAACCACACATCTTTAGAAGTTCGACACATCGTTCCCGATCTTCAGTACGATCAATACTATCAGAGCTAGTACCTAAAACCTTAACACCAGCTGCTTCTAATTTAGTCGATAAATTAAGTGGAGTTTGACCACCAAACTGAACAATCACACCTTCAGGTTGTTCTACTTCATAAATATTCAACACATCTTCGAATGTTAGTGGCTCAAAGAATAATTTATCTGAAATATCAAAATCTGTAGATACAGTTTCAGGATTTGAATTCACCATGATACTTTCAAAATCTTCTTCTCTTAATGCAAAAGACGAATGAACACAGCAATAATCAAACTCTATACCTTGTCCAATACGGTTAGGACCACCACCTAAAATCATGACTTTCTTTTTAGTAGAAGGTCGACGCTCATCTTGAGTTTCATAAGTTGAATAATAATATGGCGTATACGCTTCAAATTCTGCAGCACACGTATCTACTAATGAATAAGTAGGAAGAACTCCTAATTCTTTACGTTTTTCACGAATTTCAGTTTCAGAACCAATACCTGTAAGTTGAGCTAATTGATGATCTGAAAATCCAAGGCGCTTTGCCTCTCTTAATTCATCGGCATCATTAATATCAATCTTTTGACTATATTCAATAATTTGCTTGAACTGATGTAAGAACCATGGATCAATACCTGATAATTCATATACCTCGTCAATGGACATCCCTTTTTCTAAAGCATATTTAACAATATGAATACGATCAGGTGTAGGTTTAATTAAACCAGTCGTTAATTCTTGGTCTGTTAAACTTGTAATATCTTTACCATCATAACCTAAACCAAAACGATTTAACTCTAATGAACGTAAACCTTTTTGAAACGATTCTTTAAACGTTCGTCCTATAGACATTGCTTCACCAACGGACTTCATGCTGGTTCCTAAAGTGATAGCCTCTTTTGAAAATTTTCGTGTATCAAAACGAGGTATTTTAGTTACAACATAGTCTAAGGTTGGTTCAAAACAGGCAGGAGTTTTCTTAGTAATATCATTATTAAGTTCATCTAGTGTATAACCCACAGATAACTTAGCTGCAAATTTAGCAATAGGAAAGCCAGTTGCTTTTGATGCTAAAGCTGAACTACGAGACACTCGCGGGTTCATCTCAATAACAATAACACGCCCATCTTTTGGGTTCACAGCAAACTGAACGTTGGATCCACCTGTATCAACACCAATCTCACGCATAATATCAATCGAAGCGTTACGTAAAATTTGATACTCTTTATCTGTTAAAGTTTGTGCAGGGGCAACTGTAACAGAATCTCCTGTATGAACTCCCATGGCATCAATATTTTCAATAGAACATACGATAACTACGTTATCATTTTTATCGCGCATTACCTCAAGTTCATATTCTTTCCATCCCACAATCGATTCTTCGATCAGAACTTCCGAAATTAAACTGTTCATTAATCCTTGCTCAACGATTTCAAGCATTTCTTCTTCATTATGAGCAATTCCACCACCCGTTCCACCTAAAGTAAATGCGGGACGAATCACTAATGGATAGCCAATTTCAAGAGACTTTGTTTTTGCCTCATCCAGTGTATAAGCAACTTCTGAGCGAGCAAGCTCTAATCCAATGTTTTGCATAGCCTTTTTAAACGCATCTCGCGCTTCAGCCTTATGAATCACATCAGGTTTTGCACCAATCATTTCAACGTTGTATTTATCTAAAACACCTTCATTGTGTAAATCTAAAGATAAATTTAAACCCGTTTGTCCACCTACGGTTGGAAGAATAGCATCTGGTCGTTCTTTTTCAATGATTTTAGAAACGA
>CACECR010000033.1 GCA_902558105.1 uncultured Candidatus Marinamargulisbacteria bacterium | reverse complement strand
GCTCAATTAGAACATCTAAATTTTTGTTGATAAAAGAATATCTTGAAATCTCACCCATTAACGCTAGCCAATCTTTATAATCATTACTAAATGAGTTTGATAAGCGTATAACTTTAATCTCACTCAACTTTGGGTGATTGAATATGACAGATGACCAATTAAATGTTTTTTTCTCATCAGATAATGCCAAGTCACTCATAATTTGTGCAACACATGCTTCACCATAGAATGAAATCAAGTCCTTATAGCTAGAAGATTTCTTAGTAAATTTATCCGATAAAACCAAGACAACATTTGATTTTTTTGACAATCGTAACGAATAATCAACATATTTTATAGACATAGCAATCCTTAATTAAATTAATGGGAAACTTTTTTATAATACAAAATTTAAATTAAAGGTTTCAAGAAAAACTATAACGAATATTGCCAAGCCGAATAATATTGGGTTCGTAAATCTTTTTCACTAAACATACTCCAATGACTTGTATAATCAGTTGTCCAAAATGAATCCTCAACTTTAGTAAAGCCTGCTTCTAAAAGAATATCTGACATATACTCCCACAGTAACTCCACATCTGTTGAAACATAGAAACGACCATCGTCACTTAATTTTTGTTTTAATAAACCCAAAAATTCAGGTTGAATCACTCGCCTATTAATATGCCGTTTCTTAAACCATGGATCTGGATGAAACAAAAAAACTCGAGATAAGCTGCGATGTGGAATCAATTCATCTAGAACTCTTTCACCAGTTCCATGTATTAAATGAACATTTTGTATATTTTCTTGATCAAACTGTTCTTGTAGTGGCTCAAACAATCCCTTACGCACATCCACTGCCAACAAATTAGAATTAGGATACAATTGAGCATACTTAGAAATAAAAACACCTTTTCCAAATCCGATCTCTAACTGTAGTGATCCATCGAAATTATGAAATATGTCATCAAAGTTTAATGGCATTAATTTTTGATAAAAACTTAATGGATTTACATGGGTTCGAATTCGTTTAGACATTTAAAAAACCTTAAAAAATTAATAACAATTTATAAGTATTTATTTTACATCAAATAAAATTTGTATCAACTTAAAAAAAAAGTGAAATTTAAAAAATATTAAGCCGATATAATGATTAGAAACACACTAAAAATAAGCATTATAGTAAAATAAATAGCAATAAATTTAATTAACTATAAAATTAATCAAAATAAATTAAGTTTCAAACATTGTAGTAGAGGATAAATTATTTTAGAATTATATTATGGATATCAGAAAAAATAATCATAACAGAAATAAAAAGATTGTTAATAATACATCCTTATTATTAGGTTTAGATTCCAAAGGTATTGAAAGTGAAATTTCACGGATCAAAACACTTTGTGGTAAGTTTGCAGAAATAGCTTTTTCACTTGGTGAAACGAATGATCAAGAACAATATGCAAAAGATATGGAAGAGTCCATTTTAGATGCTTATAAAAAAGTGCAACAAAAGAAAAAGAAAAAATAAGACAGCTTAATAATCAGGTAAATAAGATTTCAAAGACTGCAACAAGTAATCTAAACTGCCAGGAACATCACCATAACGATCCGCTAATTCCTCAATTAAAAAATCAATTTCAGCTTTAACTTCAAAATTCATAATTTTTTTATAAATAGCCAAGCGCTGTTTGGTATCCTGAATGTAATCATCTGGAATATAAAAAGAAACAGTCGATTTCAATTTACGTAACGGCTTGTTTATTTTAGTAAGCGTTGATACGTTTCCAGAATCTCGTTTTTTCACGGCATCTTCCAACAATTTACAATATAGTTCAAAGCCCACCGAAGTAACATGACCATGCTGTTTCTCTCCAAGTAATGTACCGGCACCTCTAATTTCAAGATCTTTCATCGCCAAATCATACCCAGCACCTAAGGTAACATAGGCTTGAATGGCCCTAAATCGTTGAACAGCTTTTTCTGTTAATCTTGAAAAATCTGAAAATAATAAGTAAGAATATCCTTTTTTATTCGAGCGCCCCACACGCCCTCGAATTTGATGAATTTGTGAAAGACCAAAATTTTCAGCTTTATCTAATATAATAGTATTAACATTTGGAATATCGAGTCCATTTTCAATAATAGTAGTACTCAACAGCAATTGAAATTCATTCTTATAAAACGCTAACAATGTTTTTTCAATATCCATTGGCTTCATTCGACCATGAATAGATGCAATTTTTAAATTGGGAAGCAACTTAAGTAAAAGTGATTTTTTTTCTGAAAATCGATCGATATCATTAAAAACATAATAAATCTGGCCCTCGCGTTTCAACTCTCGAACAATCGCTTCTTTTATTAAAGATGAATCAAATTGATTAACCACTGTTTCTATAGATTGTCTTCCTTTAGGAGGCGTGGCAATTAACGAAATCGAACGGGAACCTGTAAGAGACATGTACATAGTTCGAGGTATTGGAGTAGCGGAAACAGATAAACAATCCACTAATTCACTCAATCGTTTAATTTTTTCTTTATGTGTCACACCAAACCGCTGTTCTTCATCAATAATTAGCAACCCTAAATCGGAAAACTCTATATCTTTTTGTAATAATCGATGAGTACCAATCACAATATCACATTGATGAGACTTTAGATCTTTAATAACATTTTTTTGATCGGATTTTGATTTAAAACCCGACAATGTTTGAATACGACAAGAAAATCCATCAAATCGTTTTTTAAAATACTGATAATGTTGTTCCGCTAAAATAGTTGTCGGAACCAATACAACCACTTGTTTTAGGTTATCAAATGCTTTAAATGCTGCTCGAATAAGAACCTCTGTTTTCCCAAATCCAACATCCCCACAAAGTAATCGATCCATAGGAATCTGAGACTCCATATCTTTTTTAATATCAGCGATGGCTGTTAATTGATCAGGCGTCTCATCATAAGCAAAAGCATTCTCAAAAAGAAGTTGAGATTCACTATCCTCTGCACATGCAAACCCTTTCAAATCCTGTCTTTTTTTTACCAATGTATAAATATCTTGGACAAGCTCATCTAACGCACGCTTAGTACGTTCAGTAACTCGCTTCCAAGATCCATCATACAACTTATTTAATTTTGGAGACCCTTCACCCTCAGAAAATTTATGCAACAAATGAATTTGATCCAAAGGCATATACAGCTTGTCATTGCCTTTATACTGAATAAACACATATTCACCTTCAGAACCTGATCGACTTAAGTGAAGAAGCCCTTTATAAATACCCACACCATGCGTTTCATGAACCACATAATCGCCATCATTTAGCTGAAATAAAAGTTCATGATCTTGATTAACAAAATCATCATGACTAAAAATAGAATCATTTTGAGAAATTGGGTAAAAGGTAATCTCGTCTAATGAGTTTAATGATCGTTGTGTATGACAATCAAATGTATTAAATCGATCTAATGTATCTCCAAAATAATCTAATCTTACAGGGTGACTATGATTAAACGAAAAAACATCAATAATACCTCCTCTAACAGCAAACTCACCCACCTCCATCACTAAATTAACACGAGTATAACCATGATCAACACACCACTCAATAAAATCAGAGCGTGTTAAGTAATTATGTCGATTAATTAATAGTTCATACATCATAAACCTCAGCAAACGTAACCGCATGTACGCTACTTGCACCTAGTTGTCGACAAGTCACAGCACATTCCGAAAGAGTCGTTCCGGTCGTTAATATGTCATCACATAGTATCACATTTCGACCCTCTAAGTTAATTCTTGGATCAATTGAAGAAATAGACCCTTTCATGACGTTAATACGTTCAAATTTATTTAGACCAACTAAGGCGGGAGTTTGCCTTGTTCGTTTTAATAGAGAAGCAAACTCCAGGTCCAAAGTCTTTGCTAAAGGATCGTATAATGTTGTCACGTGATCAAAGCCTCTTTCTTTATATCGCTTTGAATGACTTGGAACATTAATTATGACAGAGCTAGTCCAATCTAAACACATCATACTTGATAAAAAATACTCACCAAGTGTGCTGCCCAAGGAAGTAAACCCTTGTAATTTGTAATATTGAATCAATTGGCTCATTACACCCTTATACTCTGTAAAACTTGTAACGCTATCCACTCCTCTTACTCGTGAAGACGAAATCTTTGAAATTGAAATAGAACCTAAACAATTCGAACAAACAAGCCCTCCAAAATGGTCTCGACAACACAAACACACATTTGGTAAAAAAAGATCCAAGATATTATGTAACATTAACTTCCCCCTCCCCAACACAGTCGTTAAGTCCTAAGCTGCTTAAAAAATGACTTTAAAATGTCCGAACAACGCTCATCAGGAAAGTACATCACATCCACTTGATGATTAAACTGATCAGACTCTAATAAATTTAACTTAGTTGAATGAGCTCCCCATTTTAAATCATAGGCTCCATAAACTAACTTTCCTAATCGTGCTTGAAGCATCGTACCTGCACACATCGGACACGGTTCCAAGGTACAAATCATTGTACAATCGTTAAGTCGCCAATCTCCTGTTACTTTTACAGCCTCTTTGATCGCAATCACTTCAGCATGACCTAACACATCTAAATCTTTTTCTTTTCTATTATAAGCTTTAGCAATAATATTGCCTTCTTTAACAATAATAGCTCCTACCGGAACATCACCATTGTCATAAGCAACTCGTGCACAATTTAATGCCTCATCCATGTAAGATTGAATTAGCCCCCCTTGAACGATCATTACACGCGTTCCATATAATCGTTAGTTGATGTATTCACTCTAACAACATCCCCCTCCTTAATAAATACAGGGGCTTGTATCGTTAAGCCATTTTCAAGTTCAACAGGTCGTAACGAAGCAGATGCCGTCGCCTTACGAACTTCTTTTGGGGCATAAGTTACTTTTAATTCAACGGATTTAGGAAACTCTACACTTACTGGATTCGTTTCATGAAACTGAACACCATAAGTCTCACCTTCCACCAAGAAAAACTTGGACTCTCCAATTAAGTCAGCCGATAGTTCAATTTGATCAAAAGTTTCATTATCCATAAACACATAGCCATCTTGGCCTTCATATAAATATTGCATTTTAGATTCATTTAACGAGGCTTTTTCGACAAATTCAGCTGAACGAAAACGTTTTTCTAAATTTTTCCCATTAATGATGTGTTTCATTTTAGTTTGCATGCACGCCACACCTTTTCCAGGGGTTACATGTTGAGTATAGGTTACACGATATAGCTCACCTTCCATATCTAAAATATTTCCGACTTTTATCTGAAGTGCATTAATCTGCATTGAACTCTCCCGTAGATTGACTCTTATAAACAATTTTACGAGGAATCACTAGAGTCTTCAAGACCAAAGTAAATTTGACAGCTATTTTCTCATTTACCTATACTAAGATTATGAATAAAACTGTAAAACTTGGCGTCAATATTGATCACGTAGCCACACTACGACAACAACGATTAGAAGATGAACCTAACCTTTGTAAGGCAGCTAAAATTGCAATTGAACATGGGGCAGATTCAATTACCGTTCACCTTCGCGAAGATCGCCGTCATATCCAAGATCAAGATATCATAGATCTTCGCCCGATTGTTAACTATTTAAATTTTGAACTATCCACCGCACCAGACGTTATAGAATTAGCTCTAAGTGTTAATCCAGAGTCATACTGCTTAGTACCTGAAAAAAGAGAAGAACTAACTACTGAAGGAGGTCTAAACGTTTTAAAATATGCAGAAGACTTAAAGCCTATCATTAAAACTATGGCAAGTACCGGTGGAAATATAAGTTTATTCATAGACCCAGACTTAAAACAAATTGATAAAGCCAAAGACATAGGCGCCACTCACATTGAACTTCATACAGGAACCTATGCTATAAAAACAGGCTATGAGCAAGAAAAAGAACTTGAGCTTATCAAAGTAGCCTCCGCCCATGCCAATAATATCGGTCTCGTTGTTCATGCTGGTCACGGGTTAAAATATTATAATGTAGTCCCTATTGCTCAGATCCCTGAAATTGTTGAATTAAATATCGGCCATAGCATTATTTCAAATGCAATAACATTAGGCCTAGGTCCTGCCGTAAGTAAAATGAAGGCATTAATTAATTCCTAAATTGATAGACATTTATCAAGCATGCTAGGATTACAGTAGTATTCACTAGGAAAGCACTATGGCCGATTCATCATTTGATATTGCATGTACATTAGAAACACCCGATGTAATTAATGCAATTCATCAAACTGAAAAAGATATTTTAAAACGATTCGACTTAAAGGACTCTGGTAGTACATTAGAGTTAGATGAAAAAGCATTTACAATCGCTGCAAAATCTAGTGAAGAGTATAAATTAAATGCAATCATAGATATACTTAAAGATAACTTTATCAAAAAAAACATCTCTCCACTCACCATCAAAAATGGTAAAACTGAACATGCGCTTGGCGGAACCGTCAAACAAACACTAACTCTTCAACAAGGAATTCCACAAGATAAGGCCAAGCAAATTGTTAAAGATATTAAAGACAGTAAATTAAAAGTAAACTGTTCGATTCAAGGCGATAAAATAAGAGTAAGTGGAAAAAAAAAGGATGAGCTTCAAGCCACTATGGGCTTATTAAAAGAAAAAAGCTATGACATTTTTTTAGGTTTTACTAATTATCGTTAAATGTTTAATCGATAATTTGTTAGAATTTAGATAAGAAATTAATTGGGAGAAAATATATGTTTATAAACAAAGTTAAGTTGTTGTGTAACATCTCTATACTATTAATAAGTTTATTATTACTTAGCTCATGTGATCAAACAGACTCTTCAACTGTTTATGAATATAAGGGGCCTGGCTCAGAGTATTCAATCAGTTTAGATACTGGAGATAACACATTTACAG
>CACECR010000032.1 GCA_902558105.1 uncultured Candidatus Marinamargulisbacteria bacterium | reverse complement strand
CGCAGGTGTAGGCGGCTTATTCGGATTAACTGCATTATTTATGATTGTACGATGTGTAAAGAAGGCTTTCAGCCATAATGAACAGCCAGTTGAGCGTGTAAGGAGAAAAAGAACAGTAGGTGGGTATTCTAAAGAAAACCCAATGTACCATGATGGTGCTGATGATCTTTACGGAGATGCAGCGGTTGATGGGGCTGACGAAGGTGGTCTAGTTGGTGATAATAGTATCTACGGAGATGCAGCGGTTGATGGGGCTGACGAAGGTGGTCTAGATGGTGGTGCTAAGGCTGCTGCTGCTGCTAAACTACCAACCGTTAGAGCAAATGAAAAAGTCTATGTTAATACGATGGATTTAGCTGGTTATCCTAATGATTATTTTAGTTTTGATGAAAGAACTGGCTTGATTCTAACGGATGCTGTCGATGAGTTTTTAATATTAACAATTAATGGAAAAATTCCAAAACGTCACAACTGGCAAGCGTTGTTAGATCAAGATATTAAAAGAGCTACGTATCAGCCTTTAGGAATTGAAGAGGCAGCTGATGGTGTTAAAGAGGCAACGTATGATGATATCAGTGCGCCGAGCCATGCAGAGGCAACAACTCATCAGCAATTGAGAAACTTAATTCAAACTAAAGAGCTTACTAGCTATTTTGAAGACTTGTTTAAGGGGATGGAAGATGCAGATAGAAAAAGTGCGTGGGAGAAAGCCGCAACTATACACTGTGGGCGATATGCAAATATTAAATTAATCCCTGAATATGCGGCACCAAATGTGTTTGGTTTAGCATTTAATGCCACCCAATATGAGAAAGAATCTAATGTGATTCATGGTGAATGTCCAAGGCCTGATAGACAGTTTGCATTTTATGGAATGTTAGATAGTTTGAGGCAGAGGTCCCGAAGTACCGTTAAATCATTGGAACTGCCAGTAGGTGAATTTAAATTACCAGACGGAGTTGAACCTGCATACATAGAGGATTTACCCGTAGTGGGAGTGAGCTCGGTGTTGAACTTTGATGAAGTAAAACAGAGGACGGGTAGAGCAGGAATCATAACTTCAAAAAAAGGAGACCGATTCTTTCCAATAAACGGTAGACATGAACCTATAAAAGCATCTGAAGTCCATAATTGTTTATTACAAGATGATGAGGAATATGTAGTTGACATGAATGGTAATAGAGTTCCTAAAATTATTTACGAAAATTATACTAATGTAGCAGAACGCTCATTAGACCCACTCGTAATTAAGGGAGGGGCATCAGAACTTCAGTTGGATGGCATTAGAGCTGATTATTCACCGTTTGAATATGAAGTGACGACATTGTATCAAGAGACGAAACAAAGTATTTATGGAGAATCTGCACCATCTGAGTATGTTGTAAGATACTTACTCGTAAAACCTAATTATGAAGGTGCTATTCCTTTTGTTGTAAAGCAAATCGAAACGAATCAGTGGCAAGATTGTCAACCCGCACCCACTAATTTACTTCGTACAGTCATTCATGAAATGAAAGACCTTCCACATTTTTCGCACTGTTCGGCCGGAGTAGGTCGAAGTGGTATTATCTCATTAATGGATCGATTAGAGCGATTAGGACGTTTAAGCGGGCTTGTCAGCCTAAAATCTGAAACGGTAGAAAAGCAATTCGCCAGTCTTGTGAAGTTTGCTATTGAACATATTTTAGCCGCACGAGACCAACGCTCTTGGGCACGTGGTGCATCTATTATTCAAACATATGAGCAGCTTTTGGTTGTTTTAAAATTAATTGCAGACTACATACACGGTCATACTGCCGGGGTTGAGGATTCAGCTGCTTAGGATTTTATTTTCACACAAAATGATTGTCAAAAAGCCCCTAATCAACATCGTTTAGGGGCTTTTTTTTATGTTAAATAAACGATTAATAAACTCTGGTTGAAGAGACTTAATAAATACTAAAGAGTTGTAATCTTCAAACCGATAAATACGCTATATCAAACGGTACTTATTGAACCTGATATAAAATAATTTCATGTAATATATTAATTTTTTATTTAAATTATGCAATTTTTATTATTTTATAAACGATATATAGGTATAAAAATAAATTTTAGGGAGGAAGTATTATGCCACCATTAACACAACCAGGAATATCACCAGCAGGAGGACTAGGCTCTTTTGGGACAGGCTTACCGCCATTGGATCCAAATCTGGTATTTAATACTAAAATGAAACAAGTCGGTACTGCTCTACAAGAAACCTTACCGAATTTAGAAACAGATCAATTTCAGGACATTATTGGAAGCACAGATCCTTTAGCTAAAAATGATTTAGCTAGTTTAGTAAATTATAAAACAAGCGGAATCGGTGGTGATGATTTAGAAAAAGAAATTTGTAATAAAATTGCCGATGAAATCACTTCGAACCGTAAAATTAAAAGTCTTCCAGTGAATAAAAAAAAGTCAGCTGTGGCTTACGCCATTCATAAATTGAGAGTCGCTAAAGGATTAGCGAATGAGTATTCAACAAATCCGGCGGGCAAGAATAAGGCTGACCTAGTTGAAGGAATGGTTGCCGAACAGTTGTTGCCTCATTTAGCGCAAAGCTGGAGTGAGTGGTTAAGTGAGGGTGTTAGTGGGATAGCTGATGCTGCCGTTAATGCTATGAATTATGTTGGAAGCCAAGTGGCTTCATTCGGACAAACTGTCTTAGATGCTGCAAATGGTGTTCTAAACATGTTAGGTAGAAGCACCTCCGCCGAAGGTTCAGAATCACGGTTTAGAAGAACCGCAGGGTGTAGTGATGAAATGGCTGGAATACTTGAAGATAGACGTTCGAATTTAAGTCCCGCACTAAGAGATTTTGTTACAACTAATTTTAATAATATAGCAAGTTCTAGTAGTGATGATGGTGCTCGTGTTTTAATTGAGGCATATAATACTCAATTAGATGAAGCTGTAGCTACTGGTCTTGACCGAGCGTTAGCTGATTCTTTAAGACTAAACCCTTCATGTTTAGAGCCTGTGTTAGAATTGACAACACCGTCAGAAGGTGGCACTACGGCAACAGTGACTACTTATGATCCAAGCTCAGGCTCAGGCTCAGGCTCAGCCTTAGGCGGAGCAACCGCAGCACCCGAAGCAAGCCCAGACATAAGCCAAGGAACCCCAGGCCAAGCTGTAGGTGGCTCACCAACCCCAAGCACAGCTGTAGGTGGCTCACCAACCGCAAGCACATTAACTATTACAACTACAATTTTCCCAGAAACCCCAAGCCGAGCAACCGCAGGCACAAGCCCAGCAACCCCAAGGCCAGGCTCAAGCCCAGCAACCCCAAGGCCAGGCTTAAGCCCAGCCCCAAGCCCAGGCACAATCCAAGGAACCCCAAGCCCAAGCCCAGGAACCCCAGGCCAAGGAACCCCAGGCCAAGGAACCCCAGGCCAAGCCCCAAGAACAGGCATTGCAACATCATTTACCATTGGTGATAATACTACTACAATTTATAGCACTCCTAGAGCAACCACATTTAATATTAATGGTACTGATTACGGTGTCGATAATGAAACTAATGGTGGCTTAATAGGCGCAATATGTGCTGTTGTTGGATTCGCATTCGCAACTACCGTAGCACTAGTTGTTCGACACCATAGACGTAAATCAAAAGAGGCTGGGGTACGTACCGCTGATACAAACCAAATGAATACGAAAAAAAAACCAGCAGATTTTGAGAGTGGAAATGCAGCTAATGGAATGGTAGCTAACCATCCACGTTTAATAGAAATAGTTGAACACCGTCATGGAGAAGAAAGTTTAGCTGATGCTCGTCCAGTGAGCCGTGTAGCTGAAGTTAGCGTAGATGACGCTGCCGCTGGCGGTGGCTCACCAAAACCTGACTTTGAAGAAGCAGGCTTTACGAATAGAGGTGGCGTTTTTGGAGTAGCTTCAGTTCGTAGAGATAATAACCCAGTATTCGGTTTAGATTCAACGGGTGCCGATGCCGATGCTCCCGCAAAATACGATACTTTAAGAATGGATCATGTTGAACCTATAGAAGAAGCGGATGACCTTGCTGGTGCTGTGCTATATGAAAATGTACAACCAACAAAATTGACTCAGGGTCACAATGTAGAGATCCAAAAGTTCGGTGACAGTTATTGTATTTTGAAGGAAGGGACCTCTGGTTTAAAAGTTGGCCAAGTGGTTACACAAGTAGGAGAGATGCCTTTATCAAGTGATACGTTTGATGTCTGTGTTGCTGAATTGAAAAAAAACTCACCATTAACAATTCAAACTAGCGTTATAAATATAAGATCAGACGAATTTTGGAAAGCTCAATATACCAAACTGAATGAAGAATCAAAAGAAAAATTTGGTGGAGATGTAGGTGTAAACTTTAATGGACAAGAACCACATCAAATACCCAGGAATAGACATACAAATATTTTCCCACCTAAAGCAACAAATGTGGCACTACAAGTTGAGGGTATAGGCAATACTTACGTTCATGCTAACAGCGTAGATGGAGCTAATGCAATCGCTACTATTGGGCCTGTAACAGCTGGTTTCCATGCTTTTTGGGCAATGGTCCTTCAAAATGATATAGATTCTATTTCAATGGTTACAGATTATATAGAGGGTAGTAAACTTAAGTGTAACGAGTACTTTAATAGAACTAGTGTAAATGCTGTAACAACTTTTCCTGCTAGTAATGGACTTCCTGAAATCACGGTAACGTATAAAAGTTATGAAGAAACTGATACTCATGAATTAAAAAAATTAGAACTTGTATCAGGTGGAGTTACTAGGGAGATTACACATCTAAAATTTAACGAATGGCCTGATCATGGTGTTCCAGAAAGTACAAATAGTTTAATAAAGTATTCGCTAGAAAGTATAGATAAAAAAGAAGTAGTACATTGTAGTGCAGGGGTCGGAAGAACAGGTGTGAAACTAGCGACAAGAATGGCGTTAAAACAATTTCAAGAGAATCCTGACGAATTTAAAGCCAAAGATTCTCTAAATCAAGCAAAAGAACTAGTTTCTTATCTAAAAGAATGTCGTGGTCCACATTGTGTTCAAGCATGGAAACAATTTAAATTTATATACCAAGTTTTAGAAGACATTAAAAGTTATGATAACTTTGAACATTTAAAACGTGCAATGACTTAAGACAGTAGTTAACCCCACCCACAAAAAGCCCCCAACTGGGGGCTTTTTGCTTTTCTTAGGCTAAGGCCATTCTTTAGTAACTTTTTTTCAACGGCCAAACCGTTAAGGCAAGCAATTTAAACTCACAAGCGCTACTGAAGGTTCGAATCCGTACACGGTGCTGGGCACTGACGTTCAGGTACAATGTCGTCGACGTACCCACGGACCCGTTATACTTATCTTGTACAGGTTTTTCATCGTCATCAATAACATCCACAGGAACGGAGCCACTTACGGGGCGAATACAAAGATATTGGTTTGTAATTTGAGGGGCTTTGAATCGATCCGAATCGGGTGGGACGTATTTAGGTGTAATATACTGTTTGTTAGCACCTAGCGTTTGCTTGGGGGGAGAGTCCTTTGTTTCAGGAAAAGGTTTTTTTTCGATAGTAAAAACATATGAATATTTATGTAATTTAGTTGGAAAGTAATCGATGGGTTTCATAAGCATGTCTGGTTAGTTTAATGAAGGGTCTGTATTAAAAGTCGAGCATTTAAAATAGGTAAAAATGGGTGTAGTCGCATTAGAGCTTTTTCTCATGAGTCGGTGTAGGGTGTCTTAAGGTGCTAGACTCTGGAATGCCAGGTCTTGGTACTTCATCAGCAGCTTGAGGCTGTACCTTAAACCCCTTACTAGATTTAAAGTTTTCTAACCCACACCATGGGGCAGGCGCAGTCGAATCAGCCTTCATGTCTCCAATGGTATTGGCTCGTTTACGTGTTGCAGTAGTAGGTAGACTATAATTGGGCTCTGAACAAGAAATCGAATACTTACGACCACTCAAAGAGCTGCCACCTTCACTTAATATTTCTTCCCAAAGACCGCCCTTTTCTTCTGCATCGTGTTCTAATAAAGCTAAATTAGTAGAATCAATTACGGCTAAAAGCTTCTGATCATTTGTTTCATTGAATATTTTTACTAATTCGGCAATAGTAGAATCAATTACGGCTAAAAGCTTCCGATCATGTGTTTTATTTAATATTTTTACTAATTCGGCAATAGTAGAATCAATTACGGCTAAAAGCTTCTGATCCTGTGTTTTATTGAATACCTTTACCATGACGGCGAGCGCTTCACGTTCTTTTTGAAAGTTTATTTGTTGAACTTGTGTGGCACATATTTTCTTAAGAAATTGACACATATAAATTCCTGGGAGTTTAAAATTGAATTAAGCTTAGTATATTTTATTAAACTAAAATCGTCAATTAGGGTCGTTTAATTAGTGTCGACTCTTTTAAATTGTGCCAGTCTTACAGTATGATGGTAGTAGTGTAATATAAAGAGGCCCCTCAATGTTTAAACTACATTTGTTAATTGGGTTGATAACGATGTTATCGTCGCTAATTATGGCAAGCTCCACTCAGTTTGCACGTATTTCGGGTCATACCGTAAATGGCGGATATATATATGGTCATATTTATCAGTCGGATGAGACATTTTTAAATATGGAGAAGTCGTACAAAACATTTGTAGTAAATTCAGAATCTAAGGACTTATTTATTATTATGCCAAGCCTAACGCCAGGAGACTATGCCATCACCTTATTTCAAGACCAAAATAATAATAAGGTATTAGATGCTAACTTTATTGGCATCCCAAAAGAGCCCGTGGCACTATCAAATAATCATCGACCCCGTTTTGGTCCACCCAAATTCTTAAAAGCAAAAGTCACTATTCCAAGTCAAAATATAACCCTAGACTTCAACTTTAACTAAGAAAATCTTACAAATGGTGGAGGT
>CACECR010000031.1 GCA_902558105.1 uncultured Candidatus Marinamargulisbacteria bacterium | reverse complement strand
AGTCTTAATTGTCATTAAAATTAATTATCAAAAGACCCGCTTAATGCGGGTCTTTTCTTTGTTATCTATCTTATGAATATGATCTAAAGCTTAGCTTAATTTAATTTATAAACAGGGTGAAGATCACTTTCAGTTTTCATAATAATACTGTCTACTTTTTGATTCGATTGATTTGAATTATTCTTGTGTTGGCTTATTAATTCATCAAGTTCTTTAGTTGAATCTATTTCAAAACCTGCGTCTTTTATCATTTCATATACTCTGCTAGCTTCTGCCCCCATTGTGTTTAAGTAGCCTTCTAAAAATAAAGAATTGGCGGGATAAAGGGCCAGGGACTCTAAGCTTTTTAAATGAATTTCTCTTCCAGCAGCCACTCTCAGTTCCGCTTTTGGATTAATGAACCTGTAAACGCATAAAACTCTTAGACAAAATTCTGGGCTTAGGTCACTAAATGTCTTTAATGGTGTTCCTTCAATTGGTATTAAAAAATTTACTGGGATGGATGGGGCTTCAAGTTCACGTAATTTTTTTGCAACCGATATAATATCGAGATTGGTTTCTCCCATTCCCACGATAATTCCAGAACAAACTTCTAAGTTGGCACTTTTAGCGGCTAATAATGTATTCATTCTGTCTTGATATGTATGAGTCGTACAGATTTTAGGGTAATGAGTCTCAGAAGTGTTTAAATTGTGATTTAAACGGTCTAATCCTGCATCTTTTAATTCTTTTGCCATACTTTTATCGATAAAACCAGTTGATAAGCAAACTTCAATTGGGTACTTTTCTTTAATTTTTTTGATGGTATCAGACATTTGCGTTATTCGTTTTGCTTTTGGTCCACGTCCTGATGACACCATACAATATCGGAATGCGCCACTTTCATAAGCAAGTTTAGCTTCTTCTAAAATTTCCTCTTCTGATTTAAGTTTGTATTTTGGAATATCGGTAGTGGCATCTTTCCCTTGCGCACAATAATTACAGTCCTCTGGGCAACTACCATTCTGCGCATTGTTGATGATATGAATATGCACTTTTTTTTCAAAATATTTTTTTCTAACTTCATAAGCGGCTGAGACTATTTCTAATAAGTCTATTGATGAGTCTGTTAGTAATTTTTCATATTCCTTATTATCTAATAAAGAATTATTTAAAGCGGCTTCTTTTGCCATGTTAGCTAGTGAGGATGTTGTCATATTGAAATCCTAATGTTGATGAATATCGATAATAAATTAGCATTTATTCTAAATTTCATCAATTTTGAATGTGGCGGTTAATTCAATTATTTTTGCCCCTGTGTACTTTTTAGGCATTTTTCGTTATACTTAAGTATTGCATTATAAGACATAATGTATTGTTTTAAATTGGGAGAACCATGTCGACACTTGCTCATACATTTCATATACCAGTTATGGGTACCGCATTCACTATAGACTCACCATTAAAAGTGGGTAAGTATGGTATTAGTTCAGTTGTATCTATTGGGGATGATGAGCTTTGTGAAGTTATGAGAGAACATTACGCAAAGCAATATCAGGTTCCGTTTGAGTCAATCGATAAGTCGGACACTGATTATCGTGCCAAACGAATTACTGCATACTTAAATTTAATGCAAGATATTTTGAATCAACAATTTGAAGAGTTGAAAAAGCTTCCATTCGAACCAGATTCTGATATTACTAAATATTTTGAAATGTTGCCTGAAACCTCTGGATTAAAGCAACGCTATTATTCAATGTTAAATGAATCTGATTTAATCAAACAAACAAGTATGCAACAGGATTTAAGACAAGATATGGTGTGTGGTGATATTGATGTTAATATTATGACTAAATTAGATCGTGATAATATAGATAAAGACAATAATCCACTTCCACATGGGTTTTCTGATGCATTGTCTGCACTTAGAGGATTTGCTAATAGTAAGCTTAGTAGTTCTATTGTTTTTTCTGCAGGTTTTAATCGACGATTATATGCTTATTGTGAAGAGTTTTCAGATTTTTTTCCGGATGCATTTGGTAAAATTAAAAAGAAAATTGTTCTAAAAGTTTCAGATTTTAGATCATGCTTAATTCAAGGAAAGTTTTTAGCTAAAAAAGGATTATGGGTATCCGAATATCGTATAGAATCGGGGCTTAACTGTGGTGGTCATGCATTTGCTACAGATGGATTTTTGTTAGGCCCTATACTTGAAGAATTTAAACAAAAGAAAGATTCCTTTTTTGCTGATTTAGCTACTCTAACTAATTCTGTTTTAGAGACGGGATCTAAGTTTTTGCTGGGTGACAAACCTGACGCTAAAGTAACTGTTCAAGGTGGTATTGGAACTAATCAAGAAGATAAGTTTTTATTTGATTATTACAATGTAGATGGAACAGGGTGGGCCACACCATTTTTATTAGTTCCAGAAGCTACAGTATTAGATGATCATACTCGTCAACAGTTAATTGAGGCTGAAGAAAAAGATACGTATACTAGTGGAATTTCCCCGTTAGGCGTTCCATTTAATGCCATTCAAAATACAGCGTCTGAAATTCAAAAGTTTGAAAAGGCTGAAACTAAGCGTCCCGGTTCTCCTTGTCCTAAAGGGTATCTTATTTCTAATACGACTTATTCAAAGAGACCTGTTTGTACAGCATCTACTTTTTTTCAAAAAAGAGAGCTTGAACAGCTAAATAGCCAAAAAGAGTCTATATCTGAAGAAGAATATAATAATCGTCGTTTTAAAATTATTGATAAAGCGTGCTTGTGCGAAGACTTAGCGGCTAGTGCACTGATAGTTAATGATATTCAAAATAAACGACCTCTTAACACAGCAATTTGTGCTGGACCTAACGTCGCTTATTTTACAAAAATTAGTTCATTAAAAGAAATGGTGTCTCATATATATGGACGTATCAATTTAATTAAAAAACCTGATCTACGCCCTAATATGTTTATTAAAGAACTTAAATTGTATTTAACTCATTTTGAGAAAGAGGTTCAATCTATTTTGTCGAATCCGACAGAAAAGCAGTGTAAGTCTCTTCAAGCATTTAGAGATAATTTGTTTGATGGTATTCATTACTATCAATCATTAGTTCCTCAAATGGTACAACATGCTGTTGAATTTACAGATCAGCTCAAACAGGATTTGACTACATTAACTGCAGATCTAGATGCTCTTACCGAAAAGTATTCGATCGTGTTAAAGCCAGCTAAAGTAATAGCTTAACTCCACAAATACGATACTGCTTAATTAGTGTATTTAATTTTTAAGTAGGGTAGTAACCAATCTCTTATTGCTGAGATTGGTATTCTACTGCTTTTTCTTCTAAACCTTTAGTAATGGCCTCATCTGTAGTGAGTTTGTTCTTTTTTGCATAATCACGTACTTCTTGAGTTATTTTCATGGAACAAAACTTTGGTCCACACATTGAACAAAAATGTGCGGTTTTTGCACCTTCAGCTGGAAGTGTTTCATCATGATAGGCTTCAGCTGTTTCGGGGTCTAAACTGAGTGCAAATTGATCTCTCCACCTAAATTCAAAGCGTGCTTTTGATAGGGCATCATCACGTTCTTGTGCTCTTGGATGACCTTTTGCAAGATCCGCGGCATGTGCAGCAATTTTATAAGCAATAAGCCCTTGTTTGACATCTTCTTTATTTGGTAATCCTAAGTGTTCTTTTGGTGTGACATAGCATAACATAGCCGTTCCATACCACCCAATCATTGCTGCTCCGATTGCGGAAGTAATATGATCATAACCGGGTGCAATGTCAGTTGTTAATGGCCCAAGTGTGTAAAATGGCGCTTCATGGCAAATATCTAGTTGTTTGGTCATGTTTTCTTTAATTAAGTGCATAGGTACGTGACCGGGTCCCTCAATCATTGTTTGAACATCGTGTTCCCAGGCAAATTTTGTAAGTTCACCCAACGTTTCAAGTTCACTAAATTGGGACTTGTCATTAGCATCTGCAATAGCTCCAGGTCTTAATCCGTCACCTAAACTAAAACTGACATCATAGGCTTTCATGATCTCGCAAATCTCTTCAAAGTTGGTATATAAGAAGTTCTCTTTATGGTGAGCAAGACACCATTTGGCCATGATGGATCCACCTCTTGAAACAATACCGGTCATTCTTTCAGCTGTCATTGGAACATATCGTAGTAGAACACCGGCATGGATAGTAAAGTAGTCTACTCCTTGTTCAGCTTGTTCAATTAAGGTATCTCTAAAGATTTCCCAAGTTAAGTCTTCAGCAATACCATCAACTTTTTCTAGTGCTTGATAGATCGGAACGGTTCCTACTGGAGCAGGGCAATTTCTTAAAATCCATTCTCTGGTCTCATGAATGTTTTTACCTGTTGAGAGGTCCATAATAGTATCAGCTCCCCATCGGAGTGACCAAGACATTTTTTCAACTTCTTCCACAATACTAGATGATATTGCTGAATTTCCGATATTGGCATTTACTTTCACTAAAAAGTTACGTCCAATGATCATGGGCTCACATTCAGTATGGTTAATATTTGCTGGAATAATGGCTCGCCCTGAGGCGACTTCAGCTCTAACAAACTCTGGATCTAGTTGTTCACGAATG
This sequence comes from uncultured Candidatus Marinamargulisbacteria bacterium, assembly GCA_902558105.1. Classification (GTDB taxonomy): domain Bacteria; phylum Margulisbacteria; class Marinamargulisbacteria; order UBA817; family CACECR01; genus CACECR01. The sequence continues at coordinate 2,955 of CACECR010000031.1, read as the reverse complement.
GCAATGTATTCCATTTCTTCTGTGATGATTCCTTTTTTAGCATAATGTAACTGAGTGACGTTTTTACCGGCTTTGGCTTTAAGTGGTGTTTTTTTGATTGGAAAGATTTGATTGTGAATGGCGGCATTAACGTTTTCAGGAATAATTACAGATTTATTAGTTAGTTCTTCAACGTCTCCGCGTTTAAGAGTCCAATCTCGTCTAATTTCGTCTAACCCTTCGCTAACATTTACTGTAATGTTTGAATCTGTATATACGCCTGATGTGTCGTACACATTTATTGGTGAATTTTTTGTCTCTCCTTCATCAGTAATTGTATTTGCTAGGGAAATTTCTCTGTAGGGAACTTTAAGTGAGTCAAATCGCTCACTTGTTGCATATTTCTTAGAACTTTGTTTGAAGTTTTCATAACTTATAGTGAGTTCTTTTGGCGATTTAATATGATTTTTTTTGAATGACATAAACTTTCCCAGTAAAAACGTTACTTAAAATAATACATAAATGAGTCAAATACTACAATCATATCTATACATTTGAATACATTATGATATCATGACGCTAGAGTAACCATTCATTAAAGTCAGTGTTTAATTTAAATCAATCTCAATATTTTGTAATTGGTAATCCCATCCATCATTCAGTCTCTCCACAGATGCATCAAGCCGTTTTAGATAAAATTGGTTTAAATCATACGTATGGTGCGTTGCTTATAAACTCTAATCAGGATTTAGAGTTGTTTTTTGACATGTTAAAGATTTCTTCTGTAAAGGGAGTTAATGTTACGGTTCCTTACAAGGAAAGTGTTATTAAGTACTTAGATACTTTGGATCATTCTGCACAAAATTGTCAGGCTGTGAATACTATTGTTAACAATAACGGACATTTGACTGGTTACAATACAGATGGAAGAGGGCTCGTTTATTCATTACAACAAGATGTAGGAGTTGATCTTTTAAATAAACATGTTCTTATTTTAGGTGCTGGGGGAGCGGCGAAAGGTATTGCTTATGAATTATGTAACCATAACTTGTCGTCACTAACTATTCTAAACAGAACTAAAGAAAAAGCAGATACTTTGCAATATGGTTTAGAATCTCATTATAAACTTCCGATATATACCGGTTCTTTAACCATTGATGAATCTACTATTGAGTGGGAGCGCCTTCATTCAGCTGATATTATTATTCAAACAACATCTATAGGATTAATGGGGACTCCAGGCAGTCCTCTCTCAAATGTATCATGGGCACGATCGAGTCAATTAGTTGTGGACATTATTTACAAGCCTTATGCAACTCAATTTTTAATGGATTGTTCAAATTTGGGTCTTAAGACTGTTAATGGAGTAGGAATGTTGGCTGGCCAAGGCGCATTAGCTTTTGAGTTGTTTACGGATTATGAAGCTGATTATTTACTTATGAGAGACATTGTAGAAAAAACAGCAAAAGATGTTATTTAAGTTAGTAAGTTTAATTCGAAAAGAACCTGTAATAGTTGCACCTTTGATGGTTTGGATTTTGAGTTCTCACGTAGCGTCTATTTTTTTTCCTAGTTTTTTTAAGACACCATTTCAGTTAAATGTTGTTATTTTAGCATTACTATGTATTCAGTTTTTTGCAACGCTCTTAACCATTTTTTTAGTTTCAAATACTTATATGGGGCATGCTATTAGATTGAATGAATTTATGGAGATTTTGAGGCGATCTAAACTGACTTTTTTGTTAACATTGATAGTAATAGAATGTTTGCCTAAAGTGTATATGCATTTTATGTTTGGTGGTATTGAACTTAATTTAGAGTCTGAAACCTTACCAGAGTTATTATTAGAATCAAGTATAGTGTGGTTAATTATTTCTGTTTCGTTGTTGTTTTTTAAGCAATTTTTGATTATTCAAGAACGATCTTTTTTTCAGTCAATTCGTTTTTCTGTGCGATTTGTATTTTCAAGATTAACTAAATTGATTTTTCTTTTATTGTTTATTGTGTCTATCATGTTTATATTGGGAATTTTTTGGAGTATTTTACTTTCTGGACCTTCAGTTTTTAAAACATTAGGTGTATTAGTTCAAGGCTTAATGATTACAATCGTTCAGGGGGTTCTGACAATATTTTTTCTGGATGAACATAAGCCTCAATTAGTGGATATAGTGGTTGAGGATAATTTAACTAAGGACCCTCTAATTTAAGTTGAAATTAATGTTTAGTTTTTTTGATGTGAAGCTGACTTCTTTTTTTAGAGTAGATGGACTTACAGATGGTTTAAATTGGCTATATTCTTTTTGATCTAAATGAAAAAACTGATACATTTTATAAAAACTCCTCAACATTGATATTGTGCCTATAGTATTCCCATCTGTGTTTAAAAAAAACATTGAAATTTTTTAATATATTTTTTCAATTGCTTTTTTAACGATTTTCTCTTTACATTTTTAGGCTAATTCTTTATAATTTATCAATTGCAAAAGCTGGTTTAGCTGGATACTTTTAAATTAGGAGAATGTAGACATGGATAAAGTAAAATTTAATGCTCAACATAGAGTTCAGATTGGTAAAAATCAAGTTAAACAATTAGGGGCTGGAATAATTCCTGCGGTTGTTTATGGTACATCAACTGAACCACTGCCTATTTCTTTAAATTTAAATGATCTTACTAAATTATATAATCGTAGTGAAAAAGGTAAAAATACTATTTTAGAATTAGAAGTTTCTGGTGAGTCTTCTGGTTCTTATGATGTTATCGCGTATCAGATTGATTATCATCCTGTAAAGCGTACCATTATTCATATAGACTTTTTAGTGGTATCTGATAAAGAATTAGTTAAAACTGAAGTTCCATGTCGATTAACAGGTACCGCGAAAGGCCAGAAGATGGCTGGTATTTTAATACACAATTTAAAAACTCTGAAAATACAATCTTTACCTGGTGATATTCCATCTGCTTATACAGTTGATATT
>CACECR010000030.1 GCA_902558105.1 uncultured Candidatus Marinamargulisbacteria bacterium | reverse complement strand
TTTACATAAGGCCTTTGACAGCTTGGACTCTCCTTGAACTAACGAAAGTACACCACTGGGCAGTCCCGCTTCGATCCAAAGTTTAACCATAAGTTCTCCTGATTTAGGTGTATGAGGACTCGGTTTAAATATAATAGTATTACCTGCAATTAAAGCGGGAACAATATGACCATTCGGTAAATGTAAAGGAAAGTTATAAGGACCAATAACAACTAAAACACCATGTGAGCGGTGAGTAAGACTTAGCTGTTTAGTACTGGAAAGAGTTATTGATTTAGACGGACATCTTTCTGAATAGGATTGAATAGAAATATCGATTTTTGAAATCATGGCTGCAACTTCAGACTCCGCATCCCATTGTAGTTTACCAGTTTCCTGAATGAGTACTTTCACCAATTTAGAACGATTGAATGTTAACAAGGCTTGAAATTTTTTTATAATTGCTAATCGTTTAGGTAGTGGCCAAGACTGCCAATCAAAAACAACCTCACGTGATTGATGTATAATAGTAGGGAGTTGTTTGATATGAGCTTGAGTTTTCGAGTAATAACATTTATTTGTTATTGGAGAATAAGCCTTTAAAACTTTTCCATTACCTTTGATCCACTTTCCAGAATATAAAGCCTTAGTCATAATGAAACCTCAAACGGATTATAGACACATAATTCATCTCCTTCTGATATTTGTAGTAACTCTGCACATATAGGGTCGATAGTTATCATAGTGTCACTATTAAAGATAATAGGTTGTAAGACGGCTTTGAATTTAGGATGATCAGTGGCTACTATGTAATAATTAGATATAGAATTTAGATCAGAAATAGCGTTTATTTTTACCAAAGTTGATGACTTAATTGAATGAATAGTAGAAACAGGGCAGGACAGTTTAGGTCCTCCATCAAAGATATCAATATAGTTAGAGTAAGAAAAACCTTGAGCCTCGAGTAGCTTTAGGGCACCAACCGTTGAAGGATGGGTTTGTCCAATTACATGTTGAGCGTCATGAGATAAAAAATTGGTATAAATTGGATACTTAGGTAATAACTCGGCTATAAAGGTTTTATCTTTACTACTTAAACGATCCGCCGTATTAAACTCAACTTGAAAAAACTTATACCCTAAACTTTCCCAAAAAGGAGAGACGCCAGATTCAGAACTCACGCCTCTCATTTCTGCAATGATAGTATCTTTAAAACGATGTGCTTGAGTCTTAATAAATAAAAAACGAGACAATGAAAGTAATCGTCCAATCCCTGACCGTCGATAGGGCTCAGATAAAAATAGTGTACCAATCTCGCTCGGACCATGATGAATAATTTCTGGATGTAAACGTGTGACCACTACTGGCTCTGTTAATATAGAGGATGTCTTCTCTTCAGATTCCACACGATAACTATAGAAAGGCGTCTCAACTCCAACCTGAGAAAAAATCCCACAAGTTCCTACAATTTTATTAGATATTAAATCCTCACAGACAAAAAAGTAAAATTCAGATTTAGGAGAATTAACTGTTGAGCTAAAAGACTGAATAGAAGAGTTAACCATTAATTCCAACTGATGTTTATCTTTAGATAAAGATGTTAATCCAGGCTTGGCCTCCATTGAAAGGTTAAAGATATCACTTAAGTCCTTAGCTTGTACAGGTCTTATGACAATAGAATTTAATATCATAAACTTTCCTGTAATGACTGTTCGAAAATGTCCATTACGGAGTCAATTACATCATTGGAACAAACCATTATGGGTGGGATCATTCTAATTCGTGTTGGAGATTGTCCACAAACAAATGCAATGACACCGTTTTTATAAAGTGTTTTTAAAAATTGCATGGTTTTATCACGATCGCCATCAAAAAGGGTACACGCAATCATGCCACCGTGACCAAAAGGGCCACTAATGGTTGACTTATACTTTTTTTGAAGACGTTTAAAATGTTTAACAAAATGTCGATGGATTTGGGCAATTATCCCGTTAGGTCCGTAATAGGGTTTAGTTGAAAGCTCTTCAAGTAATAATAGTGCCGCTTCAATTGCTGTTGTACTAGAGGTAAATGTTTGGCTAACAAGTCCTGGGTTAGGTTTATAATTAGTTTTAAACATGGTGGCACAAACTTGACTAAGTTTACCTACAGTTAAAATATCAATCTTTCCTGAGAGCTCAAAGTAATGATGCGCAAATAACGATTCAGTACGCCCAAATGTTTGAATTTCATCAATGAAGACACAAAGACCATTGTCTTTAAGCACTTGAATGAGAGAGTTGAAATATTCTTTTGTTCCAACATTATACCCACCTTCACCTTGAATAAGTTCAATACACATTCCAGCATATTGATTAGGATAACGGGTTAAGTAACGTTGAATTGTAGAAATAGATTTTTCAAGCGATTTGGGGTCCTTTGGATTATAAAATGGAACATAATCAACCGTGAGTGTAGTGGGTAGACCATCCCTATATAATGCTTTATCTGTAATCGAAGCTAAGCCTAATGTTCGTCCGATAAAGCAATGTTCAAATGCTAACAATCTTTGAGCAGGGGCATGCTTCTGAAACATCATTTTTAAAGCATTTTCAGTAGCCATTGCACCACTGCTTGTTAGAAAACAATGGTCCATATGAGATAACTTGCAGAATTCATTAGCTAAAAAGGCACTTCGATAGTGTTGCTGTAAATTTCCCTGCATAATAGTATCAACAAATAGAGATCGCCAAGTTGCTTCAAAAAAAAGTGGCAAATGATGACCTGGATGAACACCAATTCCATTAATCATATCGTATTTAATTGAGCCATCTGCTAAACGAACTTTAGCATCAGAAGAAATCCCAGCACTTAAATATGGAAAAAATAATGCTCCACCACGATCATTGCCATATTGTTTGAGTAATTTGCTGTATGATTTTAATAATGTAGAAGAATTGAGCGGAGAGTTATCTAAATAACTCTGATGTTCATCAATAAAATCTTGAAGCAATTCTTTGGCCGATTTTATCCGATCGTCTGACTCGTAATCAAAAAAAGACCTCATATACAAACTCCTATGTTATAAATGAGTTATCGATCATTGATATATCTTACATAAACAAAAAAACAGCTTAATTAGCTGTTTTGATTTTTGAAGGGGTTAGAAAACCAGAGAGATCAGATATCCCCCTCTGGTTTTGCTAAGCATTCCCCTTACACTCCCAAAATCATATTTGCAAAAATTATGCCAATAAAATATTAAAGAATTAAGCAAAAAAAATATTAGTGTATCGTAATTATTACAATCTATATTGTAAAGAATACACTTTATGAAAAATAAAATAAAAATAAGAATTTATATTAAAATCACTAGATATCTTAAATTAATCAGAAAAGTATAAATAGTAACTGAAAGTAATTTATAGGTCAGATGAGTCCTCTAAACGACTCATTAAAGTTCGATAGTTGATACCTAAAAAATCTGCGGTTTCTTTTTTAGAATAATTACATTTTTGATAAACAGCTTTTGCATATCGTTTAACTAAGGAATCTTCAGTAAGCTTCTCATCCATAGCATAAGTAATAGGGTTTTTTTCAGATCCGATTTCAATACCTAAGCAATCAATATCTACCTCTTTAGTCGAACATAAAATAACCGATCGCGAGATCACATTTTCAAGTTCACGGATGTTACCATTCCATTTATACGCCATAATGGAGTCCAATGCACGTTTGGTAAAACCATCAATCTTTTTATTATATTTTTTACAGAATCTTTCAAGGAAAAACAAAGAAAGTTTTTCAATATCTTTTCCACGTTCACGTAGGGGCGGCAGTTTTATTGGAAATACATTTAAACGGTAATATAAATCCTCTCTAAATTCTTTATTATTAACCATTTCCTGTAAATTTCTATTAGTGGCTGTCACTACTCGAGCATTTGTTTGAATAGTTTGAGTTCCACCAATTCTTTCAAATTCTTTTTCTTGTAATATTCGAAGTAATTTAGCTTGTGTATTAAGTGACAGCTCCCCAACTTCATCTAAAAATATTGTACCGTTTTCAGCTAACTCAAAACGACCTAACTTTAATTTATCAGCACCTGTAAATGCACCTTTTTCATGACCAAACAACTCACTTTCAATAAGTGTTTCAGATAGTGCTGCACAACTAAAGCGAATGAAAGGTCCATTAGAAACACTACTATTTTCATGAATAGCTTGAGCAATAAGTTCTTTACCAGTTCCACTTTCACCATTAATTAATATTGTAAGATCTGTATTTACAACTTTATTAATAAGCTCGAAGACATTAAGCATTTGAGGACTATCTCCAATAATCTCAGGGAAATCATCATTTATATGAATGATGTCATGTAGTTTTTTATTTTCTTGAAGTAAGCGATAATGAGAAATGGCATCTTGAACAGTATGTGTGAATTCTTCAATATCAAATGGTTTTTCTACGTATCTAAACGCACCTTCTTTTAAAAAGTGCAAACTAAGTTCTTTATTTCCATGAGCTGTCATAATAATAACTGGAACCTCATGATTAATAGATTTTGCAGCCTTAATAAATTCCAAACCATTCATCTCTGGCATTTTATAATCAACAACTACAACATCTGGCAAAATATGAGTCATTTTTTTTAAACCAACTTTGCCATTATCAGCTTCTTCAATGATGTAATTATTACCTTGCAATGTGTCATTTATAGACTCTCTAACATAGTCTTCATCATCAATTACAAGAATTTTTTTAGTTTCCATTGCAACCCAATCTAATTAAGAAATTTCAATTAAATTATATCAGAAATTTTCCGTTTTTATAAATACATTTTTTATCGGCTAGTATTTCACCTGTCGCCATAGATGTTATTAAATCCCAATGAACAATAGACTTATTAAGACCACCAGTTTCAGGATAACTATTTCCTAATGCCAAATGAAAAGTACCTCCAATTTTTTCATCGAATAAAGTATTAAATGTTTGTTCAGTAATATTGTAGTTTGTACCAATGGCTATTTCACCAAGAATGTTAGCATTTTTTTGTGATAACACTAAATCAAGTAGCTTTTCATTTTTTCGGGCTGAATAAGAAGATACTTTCCCATCTTTAAATTCAAGATCAACACACTTTATTGTTTCGTTATAGTATTGTGAGGGATATGAAAAAGAAACATGACCGTTAACTTCCGATTCAATAGGGGAAGTGAACACTTCACCTGAAGGCATATTACGACGACCATCAGAATTGACCCATAGTCTATTCTTTACACCAACTTTTAAATCAATTCCATCATTTAGAAAATGAAGTTCATTTACTTGATTTAAAAAATCAACATATGATTGCTGCCTGTCTTTGAGTTGCATCCAAGAATGTATAGGATCTTTTGTATCTAAAAAACAAGCATTGATTAAAAAATTAGTATAGTCTTTTAACGTCATTTTAGCAGATTTAGCATGTTGCATTGTAGGGTAATTACAAATAACCCAACGAAATTGGTCGGTTACGGAACGCTTCATTTTTAATTGATGGAGTTCTCGCATAGCATCAGATCTCTTTTGCTTTTTTAGAGAAATGTTAGGTATTTTATTTAACGATTCAACGGGTGCATTTATTGAGATACTCGCGTCATAAGATTGAATTTTCTCTTTTGACGCTACTGGTAATGTTGTGAGTTGCTCATCACTTGCATGTGTATAGAAAATGGAAGATTGTTGCGCAAATGTAATATCAAATTCAATATGAGAGCCACATTCTAAGGCAAACTCCAACAAATAAGGAAGAATGGGTGTAGCCGCGGTGGTAGTTGATACAAGAATAACTTCATTTTTTTTAGGTTGAATACAATAATTAATTAATAAGTTAGCATACTTTTTTAAGTACTGATTATTCATTTATATAACCAAGAAGACTTCTTTTCACGGTTTGTATATGATTTTCTACATCTTGGGTTTGGACAATTAATTTTATAAATTTGTATATAAGGTTGTTCAATACCCGTCCAGTACAATGAATATCTTTCTGTTAGTTTTTTACGAGATTGTTTGATAATGTCTTGTGATTCTAAAACTGTACCACAATGTTTACATTTGGTATCAACTGAAGATGGCCTATTTGTTCGTTTTATAGATTTTCGTTTTCTATTCATAATTAAAGTATAATATAATAGTTATATAGTTGTGAATATTAAAGAAAGTTTTATTATGAATGGACGAGTGTTTTTAATTGTTTTTTCAAGTGTATCAATCTTGATTTTATTTTGTTTTTTCAAAGTTTTTGAATCTCATGCAAAGGGATATGTAAAAAAAGAAAAAGAACTTCAAGAAGTAATACTATACAACACAACAGAAATAACGCCATTACTTTCAAACAATAATCGTTTAGATGAAGGTCATTTACTATTTAAATCCATTTGTTATAAATGTCATGTTATTGAAAATCGAGTAGAAGACACACCATTAGATGAAAAAACTTATTTCAATAATATGATTCAAATAATAACACTTGGTAACAACAAAGGAATGCCTGCTTATAAACAACGATTACAAAAAGAAGATTTAGAAAATCTTGCCGCATTTTTGACTAAAATACGACAAGAGTACTATGTTAAACAGATTCGATAGACTCGTAAACCTCTATTGAAGGACAAGAACACACTAAATTTCTATCTCCAAACGCATTATTGATTCTTGAACAAGAGGGCCAGAACTTTGTAACATCAGTTTTGATTATAGCTTCTTCTCGTGTATAAGGATAATCCCAATTTGATTTTGAAATATCTTTAATTGTATGTGGAGCATTTTTTAATACATTGTTATCTTTATCACTGTCACCAACAATAACCGATTCTATTTCAGAACGAATTGAAATCATTGCATCAATAAACCGGTCACATTCAGCTAAACTTTCACTTTCTGTTGGTTCAATCATCAATGTGTCAGGAACTGGCCAAGACATCGTGGGTGCATGAAAACCATAGTCAATTAAACGTTTAGCAATATCTTCAACAGAAATTCCTGATTTTTTAAATTCTCTACAATCAATAATTAATTCATGAGCAACAAATCCAGTTCTACCAGTATACAAAATATTAAAATAATCTTTTAATTTTACAGCAATATAATTCGCATTTAATATAGCCGCTTTTGTCGCATCTGTAAGACCTTTTGTTCCCATCATTTTGATGTATATATAAGAAATAAGAAGGATACTAGCACTACTATAGGGTGCAGCACTAACAGAACCCGAACCTGAAGGGTTCGAGGTATCTAATGGAGAAACAGGTAGATAAGGTTTTAATGCGTCATTACAGCAAATTGGACCCATACCAGGACCACCACCACCATGAGGAATACTAAATGTTTTATGTAAATTTAAATGACAAACATCAGCACCAATATGTCCAGGGTTGGTTAAACCAACTTGAGCATTCATATTGGCACCATCCATATAAACCATCCCACCAAAATCATGAACTAAATTACAAATTTCAATAATGTCCTCTTCATAAACACCATGGGTTGACGGATATGTAATCATTAAACCAGCGCAGGACTCACCAATCTCTTCAAGTACCGTCTTAATTTTAGACGTATCGATATTACCATTTTCCAGACATGGAATTAATTTAATCTGGAATCCAATCATTTGAGCAGTCGCTGGATTAGTACCATGAGCCGATGTTGGAATTAACATTATGTTACGTTGAAACTCATTATTACCTTCATGATAAGCTTTTATGGTCGATAAACCAGCATACTCACCTTGAGCACCAGAATTAGGCTGTAAGGAACAAGCAGAGAAGCCCGTTAATATACATAACAATGACTCCAACTCATTAATCATTTTTTGATATCCTAAAGAAAATGTGGAATGAGTGAAAGGATGAATCGAACTAAATTCAGGCCATGACAATGGCATCATTTCAGTAGCCGCATTTAACTTCATGGTACAAGATCCTAATGGAATCATACTATGTACTAATGAAAGATCCTTATTCTCAAGAGACTTTAAGTACCTCATCATTTCAGTTTCAGTATGATACTGATTAAAAACATCCTGAGTTAAAAATGTTTCTAATGTTCTTGGAAAAATAGCCGATGTGAATTGAGAATTTTCAATAGTGTCGTTATAAGTATTAGAAAAAATTTCAACAATTTCATTTATACAATCAGTTGTTGTTAGTTCATTTAAACTTATTGAAATAGCATTGTCTGGAAATACTCTAAACTCAACGATCTTATTAAGTGCATACTTAATAATACTTTC
>CACECR010000029.1 GCA_902558105.1 uncultured Candidatus Marinamargulisbacteria bacterium | reverse complement strand
AGTCTGAAAACTGTCTTAGATAATCTTTATATTAGATATGAACAATGGTCTGAACAAATTGGCGTTGATGCATATGATGAAGTGGTCGATGTTTTGGGGTGTGATGATCATGGGCTTCTATTCCAAATGTGTAACATTCTAGAAAACCCCGAGCAACTGCAAAAACTTAAAGATCTGTGTAAACAAGACTCTAAAGTGTATCACGATAGTTTTAGGAGATATTTTAATAGAGATAACATATTGTGTGCGGACATAATAAACGACAGAACTAATTCTTTAACAGAAAGCTTAGAGATCTTAGGTGGATTATCTGAAGACTTTAATAGTAGAGTATCAGAAGCTGCTTCTTTAGAGAGTCTATTGATGACCAGAGTGTATGCTAAGCTTAAGAGCAAGGTTGATAGTCTGGTGAAAGAGATTAAGGCGTTTAATGGCACAAAAGAAGCTGTATTTGATGAGCTTAAATTAGGAAAAGTAACATCGGACCGACAAACTAAAATTCTTCAAAGTATATATGATAATAAACTTATAGTGAAAGAGTTATCCGCCTATAATGACAACGATCGAAATGCCTATGTAACACAATTCATTCAAGATTTTAATGATTTTTATTCAACTGTGTTTAAATTATTGTATGCAAGTCAGGGTAAAACTGATCTAGAGTTAGCAAGCTTGCAAAAAGAACAGCATTTAAACTATTTAGAAAGCCAGATTCAAGCTATTGGTATTTTGCGACTTTCTAACCAAAGAGTAATGGACTACAGCCGATTTGATTTAAACGAGTCGTCTCAAATATTATTTTCTAAAGATAGTGTCTTGGATCATTATGATGAGCTAGTTGAATACTGTGAACTAATACTAAGTAAAACAAATGACTCTACACCTCCAGCAAGTGGGGAGGGCTACACGACACATGTGATTAAACGACGTTTTGGTCAATTACGCTTAGGGCTTCTTGATATAAGAGGTGGGAAAACTGTGGTTTGTTACGCAGAGAAAATTGGGGGCAATGAGCACGGTTCCTATAGAGATGAGATGAAAAAACAAGCTGAAGAAGTATTTCATAGGCTTCAATCTCGACCAGAAGAGTTGGTGGCGGAGTCTTCAGGAACGTTGACACCGACACCTACTGACGAGCACGTTAGAAATAATGAGGGGGGTAATAAGAGAAAAAATAAAGTCGGAAAGGGAGCTGAACGGAGTAGGCCACAAAAGTTTAAAGATCAAGGTAACATTAGTGGGAGTGAGTCGTCAGCTTCTAGTGCTGATGTTGAGCTAAGTGATGACACTATATTAGAAAAAGCCAAAAAAATCACACTAAGTGAATTAAAAGAAGAAGCAGGTGTCGGAACAAACCTAAATCCTAATAGTCATGGAAATGATACAATCAATGCTAATTATGCAAAGTCAGTATTCTTACCTCCAGAGGTGCTTTATGTTTATCTAAATAAAGTTAAAGGTGTGGCAGAATCTAAAAAAGATTTTGATGATCGTAAAGAAATTAATGATAGAATAAAGGAAGCAAAAAAAGTGCAAGTGCCCGTAACGCAGTTTCAGTCGTCATTAAAACAGTTGATGTCTTTAGACGTTTTAAGTGGGAGGGATACAGTTGCTGGTAACTTTGTAGATATTAATAAATTAGGTTTAGTAGATTTAAGTGTAGATGAGATCGAAAAGGATTCTTTTAAAGATAAGATTGAATCTATTATTGAGTCTAAAACACAAATGCACGATGTTCTAATGAAGTTAAGAATCGTACTTAACTCGGAAAATAGGGCTTTATATAAAATGAACTGTCCAAAATATTTTCAATGGCTTCAAGGTTTGGAGCTTCGTTTAAAACAAATACAAGACGAGTTGTCCACAAAAGTCCCGGATCTTAAAAAACAATACGTCATCCTTACGGAATGTGGCGATCACGAGTCTTATGCAGAATTACAAATTTCTTATGAACAAGTTTTAGCTGTATTTAGTGAGAATCATTTTTCAATTCTAAATCTAATACCTTTATTAAATGTTAAAAAAGAAAGAGGGGATAAGTGTGTAACGGCTATTATAAAATCTTTATCAGGTGAGATGGATGATTCCAGATTTAAAGAATTTATGGTTAAAGCAATAGCGAGTAAATTATTTGGTTTAGTTAAAAATATCTTGGATCCAAAAAACTGGCCTGACGGTTCTAAAGGGAAACTTAAGCGTTTGAATCAAGTAACTTTAGAGGAGCTTTGTGAAAAGAAACCTGAGTTAGGAAAGTGCGCTTTGTTGGAACGTATTTTCGATTTTCTAGGAGAGTTTACGCCAACTCCGGCTCAATTGGAGTATTTATTGTCATATGTAAATCAAGAGAGTGTTGATGAGTTTTTGTGTGAACACTGTAAAAGTATATTGAAGAATCCAAAGTTAAGGTCAATGGTGTTAGGTATGTCGGGTTCATCGCAATTAAAGCTCAAGATAGAAGACTATCTAACAGAACGTCAGCGGCGTCAACAAAACTACATGCTTGCGTCAGCATTATTTCATGTCATTGCAGGGGCCGCTTTAGACTGGTACAATCGGAATAATGATCAGCAAGAACAGTCATCACTAGTTGTTTGGGGCCCACAAGTGTTGGCATTTTTATTTCAACTTTATTTATTAAATGGGTCAACTAATACATGACATTAGGACTGGGTTTTACTCATTTAGCATATTCATTAAGTGCCTTTAGTCATCCAAACGGGCTAGATAAACCGAAACTTCCGTATTCTTCAGTTACCCATAGGAGAGAATGTTCTGATAAGTGGATACAAATTAATAGAAAAGATCAGCATAATCGAACCATAATTGATGAGGTGATTGTTGGGGGAACCTTAGATGATCTTGATATGTTAATACGAAATGGTGCGGATATTAATCATGTAGATAGGGATTGGCGATCTCCATTGATGATAACCGTTTTACATAATAAAAAAGAGTTGTTTAAACACTTAATAACGCATGGGGCGGATCAACTTATCCCAGACAGAAGAGGATATACGGTATTACATACGGCCGCTGTTTATGAAAACCTAGAGATAGTAAAAGAGTTGTTACCCAATAAATACTTACGAATGGCTAAGGCCCATGATGGGACAATGGCGATTTTACAGATGATATTAAATGACAATGACGAGGGGGTAAAATTATTTTTAGAATATGAGGATCAGAAAAAGAATGATGACTTATTAAAGCTGTTTAAAGTGGCCGCACTTAAAAATAAAACGAAGAGTTTAAAGGTATTAATTGAAGCGATGGATCCAAAGTCTTTGCGTGATTATGTGGGCAATGAACAATTTATATTGAATTCCATTGTAAATGATGCGGATCAAACGTTAGAGTATTTATTATGTGAAGGTTTGATCACAGAGTCGCAATTGAAAGATACAACTAGTCAAAGTGACAGTCTGTTACACATAGCGGCTAGGAATAATAAATTTAAAATTATAAGGTTTCTACAGCGTATAGGTTTTGATTTAGAGCTTGTAAATGAGCTTGGAGAAACCCCTTTATTAAAGGCTGTTATCCATCAATCATGGGATGCCGCAACGACCTTAATCGAAATGGGTGCCAATATAATGGCTAGAGACAATGAAGGGTATGATGTGTTGGTTTATGCTTTTGATAATGAGGATATCCAAGGGGTAGAGATATTGTTGGATAAAGGGTCAGATATTCATTTCAAGGATATTTCTGGGACCTCGCTGTTGCACATTGTTGCGATGAATGGTTATAAGAATGGATTGAGATTTCTTTTAAAACATAATATTGATTTGCATGCTCGAGATAATTATGGAAATAATGCCTTGCATTATGCGGTGATGAATAAGGATAATATGGAGATGCTAATTGAATTATTGAATCTAAATATTAGTATTTATGACAAAGATTTTCAAAAGAAAACACCTCTTAAGTTAGCCGAGTATAATAGGTTCACTCAGTCCGTAGGAGTACTTAGTGGGCAGACATTATTTAATAATGATCTCATAAAGTATTCTAAAAGTGGTAATTTGAAAAAAGCGAAAGAATTACGTGTAAATGGAATGGAAATTAGAGCTCAGTTATCGGCTCAAGATAAAGATGGAAAGTATCCGTTAGAAATCGCACTCAATAATGAGTATAAGGATCTCGCCATATGGTTGTTTCGTGAAGGAGCTGTTTTAGGAAACTCAAATCCGTATCGGCTATTAAAATACTTCTTATTCGAAGGAGACTTGAAGCTATTAAGAACATTTTGCTCGAAGTATCCCTCATTTATTAAGACTATTGACGATGTAAAAGTGAGAGCGTTTATTAATAAATTAAAAATTACAAGTAAAAATAAGCAAAAATTAGCTGGAGTTTTAGAAACTTTTGGGATGAAGAGGGAGACTTTATGGTATGAATCCCGTGTCTTTCATGCGAGTGCCGTGATAGCGGCTATTCCGGGAGTTGCATTTTTAGGATTGAAATTTAATAAATAAGGATTATTAGTGATTGAGTTTTAAGGCTTGGCAAATAGTAAGTGAGTGATTAAATAGGGATTGTTATGAAAGTAAGCGGTGTAAGTAAATGTTTGTGGCTAGCAATTGGAGTGAGCGGCCAATCGATTGCGTCTGAACACGCTGCTGTGACAACGTCTAATGGCGTATGGAAAGAACCGTCACATTTGCCTTTAACATCATCTTGGAAGGCCCCAGTCGTCACAGAAAAGACGCCTATCAAATCTAGTATAGATGACATTCAACGATTATATGATCGTGCAATATCTGGTGATCGTAGTGCTATAGATAAGTTGGTCAACGTAGCGTTAGTCGAAGATTTTTCAATGGAAAATAATGATACGCCAATACATATTATGGCTCGATTTGGTAATGCCGGTCAAATGGACCAACTGATTCATTCTGGGGTAAATATTGATGCTAGAACTAATAAGGGTGATACGGCCTTACATATAGCGATTTCAAGTGAAAGTACGACTGAGTTAATTCAATCGTTGATTAATGCGGGTGCTAATAAAAACTTAAAGAATAATCGTGGCGATGCACCGATCGTTAGCGCTTTACGATTTGGGACGTTTGAAGCCGTTCAATTATTGGTAACGTCGGGGGTAGAGTTAAGTTTCGATAAACAATACACACAGCCATTATCGGCCGCTGCAGGTCTTGGTAAGGTGAAAGAGCTTGAGCTTTTGGTGAGTCATGGTGCTGAGTTTGATATTTCTAACCAATACGGAGAGTCTGCATTATATCTTGCTGCTATTAATGGCCAAATTCAGGCATTACAAGCATTGATAAGATTAGGTGCAAACGTAGATTCTGTCAGTAATTTTGGTGTGACGGCACTCCATAGAGCGGCTGAATTTGGGGAACTTGAAGCGGTAAAGGTATTAATTGAGGCGGGTGCTGATAGACGATTTCTGTCTCCAAATGACCAACTCCCAATTGAAGGCGCAATCGAGAAAGACCAATTAGAGATGGTAGAGGTATTAATTAACTTTTTAACAACGAATAAAGAAAAAAAATATTTTTCACAAAAAGCCTTAGCTATTATGATTAAAAATAAAAAGCTGAAGATGATTACTTCATTTTTTAAATTAAAAAGTATTAATTTTTCTGAAATTGACTTTGATAAACTCTTAACGATTTTGAAAAAGAGAAAGTCTCTTACGAAAACATTTATACATACGGTTACAAAACTAATCGATGAAAAAAAAGCGAGCTTAAAACAAAATGTTGTATGGTACATGTCAACAGCTTTATATACAAGTATAGTTATTGCCGCTATTCCAGTTTTTCCACCTGTCATAATTCCTCTGTTAAGAAATAGAGAAGAAGACTAGCGTGTAGGCTCTCGCATAGTCACAAGCTCCT
This sequence comes from uncultured Candidatus Marinamargulisbacteria bacterium, assembly GCA_902558105.1. Taxonomy (GTDB): domain Bacteria; phylum Margulisbacteria; class Marinamargulisbacteria; order UBA817; family CACECR01; genus CACECR01. The sequence goes on along the minus strand of CACECR010000029.1, from coordinate 2,562 downwards.
CAGCACTACTTGGATGGAGCCCTACCGTCCTGTCAAATTGTTCTTTGGTGGCCCCTGCTCGTAAGGCAACAGCAAAACCCTGGATCATTTCAGGTGCATCTTTCCCAACAATATGAACCCCTAATACGCGATCTGTTTCTGTATCCACAATACATTTCATAAATGTGCTGTCATTACTTTTCGCTAAGCTGTAAAACATAGGACGAAAGGTTGAGGTGAAAATGTTAGGTTTGAATCCTTTAACAATGGCCGCTTCTTCACTGAGCCCAACGGTAGCCACGGGAGGTTGACTAAACACAGCGGTGGGAACAACGGTATCTCCAGGATGGTGAGTACCGGTTCCGTAGGTTCGCTCAACCCAATCTCGTGCTTCTGTTATGGCATAGGGAGTTAAATCATAGGCATGAGTTGTGACATCTCCAACGGCAAAAATAGTAGGGCACGTTGTTTCTTGGAGTTTAGTCGTTTTAATATGGCCACTATCGGTTAATTCAACGGAGGTGTTTTCAAGACCTAGCCCCGACGTATTGGGTCGTCGTCCTGTCGCCATTAAAACATGATCCACGGAGATTGTTTGTTTGAAATTAAGCTGAAGCTCGAGTGAATGGCTAGTTTTAGATATATTTGTGGGATGACTTTCAGTGTAGACTGTAATGCCTTTATCACGAAGTTGTTTGAGCATAAACTCTCTAATATCATGATCAAACCCTCGAAGCGGCAGGTCTTTTCGTATAATTAAATGAGTATCCACTCCTAAACTATTAAATATGCCCGCAAACTCAAGCGCAATGTATCCACCACCTACAATAGCGATTGAATTGGGGAGTGACTCTAATAAAAACGCCTCATCCGAGCTGATGGCATACTCGATACCTGAAATATCTGGAAAATAGGGTTTACCACCGACTGCAATCATAATTTTGTCGGCTGTATAAGTTGTATCGCCTACTAAAACCGTTGTATCTGATTGAAACGTGGCGGTTCCTTTAATAATGGTAGCACCTGATTTATCAATCATAGAGTTGTAGATATCATTTAATCGTTTAATGTCATTATGAACCGTTGTTTTAAGTGTGTTCCAGTTGAATTGTGGGGTGCTATCTAAGGTCCATCCGTAGCTAGCGGAGGTTTTAAATAAAGACGCGAACTCTGAGCCAGTGACATAGAGTTTTTTAGGTACACACCCTCGATTCACACAAGTACCCCCAAATGCATCTTTTTCAATGATACCTACCTTAAGTCCTTTGGATGCAGCCACACGTGCCGCAGGAACCCCACCGGATCCACCCCCAATAACTAGTAAATCATAATTCATAGTGTCATTGTAAACTAAAATTCCACAAGGGCCTAGTCTCTTTACAGTCACATTGTTAATCATCATAATAGGGATATGAGGATCACGGTTTTTGTTAAAATTTTTGGAATTGTTCAGGGTGTGTTTTATCGAAAGTCTACATACGATAAAGCTACAGAAATGGGGCTCAAGGGTTGGGTAAAGAATTGTGAGGACGGATCCGTGGAAGCTGTTTTTGAGGGTGAAGAATCGACGGTTGAGCAGATCTTAGATTGGTGCCACCAAGGCCCGGAAAAAGCGAGAGTGTCTGGTGTCGAAGTGAGTCCGATGAACACGAATGATGAGTTAGTAGGTTTTACTATTTTATAATTTATTTAAACCGCCAGTTATACCGGTAGGATAGTAATCGAAATATCGACACAATGCATAGGATGGTAAACGATAAAATACCTACCGATAAGGGGAATAGGCTCAAGCCAACATAACTTAATGAGCCCAAAAAGACGACGGTGGCATACAAGCTTTCCTTTTGAAAAACATAAGGGGTTTCGTTACAGAGTAGGTCTCTTAATAGGCCTCCAAAACAAGTGGAGATAACAGAAATAATGGCAATAATAATGACGGGTAGGTTGGTTTCAATGCCAAGCTGAGTACTTGTGACGCAAAAAGTGGCAATACCTAGGGTGTCAGGTATCAGTAAGAACTTACTTTTGATGGGGAATTTAACTAAGTAAATAACAGCCGTTAGTAAGATAAAAATCAAAGGGTATTCGCTGTGTTGTATCCAGTATACAGGGGGTTGATCTAAAATAATGTCACGAAGTGTTCCTCCACCAAGAGCCGTTACAAAACCAATGATGTAAATACCAATAGGATCAAAGTTTTTGTATTTGGCAAGTAAAGCGCCCGAGATAAAAAACGACAAAATTCCGATTGATTCTAACAAATAAAAAATAATATTAAGACTCATTTTGTATACTATTGATTTAAAATTAGGCTTTCTTGTACTCTATAGTTAGAGTATCACAGAACCAAAGGACAATTCTATGAAATCATTCAGTTTGCTACTAATTAGTGTATTAATTTCCAGTCTCACTTGGGCGCACTGCCAAGTTCCATGCGGGATTTTTAATGATGATGCTCGCTTAGACTCGATTAATGAGCATATTCGTACAATTGAAAAGTCGATGATTAAAATTGAAGAGCTGGGTAGTTCTAATTTAAATCAGACAATTCGATGGGTTGAAACAAAAGAGCAGCATGCTCAA
>CACECR010000028.1 GCA_902558105.1 uncultured Candidatus Marinamargulisbacteria bacterium | reverse complement strand
GTAAATCATATTCATTCTCATCCATTTTCATCACTGAATCCAATAATCGAGTAAAGGCTTCTAAATATTCCTGTTGCTCTTGTATAGTCGCATCAGGGATAGGCGCCGTGCGTACACTTGCAGGATCAAGTAAGTCCAGAGCTTCTAAATTAACTGAAGAACGACCGGCTTGCTTCAGATCATCAGTAAACCGTTTAGCAAAAACACGGTTAGCATTGGATATACCTGGAGAAAGATCTGCTCCAATTCCACTAGCCGTTGTAGCCTGTGCCGACACCGCGGTACTTAAAACATTAGCCACTCGTGTTTGTGCCGCAAATTGATTTTTAACTGCTGTTGGGCTTCTTAAAGTATCTGAATCAGCTAAAGTTTGACCTGCCTGATTCGGATCTTGACGCATACCAGCTTTTAAAACTCGAAACGTCGCATCCAATTCGCGAGGGTTCATCTTTTTTATTTCTTTATCGCTCATGACCTTATCAATCACAACTTGTTTTGTCCCTCCTGAAGCTTTAGAAGTCGCAACTGCTGACAACACAGCCGCCGCTTGATCTGGACTAATTGCAGCACCAGTGGCACGTGCTAACGTCGATGCATCATTTACGTCAAAAGAAGTAGGTTTCTCAAGAACTATTCTTACATTTTTAAGAGCGGTCTCCATCTCGTTTTGCGCATCCGAGTCTCCCATAACCGCCATTTGTAACTTTTGAATACGATTCATTCGTTTTGTATCACCCACATTTGTTCGATCAAGTGCCGATTTAAAGGCAAGCGCCATCTGTACATCCCCAAACCCTGTCATACCACTGTTTAAGGCTTCAGAAATACTATTAAACTGAGAGATTTCAAGTGTATCAGTTTCATTCCCACTCATGGCCAATTCAATTAAAGACCCTGAAACCTGTACCTTACGATCAATATCATTAACCGAAGACAATTGCTCAGCTAGAGCTTTAATCTGATCCGAAAACATTTCTTGCCTAAACTGAGATCCTTCAAACGTTTGTTTGGACCCTATCTCTACCTCTTTTTCTCCAAAGAAGGGATTATTAGAATAATGTCGTTTTTGGGCTAAAAATGCATTACCCATTTCACGCGCACGTTTGGCATTTTCAGGACTTGATAATTCATCACCATCAAGTTGTCTAATCATATTTATGTAAGTTTTAGCTAGTGGATCGTTCTCTTCTCGACGATTTGCTTCAAAAAACCGTCCTATCATCTCTAGCTTTTCCCCACCTTTATCCACATCATTAGCTCCTGATGCAACATTATCAAAAACTTCCATGATTGTTTTGGCACGATCCGCACTACTTTTAGAGGAAAAAGAAACGGATAAACGCTTCATAGCAAGTATTTTAATAAACTCATTTTGACTTTTCAGATCTTTTTCTACTTCTCTCCGTACTTCATCGTTATACACATTATTAAATAATCTATTCGGATTGAAATTATCCGCTCCAACCAGGGCTTTTTCAACTCCTCCAGCAAAGGACTTAGATTTTTCACTTAATTCAGTCATATTACTATTACCCTCTTTTAAGCCATATTTATTTTTAAATTTAGCGACTTGCCCCATAGACGCCATTAAATTGGACAAAGACGAATCTAGATCTGAAAATGAGGCAGCAACCCTTCCAGCCTTTCTACCAATTTGAGGTAGATCTTGTACGGCACCTAATGTAACTACATTAGCTAAAACTGTTAATCCAACATCAAGTCCTTTATTTCCTGTTAGCTGGAACGTATACTCTCCACCCGTAAACATAATATTATCTTTACCCAAAATCTCAACGGACTGATTTAATAAATCTTTTAAAGAACTAACCGCTTCCATACCAGCCGATAAATCTGAAGCACCAGAACCCAAATTAGACGCTCTAAATTGATTCACTTTTTCTTGAAATGTCTCTTTATCTCTTTTACTCTTACTTTCTTTCACTCTATTTTCAAGTTTTGTAAGCAATTTACTTACACTAGATCCCAAATGTTGTTTATTCTGAAGTCCAGATTCAAAAGTAAACGCTTGAGAACGCGTATCAGAATCTGAAATTTTAGTCGCCTTCTCAGCAATTTCATCAGAAATATTGCCCAACATCATCTGAATATTAGCCACCAAACTTTCTTCTAAAGCAGCAGCTCTTTCTTCAGCAAGTTCTTTCCTCGTTTCTTCATCTGTCGCATTCGAAATCTCTTCTTCAATAGCCCTAATTTTCTCTGTTGTTTGATCCAAAACCTCAGTTGAAACCTGAGCATGAGATCCCGCTCTTTTAGCCGTTGTTCTAATAAAACTTGAAAAAATCTTGATTATAGATTTTACAGCAGCTGCAAACTGCTGCCCCCTGTCTCCTAATTGCTTATTAATATTTGATAATGTTTTAGACGTTGCCTCATCTAATTCGGCCCCAACCATCAAAGCATCAATACCAACATCCTGCCCACCAGCTTCAGAATCTGCATCTTCTACTCCATCAGCTTCACCCATATAACTATCTTCCATTTTCTTTAGCTGTTGATGATGAGCATCTTCAATAATCATCTTAATATATTGACGCATATACGAACTACCAGATGCTTTTGAAATAAATTTTCCAGCAAACTTCACAACTTTTCCAGCACCCATAGAAGCGTATTTACCAACCGACCTCACCGCCTTAGCAAAATTACTATCACCTTTAGGAGTAATAGCTTTCTTAAATTTATTCAAATATTTACTAATGCCTGACTTAGCCTTATCAAGGCTTTTAGTTAATCCAGAATTTTTAACTTTATCCATCACTTTACCAAATGCCTTAGTTTGAGAACCGGCACCTGCAGCATCAAATACAGCCATAATAGAGCTCATCAAGGCTTTCATATGTGCCGACTGTTTTTCATTATGTCGCTTGACTTTGGCTTCTTTCATTTTGAAACGATTATCTAAGATCTTCATAGATGTCGATTTAGCCGTGCTAATTATATTCAACATACCCTTTGACACCGTCATTTTACTAGTGATACCACCCAACATCTCAACAAGCATCATGTAAAGCTCAGCTTCAGACTTACTCGCATTTACCAATGATTTCATAGCATTAGTTTTACGAGAAATTTCTATAGACGCTCTAGCTTTTGCACGATAATCAACCGTTTGAAAATTAAATCCTAAATTTTCATCGCCACCCTGACTCCTAGTTCCATCGCCTTCTGTTTCTGCAGCAAACGATCCTTCGGCACCACTTTCATCATCAACTTCATTTTCTTGTGCCGCATCCATTACAGCAACCAAAAACTCAGTGGTAGACTTCACAAGTTGTAGTAGCGCTTGCTGCATCTGAGAACTCGCTTTTCTAAATTTCTTAAAGGCGGCTAAACCAACACCTAAAGCTCCAAATATAATCGCCATAATTACCTGCGTATCATAAGCTTTATCCGCTTGATAACGCTGAGTATTTAAATTTACTTTTAAGTCATGCCAATTTTGAATCTCACTAATCTGAGTCGAATAATGAGACATAATTTGCATACTCGCATCCTGAACATAATCGGATGCAATATTACTACTTTGTTTTAACCCACCCCCCGCAATCTTTTGAGCCAAAGAAGTCCATATACTAAACTTACTAGAATTCACCATTTCTAAAATGATTTCAGCAAACATTTTTTCTTCTAAGAACTTTTGAGCATAATCAAAATAATTAGTTTTTAAATATCTATCTCTGGAATGTCTACTAGGCTCATCTGGATCATTAGAATGATAGACCACCCAAGTTCGTGCACCAGTAGTATTTAAATCTACCTGATAGGCTCGAGTTAATAACGCCTGTCGATCGGTATAGTTAACTCGACGAGATAGTTCAACCATTCGACCTGGATCTTGATATAATAATAATGCCGATCGTTCATCATTAGTAGCAGCTATATTTCCTGATTTCACCCTATACGAAACCCCACCCGTCAGTCGTGTAAACACACGCTCAGCTTGGTCATAAGCAAGCCTTGGATGAGGAGCTGTAGGCGATGGAGGAACAAAGTTATCCTGTAAAGAATCAATAGAAATCGTCGTACTAGTCTCCCATTCTTTAATCGCACTTGTGCGTTGCGCATGTGTTAAACGATACCGATTAATTTCAGCTTCTAAATCTACTTCATTACTATGAGGAGTGACAGACTGTCCGTTGATGTAAGCCACTTGGTCTGGTGTTAATGTAAGCGTTTGAGAATCTCCATTAGAATCAGTGTAAGGAATGCTGAGAGAGACACTTGCATTCATTCGAGCGTTTCTAATAGCCATTTGTTGTTCGGCATTCAGCCCCGCTAATTGAGCAATCGCCAATTCTGCAGGTGTAAGAGTTGTTGTGTGAGTGACTGAAGTATTTACGCCATTTCGAATAACAGTATAAGTATATGTAAACCTTATATTAGTTGAAAGTGGATTGGCAGAAAACTCTGTACTAATTTGTGACATAATTTCATCACGGAACCGTTGTGTAGTAGACACGTCAAGATTGGCAATTAAATCGTTAAACGACATCGATAAACTAGCGGCATTAGCAGCATTAGCGGCATTAGCTGTATTTGGAAAAGCACTCGTCCCAATAATACCTCCCGCGAAAGCCGCACCACGAATCAAATCGTAGGTCGGCGTAACGCCACCAAAATAATGAGCATAACTATCCAAAAGACCAGCGGTATTATTAAAATAATTTCTAGCATCAACACTTAAATCAACAGTGTCATTAGGAGATGAAAAAACGGAATCATAAAAACTCCTAATATCGTTCATATACTGTCGCTCAAGGGCCGTTGTCGCACGAGCTGGAGAATCCGTTCGAGCATCAAACGTCGTAGTTAATGGAACCAAACGAGCCGTATCCAAGGCAGTAATCTCTAATAACCCGTCATAAAGATCTTGTTGTTGTTGAGGTAACAGTGTAATAGAATTTAAAGTACTAAATGTACTCGGCTGAAATGTTCCAGCACCCCTAATAGCCGCTGTAACATGAGTACTCTCTATTGGATTAGCAGCGGTTCCAGTTATAGCCAAATGTGTTAACAAGCGTTCAATTTCTTGATCGACAGAATTTGGAAGTACTCTGGTTTCAAACAACGCTCTCCAAATTTGAGCCGAACGAGCATAACTAATAAGTGTGTCACCAGATGTTATCTCAAAGTCATCAGAAACAATATCTCGCCCTGTCGCAAGGACTTGGAGAATTTTTGTCTTTTCAGCAGGACTTAACGTAACACTTGAACCACCATCTGTTAAATTATTATCTCTTAACCCATAAGCCTGGAAAAGGTGAGTATAAGTTAATTGAAAAGTAGTTGCACCTAAAGGAATATTGGTAGGTACATCTGGTATATCATTCGTAGAAAGATACGTTCTTAGTGCTGTTTGTTGCTCAGGACTTAATCCAGTCCGACTCACATCAAACGTCGGAGACTCAACCTCTCCAATGATATCACCGGCATCCATTCGATCATTCCAAGCTATTATGGACGCACCGGCACCAACCGAAGAAGTTGTAAACAAGTCATGCCTTGAAAAATCTGGAATAACACTTTCTATAGACGTAGTCGCGGTAGCACGATTATTACCAAAAGCAAGAGAGTTTCTAAAATAAGTTGTATAATCATGCCCATCAGCAATTAACGAATGAATTTGAGCTCCCGCATTTTGACGGCTACTTACTTCAGTACGTAATGACTGTAAAGAACTTGGGTGAACACCACTATGTCCACCTATATAGTCACCACGCCCAATAGCCGTACCATCATGTCGCCACTCTCGAGCAGATTCTGCATCAAGATCTTGGTAGAACTTGATATTTTTACCCGGATTATACGGATCTGCATAATAAAGCACAGAGGCTTCAATTAATCCACTTACTACATCCCAAATAACAGTATATGGCTTTAAGGCATAAAAAATAGGAATAACAGACAAAATATTTAGAGCCGTACTGACTATTTCAAAAATCGTAGTCATTATTTTCTGAGCATTAGATACCCAACGTCCCGACTTTACAGACGAATTTTGCAAATTATTGGACTGAGTTAAACTCATGACCTGCTTCATTAACCCTGTAATATTATTTGTAAATTCAAAATGTTGATTAAATACAGAATCAGCCGCTGCTGAAACATCTCGCTTTGGGACATCTCCTATGCTAGCCGCTAATTTATTCATAAAATCAAGTTTCATTTTAATTGCCGCATATACTTGCTTCATACGATAATGAATCGCTTCAATTTTTTCTAATGTCTCATGAATTTTTGGCCAATCCGCAACAAATCTTTCATTGCCATCTACATTAATAAACTGATTAATACTACCTAAATTATAAAGTTCAACTAATAAATCTCGTTCTTCACTAGCTAAGTTTGTAAGCATAGACATAGACGTCTGAATAGCCAAATCAGGATTCGTTTGATCAGAAGCTCCAGTAGATGTACTACTAGCCGCTAATGTATTCGACGTATCGTTAATCTCTCTTGCCGAGAAGTTATACTGATTTATAGCTTGAGCATTTTGAACCGTACCAGTATCAATTTGTGCCAAATCATTCATTAATGGATCAATGATATGATGTTCAAACATATCCGCCGCTGGATATGGAATTGAATATGGGTCAAGACCCATGGTATCTTCAAGTCCACGTACTAGCGTTTCCATTGGAACCGTAAATAAAGTAGCCGCCCGTACAGGAAGAAGGATCCCTTCAATAACACCCTGAAGAATTGGAAACCCTGTAGCAAAAGACAACATTTGAGACATGGTTCCTCTTACCACATTAGTATCTAAATCAGTAGGTGCCGATGGCATTCCCGTAAAATTTGAAGACATATCAGCAGCAGGTCCCATTCCCATATCGGTACGAAACTGATTGAGTTGTGCAGCATCCAAATCATGTCTAGTTTCTGTAGAACTTGCCTCCACCACTTCATTATAAGTATGCTCCCCTACATAAACATTAAATGTTGGTGCAATAGAAGGGCCCGTTAGAGTGGTTGAAAACCCAGTATTACTAAGTTGTATCGATGGATCTAATGCATATTGAATATCAGTGACGCTAGGGTCACCATCATCATGTGTATAAGTCACTAAAACGTGTCCACCCTGTCGAGAAGACGGATAGTCTTGATCCCAGTTCGTAAAAAATTCTGTATCGGTGTTACTGATAGCATTCCACGAAGTACGAATCGATGCATAATTCTCATTACTAACCCCTAAAGATCTCATTATGTTGGTTGCAGGCAAATCCCTTAATTTAGTCTGATCTGGATTGGCATATCCATTAAGCGTTAAAAAATTTCTCAAGCGCCTTGCCGGGCTTAACTCTGCAAAACCTAGAGATAATCGAACTGTACCAGTCCCGTTTCCTACCCCCGTTGCCTCTAACGCGCGAATCAATAATGCGGCTTCAACAAACGCTAAATCCTCACAATCTCCAACCTTAGCCGTAATAGTTTCAGACACTCCAGACCATCGATCGGCTGCTTCGGAACGATACGTAAAATTAGTGGTCATATGACGATGAATCATATCTACAATCGCCTCCTGAGGCATTCCGTTAAATAGACTATTAACCCTAGATGCCGTAACGGTTGCAGAAGTATAAGCTACCGGTGGTGTACTTGCATCCTGTCCTAAGATAGTAGCCGCGGTGTAAGGATTTCCTGATGGGTCATTTATACTTGTGGCATTTGCCACTAATATTTCCGCCAATTCTTCGGTCACGTAGCTTGAATTATAAACACCCGCGTCAATAAAGGTATGTAAATTATCAATATTTTGTGAATTTCCAGAACGGCCAATCAACGCATCAAAATTAGCCGCAGCAGATGAAGCTAATCCATCCATTGCCAACGTATTCATAATATTATCATCTAACAATTCTAAAGTATCTTGCTTTTTTTCATCCTGAAGAAATTTAGCCGCCACTTCACAAGCAGAGGCGATGCCACTTATCACCGCGCCAGCAACATCAACTGGAAAAGCAAACAGCATCATCACACCACCAACCAATCCAGCCCAAACAGCCGTCATAGTCAACGCACGGTAAGCCTCATCCGCCTGAACTTCTAATTGAGCTGTAATCTGCTGATAGGCATTATTATATCCGGCAAGTTCATTAGTTTTAGCTAATATATTCTGATAGCGAACATTCACCATCGCCACACGCTGGTCATAATAATTCATGTCACTACTGACCCCATCCACACCAACCGCAAATTCATCAAACGAGGAAATTGTAGATGATATCGCCGATAAATACGAATCATTGTACATATAGTATAAACGCGATCGAGCGGTATGAGATTGAATCGACCGTTGGATAGCGGCAAACGCGGCCCAGTCCATCGCTTGATATTCACGACCCTGATTCGATCCTTCAGAACCAATAGCCATCATCAGTTGTTCATGTGTTCGGTGGTTTCTAACCCTCGTAAATTCATTAAACATCGTCTGATAGTTTCCTTCAGAATCGGACACCGTTCCATCCGTATTAAAATGTGAGCGTCCGATTGGTGACGTATAATATCGTCCAGATTGAACAGTAGGAGCTGTTGATGATACTACATAAGAAGTATTAATAGCCGCAAAGCCATTGGGTATA
>CACECR010000027.1 GCA_902558105.1 uncultured Candidatus Marinamargulisbacteria bacterium | reverse complement strand
TCTAGCTTTTACCATACACTAAACTTTCACTTTTTAATTTAAGTTTGTAGTAATTATTAACGACAATTATAATATAGAAGAACCCACATCAACTTGGAGTAAAAAACATGACATTTGACCTTGCAATGATCGAGACTTATTACACAACCCTTTCCGACTCTATTTCAAATATTCAAAAGGTCATCAACAAACCACTTACATTGGTTGAAAAGATTCTTTACACACATTTAAATGATCGGCTAGAGAAACCCTTTTCTCGTGGAAAGTCTTATGTAGATTTCGATCCCGATCGGGTAGCTATGCAAGACGCAACGGCACAAATGGCACTCCTCCAATTTATGCAAGCTGGAAAATCAAGAACCGCTGTTCCAAGTACTGTTCATTGCGACCATTTAATCCAGGCTAAAGTCGGGGCCGATTCCGATCTAAAAACCGCTATAGATACTAATAAAGAAGTATATGATTTTCTTGCCTCAGTCTCTAACAAGTATGGTATTGGTTTTTGGAAACCTGGTGCCGGTATTATTCATCAAGTTGTACTAGAAAACTATGCGTTTCCTGGTGGGATGATGATTGGAACAGACTCCCATACCCCAAATGCAGGTGGATTAGGAATGATCGCTATCGGAGTTGGTGGTGCGGATGCCGTTGATGTTATGGCAGGTATGCCATGGGAACTCAAATTCCCCAAACTTATAGGAGTGAAATTAACTGGAAAACTCAATGGCTGGACCTCGGCTAAAGATGTTATTTTAAAAGTTGCCGGCATCTTAACGGTTAAAGGTGGTACCGATTGTATTTTAGAATATTTTGGTGACGGTGCAGATTCCATTTCAGCAACAGGTAAAGGAACTATCTGTAACATGGGAGCCGAAATTGGAGCCACAACCTCTATTTTTGGATACGATGAGCAAATGTATGACTATCTTGTGGCTACCGACCGTCAAGATGTTGCAGATGCTGCAAATAAAGTTAAAGAACATCTCAGATCCGACGACGAAGTATATGAAAATCCGGAAAGCTATTATGATCAAGTTATTGAGATCAACTTATCTGAACTAGAGCCGCACATAAACGGTCCGTTCACACCCGACAATGCAATCCCTGTTTCTGAATTTGCTAATAGAGCTAAAAAAGAAGGTTGGCCACTAAAACTTGAAGTTGGACTTATTGGATCCTGTACAAACTCATCTTATGAAGATTTAACTCGAGCAGAGTCTATCGCTAAACAAGCTCTCTCTCATAATGTTAAAAGTCAGTCTGAATTTACCGTTACTCCTGGCTCTGAACTTGTTCGATATACAGCAGAGCGAGATGGTATTTTAAAAACCTTTGAAACTATTGGAGGAGTTGTACTAGCTAATGCCTGTGGCCCATGTATTGGCCAATGGGCACGTCATACGAATGACCCAGAAAAGAAGAACTCTATTATGACCTCATTTAACCGCAACTTTGCGAAACGTAATGATGGTAACCCAAATACACATGCATTTGTAGCATCACCAGAAATTACAACAGCATTCTCGCTTGCCGGCCGATTGGACTTTAACCCCCTCACAGATACATTAGAAACCGAATCAGGAGAACCGTTTAAACTAAGCGAACCAGACGGACTTAATATGCCTAGTAAAGGATTTGATGTTGAAGATGCTGGTTACATAGAACCCGTTAATGATGGAGATAAGATTAAAGTAGAAATCAATCCTAAATCAGATCGACTTCAAGAACTAAGCGCCTTTTCTAAACCATCTGGACAAGACATTTTGGGTCTCAGGCTTTTAATCAAAGCACAAGGAAAATGTACAACGGATCATATTTCAATGGCGGGTCCTTGGTTAAAATATCGTGGGCATTTAGATAACATCTCCAATAATATGCTGATTGGAGCCACGAATGCATTTTCAGGAAAAGTAAATGCCGTTAAAAACTTTGTAGCGGAAAAAGAACTTCCAGTTCCAGATTCAGCACGACTGTACAAGGAGATGGGCGTTGCAACACTTGTTGTTGGAGATGAAAACTACGGTGAAGGATCCTCTAGAGAACATGCCGCTATGGAACCTCGTCATTTAGGTGTTCAGGTAATAATCGTAAAGTCGTTTGCGAGAATCCATGAAACTAATCTTAAAAAACAAGGTATTCTTGCCCTTCGATTTAAGACCCCATCAGATTACGAGAAACTTAAAGAATCAGATATTATTGATGTACTTGGAATTGAAACACTTTCTGAAGGGTCCTTAATTCAATTAGTTTGTCACCATGAAGATGGTAGCCTAGATACTATTGATACTGTTCATACTTATAATAAGAACCAAATCGAATGGTTTAAAGCTGGATCGGCACTAAATTATATTAAAGAAAGTAGTCGTTAAATATACTTTTTTCACTTCAGTCCAAATGATGACCGGTAGTAGCGACTTTTTATCATCGAAAAGTTAAAAAGTCGCTTTTTTTTTAGCCTTTTAAATTAGTATATAAATCAAATAAATAATCAAAGCTTACTTTATTATCGATTGCTGACTCAAGGGCAGATAATGCCTGGCCAACAACCAATTGATCAAGTTTAAGTACCCTTAATTGTCTAAGAAAACCTATGGTGGAAATTGTTTCTCTCTTTGTAGTACCAGGATCAACAAGTCTAAGTACTTTTTTCGATTGAACGCTTTTATCATATTTACCATCATGTGTAAATTTTTTAGAGAAGGCGGTGTAATTAAAAGGCACCTCTTCTGTAAGATCGGGTTTTGCACCACCAACTGCTTTCACACTTGGTTTCGCACCACCTGCTGCGGAAGCAGTAACACAAATCCCTGGTAAATCAAAAGCCGTTTCAACGGTAGCAGCACTCACCGTCACCGATCCAACACCCGCTGTAGGAACGGTGTTGAATACCTTTAACTTTTCTTGTAAATAATTGTTAATATCAGCTAAATGTCCAGATTTTGCCGATAAACCCGCAACACCTTGACCCAACTGAGGAATTCGAATTTGTGAAAATTGATGCCCATTTTCATAAGCGGCGTTGAGGATGTTAACAGCATTTTCTATTGATGCATCAATCGCTTTTTTCGCATCATTTTTTTCCTGTTCACTCCAACTCACCCCAAAATTACTGCATGTTACTATTGGGCAAACATTTGGGACCCCAAAATTTAATCCTTCACGGCCTCTAATTATTGCTTGTGTACTACTTTGTAATGTAGGAGAACGATATTCAAATGTATCTGAATCAAATTTTTGAAACTCTCTTAAATTTTCACCAAACAAATGTAGCGTACGTACATTTTGCTTTGCGCTTTCTGTAGTATAAAATGTCTCATCTTTATTAATTATCAATGATGATTGTTTAATTTTTAATGAATCATCTGACTTACTTGCGTGTATTTTTTTACCAGCAGCTCCAGCACTCAGCACCCCTGAAACAGCAGTAAAGTCCGCCTCTGCACCTGGTGTACCGTCTACAAAACTTTTATTAGTTTCTGCGGTAGTCATCACTGCAGAATCGCTTCTTCCACAACATGGTAAACAACTTAATAATTTCATATTAAACCCTCTATTTAAATTACTACTACTTACTTATCGAATTGAATTGCTTAAAATTTCATTAAATATTTTTTTATTAAATTAAAATTAACAATTTATAGCAATTTGGTTAATAAAAATTACATTTTGTTTCTTTTCGTAATTTATTTATTCAAAAGTTAGTTAATAGAATCTAGTTATATATTGATTTATTTCAAGTTTTTTAAATTCTTCAAAAAACATTTCTACCGAACCAATCTAGCTAAATCAATTTAATTCAAATTAGTAACGATTTAAAAAAAAATATTCTAATCAACCACCTAAATGAAATTTATCCTTTCTAATTTTCGATATATAAAAAAACATGTAAACTAGTTCAATAAGGGTATAATATGAGACTTTCTATACGTTCTGCTTTAGCTACAGCTTTTAATTTAAATAACCTATTCCCTTTAATGAATAGTGCGCCTGCTAATAATTTAGAGACATTTGGTCCAGGTACGCCTATAAATAGTACAAACTTTACACAATTTATGCCCCCAGCATTTCACCTTGACATACTTTCTATGGAGACAACATCTACAGTTGATACCATTGCAGATGATGACAATTCTCATGTTCTTCTTTTTATTTTTGGTGTATTAGCAAGCGGTTCCATTCTTACTGTACTCTGCTTAGATAGATTTACAGAAAACCCCTTAAACATGTTAGGCTGCTATACAAGTAGAGATTGCTTTGGAGGAAGGCCTCACAATGAATTCGAGGCATAAAATCATACTAAATTTATAGTTAAAATTATTTTTAAAAGAAATAATGATTAACATATTTCAATCTAATTAATTCTTATAAAACTTAATAACTTTTATTATTTACTAACCTAACAACTATTATTACTATTTTGATTAGCTATATAAATATCTATAATTTTTAACCAATGTCCCTTGACTAATGTGATTATTACTATTTACGTTAACTAATACTTTTTTTCAACTATCAGATTCATCCAGTATTCTAGATATGGGAACTAAGCTAATATATAATCTAAAAAAAAAGTATATTAATAATATGTCACAACTTCAGTGCCATCCTTGAGTATTTCAACGGACTTAATTACACTTCCATCACTGAAATGATCAATATATTTAGTCCCATCATTAAAAGACCGGACTCGTTTTTTTATTTGTACCTCATTATCCCTTACATTATTTAAAAACTTATGATCATATTCAAAATTTATTTCACCTTCACTAATAGTTTCATACACTCCATTTTTAATTAAATACTTAACAACTTCCGTTTGTGTTTTATTAATGTAATCAATTGTAATTGTAAATGTCTGGGATAGCTTTTTATTTTCTAAATACTCTTCTGTATACTTTAAAGGCTTTAAATCTTTGCTATATTCAACAGTATAGTTATAAGTATAACTATACGAGTTTCCATAGTCTCCATTGTTACTGTCATAAGAATCACTCCAATTAGATGCATAACGATCAAACTCAATGCCATAGTCTTTACTTGGAATTAAAACTTTTTTGGAGTCAGATACTGTAAGTATTCCCTTGGTATAATTTACACTACCTATGCTAACTTTTTCATTATCATTTATGTGAAAAAATGTAATATCATGGTCGTCTAGTTGTTCACAATGATACAACCCCTCTCTTTGTGCACAGTAAAGCTGAAAACTATTACCTTTTAAATTTAATACAAACTTAGAACTGTCATTATTATAAATATAATTTTTTTTAATTTTAGAAAAATCAAGTACCAATAATCCATTATTATAATGTGATTGACTTAACTCAATTGTATAAACATCACTATCTTTAACAAGTTCAATACGAGTATTGTGTAGACTAGATAATTCATTAACCTCTTTAATAGTCAATAAAACATCGCTTTGATATCCGTTAATCGAAAAGACTCGCATATATTCTGCACAAACAAGTTCGGAGTCATCATCTAAGCACTCCACCTTTAACCAACCTTTATTATAATTAAAGACTTGATCATTTGACTTTAAGAGTTGGTACCCATCATTATGAATTGATATAGATCTCTCAAAAAATTCCAGAAAAGATGGAACTGCCTCATTTACGATAAAGTTAGTATTCTCTGCCGACAAACTTAACGCTTCAGCACTTGAATTTGAATTAGAACTCACACCGCAACTTGAAATCAACACTTGAATCGTAATGCTAAAAATAATTATGAAATTCTTAAAGTACATCATCAACCCTCAATAAAAGCACATTAGTATATTTTATTAAAAAAACACACAGCTGTAAATAGCTATATAATCAAATTTAATAACAATATTGAATATATATGAGTTGATCCACCAATAATGTAGTGATAAACTGTTTTTTATGATTACACGATATTCTCGAGACAAAATGGCCCGCATTTGGGGGGCAGAAAATAAATTCCAAAAATGGTTAGATGTTGAAGTCGCAGCTTGTAAAGCTCACGTTGAACTAGGAAATATTCCTAAGGAAGACTTTGACATTATTAATGAAAAGGCGCAATTTGATATTGATCGAATTAATGAAATTGAAGCCGAAGTTAATCATGACGTGATTGCTTTTTTAACCTCTGTTGCGGAGTTTGTTGGCCCTTCGTCACGATTCGTCCATTTAGGTCTTACCTCAACTGATGTTGTAGATACCGCTCTATGTTTACTTTTACAAGATGCGGGACGCATTTTATTAGAAGATATTGATGAGCTTATGCCAGCATTAGAAAAGCTAGCAAAAGAACACAAACACACACTTTGCATGGGTCGTACCCATGGTGTCCATGCCGAGCCCTTAACTTTTGGCTTAAAAGTAGCCATTTGGTACGAAGAAATGAAACGAAACCGTGAACGTTTAGTTCGTTCACTCAAAGGTGTAAATGTCGGTCTCATTTCTGGTGCTGTTGGAAACTATGCGCACATGCCTCCAGAGCTAGAAACGTTAGTCTGTAAAGAGTTGGGCCTTACCCCCTCTCCTATTTCAACACAAATTCTACAGCGTGACCGCCATGCAGAACTTATGAGTACGTTTGCTATTATCGCTGGTACTTTAGATAAAATGGCCACAGAAATACGTGCATTACAAAAAACAGAATTTAATGAAGCTACTGAACCATTCTCTAGCAAGCAAAAAGGGTCTTCTGCAATGCCTCATAAACGTAATCCAATTACCTGTGAGCGTATCAGTGGACTATCTCGTGTGGTTAGAAGCTATGCAGTCACCGCTTTTGAAAATCAAAACCTATGGCATGAACGAGATATTTCTCATTCCTCTGCTGAACGTGTTATTCTACCGGATGCGACCATTGCCCTAGATTACATGTTTGGCCTTATGACGAAGGTTATTAGTGGACTAGTTGTTAATAAAGACGAAATGAAAGCGAACATTGATCGCTCGTATCACGTCTTTTTCTCACAGCAGCTTTTATTAGCCTTAGTTGAAACTGGGATGACTCGTGAAGATGCCTATCGCTTGATTCAGAAAAATGCCATTGAAGCATTTACAAGTAAAACTCTTTTCAGAGAAAAAGTGGACGCAGATTCAGATATAACGTCTAAACTGTCTAAAGAAAAACTAGATGAACTATTTAGTTTCGATAAATATACTCGACACGTTGACACTATTTTCAATAGAGTATTTTAAGTTATAGAAACTGTTTTTAAAAAAAGAGAGCCGATGGCTCTCTTTTTTATTTATCACTATAATTCAACTAGTAACATAATTAAAAAATACGGTTTCTAAATAAAGTTAAAGAACTTTGTCCTGTTGAACTACCACTAATTTTTGATGTATTTTGTGCAGCCTTAAACGTTAGGGCTTCTTTAATTTGCATCTCAGACCTTTTTGATTGAAAATAAGGTTGTACACTTTTATGTACTGAGTGTTGTCTCATGAAACGACTGTTTTTCGCCCCTACAAATAATTCAAATGAATTCTTCCCCGTTGAACCTCTTTGAGCGGCCTTAAAAATATCTGCCTCTTCATTTCGCATCGCGAATCTATTTATTTTGAAACTTGACTTAACGGTTTTCGGTACTGAAAGCTGACCATCAGGATATTTCTCAAGATCATTCCATGCATTGAGAGTATCACTTAAGCCTCCCCTATCAAGCTTCTTGCAATACCTCCCTAGCTCAATTTCTAGATCTCTATCTTCAGTATATCGTGAAATCGATTCATCATAAGAAATCCAATGATCGGGATCAGGACTACTTTCCTCCTTAGAAAAACTACCTGTATTTCCACCCACAAATGAAATTTCTCGTGAGGGCTCTGGAAAGCCGCAACCTGGATCATCTGTGTTACTTTCGTTATTAAGATCATCAAGTACTACACCACTGTATGCTTTCTCTCCCCATTCAGTTACTGTTGTTCCATCTTTACCTTGATAATCAATACCAACATGAAAACCTTGATAAGGGAAACCCCAATCAACTTTATTTACATCAATGCTATTACCAGGCTCGAAAATTCCATTTAGAGTGTTGTCATCATTATTACGACTACATGGATCAGTTGGTCTTTCACCAACAATAGTAACTCCTCGAGATGCTAGAGGATTAATAGGCCTTCTTAATCTTTTAAAAATTGCTGCTTTAGCAGTATCAAACATGTTAAATAGACTACTTAAGTCAATAATGCTTATACCTAATGAATTCAATGTTCTGTTGAAAATACTAAACTCATTATCAAAATCATTACTATTATGGACTATCTTATTATCCACAATTGGACACTCACGATTTCCTTCGCATCCATTAGCCGAAGTTAATAAATACCTTTGTTCAACATTTCTATTCAGTATAAATACCATTGCCAGATCCTTTACTTTAATTGTTTTACATATATACATATCGATATTAAATTAATTAAATTTCATTTTTTTTTAAATTAAAAAAAATAGTATCGGACAATTGAATCAAATAAAAGTTCAAATTTTATTAGGTTTTATATCAATCATCATCATTAGAACCAGAAAGTTAGTCCCCATTAATAAGTAATTTACAAACTTTTTAGCAAGATGGCTTCTAGACTATTCCACGATACTATACCCTCACTAATGGGAGAACTTAAATTTAAATTATTATTAAAATGAGATATTAGTACTTTGAAAACATCTAAATAATAAACATCCTCTAAATCGACACTAGCAGCCACTTCATATTGATCACCTAAAAGATCTCTCACCGACTGCTTATTAAAAAATAAGGATAACTTATCTCTTTCCGTTCTTAATATATCGTCTATTATTTCTGAAACACGTTCGCCTGAACGTTGTTCTTTTAATTCCATGATGATGGAATCAATTATTACAGACATATAAGACTTTAAGTTTCTGTTGATTTCAGTTTCAGAATGTTTTTTACATTTTAAATACTCATATATGTCATACTTTAACTCATTATATTTTTTACCTAACCCTAATGATTCAATCATTTTTTCTTTCTGATTTAAAGACATGCTTTTTTTTATTATTTGTGATAACAAAATTCTCATACTATTTCTATACCTTATAAAATGACTATCATTGTTAAACTTGAGTCGCTTACAATCATTACCTAATATTTGAATAAACGTAAGGTTATACCATGAAAAACCCAAGCCACTGTTCCTTAGTAATGCTTTTGCTTTTTCAAATTCTTCTTTAGTAAAACAAATGCCAGTATCATGTTCATTATCGACTAATGATATTATTAAATTATTTAGAGGACGACCGCCGAGCAAAGCCTCACAAGCATAAGACATCATCTCTGTTTTGGGCAAACCCAACTCTTCTTGGTATAGCGACATTAAAAACAACTGAACTTCAACATCTTCTTTAAAATCAGGATAAATACCTCTCGTAACTAGACAATGCTGTCGAGCAACTTTTTCAATAGACTCATATAAAGATGACCGTTCACGTTCAATTATAAGTTCATTTACCTCATCAGAGGAACATCTTGAATAGTGTATATTTCTTGAACAAGATTTACTCAAAATAGTTAAGTTCACTAATATTAGTACGGCTCTATCATGACAATCGCTATTACCATCCGCCGCCTGAGCGATTACTAATTCTAGAAAATGTCTATCTTGTGACGCCAACTCAAAGACACTATTTAATAAAGGGTCTAAAAATTGGGGATAAACAGTCTCTCCAAAATCGTT
>CACECR010000026.1 GCA_902558105.1 uncultured Candidatus Marinamargulisbacteria bacterium | reverse complement strand
AAGATATGCAGGTAACGTTGAACTAAGGTACTGGTTTTACCAGACCCTGCACAGGCTTCCACCAGTACCGCTTTTGATGTATCTAGTGCGGCCTCTTGAGAAGGAGTTAACGGATGTTTACTAAAAAGAGGGGCACTCATTTAAATCCTCCTTTAAATCGTTCGCTATATCGACAGATCGATTGATAGTCACATCGAGAGCATGTTTGAGTTCGCTGACTAGGTTTATTTGGAATGGCCGGGATCGGATCAGGGCCAAACAACCCTTGGTATTGGACTTGTCTCATGGTATCAAGATGGCGAGTGAGGTCGGTTTTGTAGCTTTCATCTAATACTTTAGGTCGTTTACGGGTGTCTCCAACGAGTTCTTTTTTATCTTCAGTATCACATAACTTAAGTTCGAATCCATACTTTGAGGCTTTATTGAGTTGGATGTAAGCTAGGGATCCTTTCGTGAGATGAGGGTGTTGTTGGAGGTAGGCAAGTAAATAGAGCGGGAGTTGGTTGTAATGATGATCGATGAGTTCGGTCGTACTAGGAATGGTGCTACCAGTTTTATAGTCAACAATTAGGACAGAGCCGGAGTCAGATTCAAAAACAGCATCGATGGTCCCACGAATCTGACAGGTTGATGAATTTAGTTGAAGAGAATAGCTCTGATCATTGCCTTCAATGACATATTCTGAAGATTTTAGTTGGAAACTACTAGGAATTTTAGACAGACAGTCGATCACCCAGTCTTTAAGGCCGCTTTGATCGTTGATGCCGTGAAGTTTGAGAGCGGCAATCGTTTTAGCAAATTCAGACAGTTCACTCTGAGACAGTTCAAGATCGATTGCTCGTTCAAGTGAGGCCTTGTTGATATGACCGTTTCCATTTCCGGCTCGTTGCAAGATGCGGTGAACTAACGTTCCCCAGTCCATATGAGAGAGGCCTTTACTAAGTGTGTCTTTAGGTTTAAGTTTGAGGAGTTTTGAGTAATAAATAGAGTAAGGGCACGCTTGATATTGATCGAGTGTACTCGCCGTAAGTGGGTGGGAGTCTAGGTACTCGGTCAGCATTGCGTGACAGTTTTCGCTACTTAACTGACCCCAATAGGCCGGGTGTTTATCTTGAATATGTTGTTGGGCTTTGCCTTGGCTCTGTACATCTTCGGGTAATGGCGTATTGTGTGAGTTGGCATATTGGCATGATTGAACTTGGTAATCAAGATCGGTGATGTGTTGAGTTTTTGGGGGCGTGGCGGGTTGTATGTGATGGCAAAGCGACAAAAGATGGGAGGGTGTTTGCAGCGATTCATTTTCTTTTGTGGCATAGGAAAACGTAACATTCTTGCAGTGGTGAAGTAGGCAATCGACTAAGTAGCAATGAAATTGATAATGGTCCTTCGCATTAAATAGGATATCGTATTGTGGGTCAGAGGGGTGAAGGTAGGGTGTTTTTGGGTTCGGTTCTGGCCATTGTCCTTCTTTAAATCCACAAATAAAAACCGTCTCTTTTTCGCAAAGTAAGGCCTCTTTTTTACTATAAACTTGAATTGATTTCGTAGTGTGGGCTTGTGGCCGACATTCAAGATTATTTATGAGTAAGGTTATAAGGTCAATCGGGTCGTCATTTGGACCGAGTGTTTGAATGGTGTTCAGGTCCTCTAATGCCGTAAAAAAATCATGAATTTCTTGACGCTCATCGGAGATCTCTTCTTGGCTTGGGATAGTGATATGTGAAATCTGACATAATGTATGAAGTCCGGTTATTAAAGACTCTAGGTTTGAGTTCTTTTTAAGTCTGTGAATTAGATCAAGTAGTGCGGGACTTTGAGGTCTGTTACGTACATTTAGGGGGTGTTTAAGAAAGGTTTCTAGTGCATTAATCGGTGCTTTAGGTCGTAAAAGTTGTAGAAACAGTAGAATGAAATGAGCAAAGCTATAACCAGAAAATGGGTTGCCCACACTTAGTTGAAGTGGAATCTTATATCGACTAGCCCGTTCTTCTAATTGCTGTCGAGTATGATGGAGTTCTGGCAAGATAATTGCGATAGAGTCTGGATCGTGTCCGTGATGGAGTTTGTCTAAAATGGATTGGCATATAAAGTCAAATTCATCTCTTACTGAACTGGCACTGTATAATTTGGCGGAATGTTTATGTTGAGAGGGGGGCGACAATACACTAACCGCATTCGCTTGAGAGAGTTGTTGTTGAAAGCGAGTCATAAACTGATGGTGGGTAGAGAGAGGATCAAATTTAATAATAAATCGTATCGAATGGGTATGATTAAGACAGCGGCTGAAGAAGTTGAAGTCGCTTTTCGACCATTCAAAGAAACCGAGGCAAATAAGGGTTTGGTCTTTAATCAGTCGGGCTAGACGTTCGAAGTAGTGATCCGTCATCGCGAGTGGTTGCGCTTTAATAGGAAGGGTGTGTTGGTATCGTGAGTACACAGGATTGAGTGAAGAGACTGGGGCTATCCCTTCATTTTCGGCACGTTTAAAATATTGAAGAAGTGGATCAATTAGATTGGCACTTTTGAGTACATGAGGTGGATAGTCTTTAAATCGTTCGCTAATCAAGCTAGAAGCTAGGGTGTGCTTTTCGATGGTTTCTTGGCAATCGCTGGGATAATCCGAAAAGAAGTATTGAAGTTCATGATACGTGAGGCAAGTAGGGTGGCACTCTGTACCTAATGAATGAAAGTAGGTTTGGCACATCGTTTTGATGGCGACTGAACGGCAAACAATAAGGGTGCATGAGACCGATTGGTAACGGTTAAGAATAGTAGTGAGTGGTGTGCTTGGTGAAATGCAATCACAGATCAATTTCTCTTCAGTCATAATATTAGGTATAGTGCATTCGTGACTTTGCCGCAAGAGTGAATTCAATGAAAACTAATGTTGTATATTGTCATAAGATGCCGTTCGTGGCATAATTTTAGTGTATTGAGAACTTAAATAGTAAAGGAGTCCTATGTCGGCCGATCAATCTAATGAAAATGTATTACATACGATGCAATTTAAATTTGATGATCGTACCCTGTACTATAAAGATGTACCTCAGGACTTAGCTAAAAATGTGATTCGTTCGCTAAAGCAGTTGGTCCCTTATTTAGTTAAACGTGCTGGGGAACCTTATTCGGCTTGGAAAGATCACGATTCAACGCATAGAGGCGCTCCGTCATTAATTAAGTCTTTACGTGAAAACCAGGGATGGACTCAAAAAGAATTATCAGAGCGATTAGAAATTAAGCAGTACAATTTGTCTCGTATTGAAACTGGGACTCGAGCAATCAGTAAGGCCATGGCAAGGAAGTTGTCAGAGGTGTTTAAAATTGATTATCGAGAGTTTTTGTAAATAGTAGGGGAGTTACGATGTCTAATTTAAATGTTCTTGAGTTGATTTCAACACGTCCTCCTTTTCTTATGATTGATGAGATTGATCAGTGGTCGGTTGGAGAGCGGTGTGTGGTGAATAAGTATTTTTCACTTAATGAGCCTGTTATGGCTAGTTGTTTAGAGAATAGATTAGTTCCGGAATCCTTGATAGTTGAGATGGTGAGTCAGGCATCGATTGGCTTAATCAAACAAGATTTGCAATTTAAGGGAAGGTCACCAAGACTAAAGTCTATACACAATTTTGAAACAATTCGACCCATTTTAGCACCCAATCTAGTGCGTGCAGAAGTCGATATTATATACATTAAAAAAGATGTCATTAAATTAAACGCACTCATATTGCTAGACTCTGTTCAGGTGAGTAGTATGGAGCTTATTTGCGAGGTCTTTGAGCAGCCGTCACAACCTAAAATACATGCTACAGCGACGATTCACCCCACCGCACGCTTAGGAAAAGATGTGGTGGTGGGCCCTAATAGTGTGATTGGGCCTGATGTTATCGTTGGCAATGGCACTATTATTGAGGCAAACGTAATTGTTGAAAAATGGGTGGAGCTTGGTGAGAATAATCATATATATTCTGGAACTATCATTGGATCTCAGGGTCAGGATATTAAATATAAAGGGGAAGAGGCCTGGGTAAAAATAGGTGATCGTAACGAAATAAGAGAGTATGTCACAATCAATCGTCCGACGGGTGAGGGGGCTGAAACACGGATTGGCTCCGATTGTATGTTAATGGTAAATGCGCATGTCGCTCATAACTGTATCGTTGAAAATAATGTAATTTTAGCTAATGGGGTTACATTGGGTGGTCATTCTCATATTGAAGAGAAAGTAGTGATTGGTGGTATGTCGGGTCTACATCAGTTCTTACGAGTAGGTAAGGGCGCGATGTTAGGAGCGTATTCGCGTTTCACACAAGATATTCCTCCGTTTATGTTATGCCATGGGAATCCAGCGTATGTTCGTGGATTAAATAGTGTGGGGCTACGTCGTGGTGGATATACTAAGTCCGATCTTGTAGCCATAAAATCAGCTTATAAGTCTTTGTATCGATCCAATTTAAACGTTAAGCAGGCGATGGAAGAGATTAAGCAGCTTGAGCAAACAGAGGGGCTCGACTACTTAATTAAATTTCTAGAAACTGAAACGTCTCGAGGAATTTCTAAAAAAAGCGTCGATGAAGACGATTCCATGATCTAAACTTGAGCCATTAATCTCCATATGGTAATCTATTCAACATCAAGCGGGATTAGCTCAGTTGGTAGAGCGTTTGCTTGCCAAGCAAAAGGTCGCCAGTTCGAACCTGGTATCCCGCTCCATAAGAGGTATCGTTATGGAGCATCCTAAAGCAAGCGCGAGGGATAAGAAATGATAAAGTTAGAAGATCAAGCGAAAGATTGAGCCGACCGAAGAAGGAGGGTGAGACAATCTGAGATTGAGTCGCCTTTCGACCTGGTATCCCGCTCCATAATAGATGACGTTATCTTCGGCCCTTCAAAGGGCTCGGAATATATAAATATGCCGTCGCGAAATGAAGAACTGCATGTAACGCCATCAAGAGTTGGTGGTTTGCGGTCCATCAAAGGTAAAATATTTTACGTCTCTGTTGGATCCTTTTGTGTGTATTTTTGGATGAGATTGTCACAGTTTTTTAATGTAGCTTTTAAAAAAGACTTTACCTGATCTTTGTGAGATTTTAGTGAAAGGAGCGAGTCACAAGCTAATTTTAAAGCGTTAAGCGTCTCTGTCGACTGAACATGTTTTCTGGAAAGTTTTTGAATGATGTCATATTTAAACGATCGTTCATTTAATGAATTTGTTTTAACTTCTTGTGAGAAACGTTCCGAAAGGAGTTTGCAGCATTGAATATAGTCTTTGGGATCGTTACGATGTTGATATAAAAAATAATAAGCTTTTACTTTGGAGTCTTTATAATGAAGGCAGGCGATTACATTATGAATGGAGTCTACAGAGGCGTCAGAGTTAAGCATGCGATCAATCACAATGAGCCCTAGCTTATCAAAGCTAGACGGTCGATCAACAAACTGACTAAATCGTTGGGCATTCTCACTTAATCGGATTGAATCTAATTTAGTGCAAAATTGGGTGTAAGTTTTGTATGTTTTAGAGTTTGTGGAGTCATGTTGAATAAGCTTAATTCCGGCTTCTTTATAATGAAGTCGATCGTTTAGATTACTAGGAAGTTTTAATAGAACTTGAGATTGATTAAACGACAATAAGACGCAATAAAATTGAGGGGAGTCTAAGTAAATTTTTACAAGCCCCGATCGATTCAATCGAGATAATGTATGAGAAAACATTAAAAATTTAAGAGGGTTTTGGCTAGTAAAAGGGTCTTGAAAGAGTCTGGGAGACGTCCGGATATTATGCCTAACGGCATAGTTAAACCAGGTAGTGATTACGTTTTTAATACTCGGATGAACGAGTGATAACGTTGAGAAAAAAGAAAGTTTAGACTTAAGGTCTTCAGGTGAATACGTTGTGAGTTTAGAATGAAGAGCGTCGCTAATAGTGGATGATTGAATGGTAAAGGTATAACGAATTAGATATGGAATGATTGCATGATCCCAAATAAAAAATGGGTGATTTGCACAAGCCACTACTTTTTTTAAAGCAGGACAGTTCATACCCTCATTATACTACGTCATCTATTAAAGATATATTACGAATTGATCAGAGTCTTATTATTTAAGTATAGGCTATTTAAAAGTTTAGGGTTTTGAAGTATACTAATTCAGTTAAGAAATCAAACAAAACTGTCTAAATTGAAAGGACTTAAAGATGAAAGTTTTAAAGAATAAACGAAAAGATTACACGGTAAGTTTAGAAATCCGTACCGATGGTGAGCAAATGCCAGGTGCGATGGATAAAGCATTTAAAAACGTTGTAAAAAACGTTAAGATCCAAGGATTTCGTAAAGGAAAAGTCCCTCGTGGTGTCTTTGAAAAGCATTATGGAAAAGAAGTTCTTGTTCAAGATGCGATTAATTTCTTAATCGATGATGCGTACCGGGCCGCTATTGAAGAACTAGATCTTAAAATTGTGGACTACCCAAAAAACATAGATATTGATACTTATGAAGAAGGTAAAGATTTAACGTTTCGTTGTGAAGTGGATGTAGAACCTGAAGTGAAACCTGGAAAATATAAAGGAATCAAAACGGCTAAGCAGCCCTCAGAAGCTACAGATGAGCAAATCCAAAATGATATTAACCGTCAGTTAGAGCAATATGCCGTATTTGAAGAGGCCGATAAAGAAGCGGCGGATGCGGACATTATCCAGATGAACATGAAAGCGGTGATTGATGGTGAAGAGTATGCACCATGGACACGTCAAAATGCAGGTTCTCGAATTGGCATGGCGAACTATGGTCCAGAGTTTGATACAGAAGTGACCGGGCTTAAAAAAGGCGATAAAAAAGAATTTAAAGTCACATTAGCCGACGATTTTGCAATCGAAGATCTGCAAGGTAAAGAGGTTGCGTTTGAAGTTGAGCTGTTAAATGTACGCTCAAAAACATTACCAGAATTAACAGATGAGTTTGTAAAAGACAAAATTGAAAACTTTGAAACGGTTGACGCATTGAAAACAGATATTAAAACACGTTTAGACGAGCAAGCGAAGCAAGCCGCAGATCAAGAAGAGCGTGCCGATGTCCTCAAGCAAGTGGTAGATGACGTAAAAGTAGAGCTTCCAGAAGGTATGATTCGTTCGGAGTGTGATCGTCAATTACGTTATTTCGAACAAACATTAATGCAGTCCGGTATTAACTTAAAGCAATACATGGAAATGGCAAATAAAACATTAGATCAAATGAGAGAAGATGTTAAAGAACAAGCCGAGTCTTCACTTAAAACACAATTAGTTTTACAAGCGATTAGTAAGAAAGAAAAAATTGAAGCCACAGATGACGATTGCAATGAAGAAATTGTAAAATGGAATCACGAGTCAATCAAAACGATTGAAGATTTAGCAACTAATCCTCAATTTGATCTTGAGTCATTGAAATTAACGATTATTGAAAGAAAAACCGTTGATTTCATTATGGAGAATGCTAAGATAAAATAAGAATAGATAAAACGTAAGATAAGGAGAAAGTTTATGTCATCATTGATACCAATGGTTGTCGAGCAAACAGGGCGGGGAGAGCGATCTTATGATATTTACTCACGATTATTAAAAGAGAGAATTATCTTTTTAAGTGAGCAAGTAGATGATCATATGGCGAATGTGATTATTGCTCAGTTGTTATTTTTAGAAGCTGAAGATAATGAAAAAGATATCTATTTATACATTAATAGTCCGGGTGGAGTCGTAACGGCTGGAATGGCTATTTACGATACCATGCAGTATATTAAAGCCGATGTATCCACCATTTGTTTAGGTCAGGCGGCGTCTATGGGTGCTTTACTATTATGTGCGGGTGCGGCTGGAAAACGCTATGCACTACCCAATGCTCGAATCATGATTCACCAACCATTAGGTGGTGCCCAAGGACAGGCAACCGATATCGAAATTCAAAGTAAAGAAATTTTACGAATTAAGAAATTATTAAATGAGATCATGGCGGGTCATACTGGCCAAAGTATTAAAAAAGTTGAAGAAGATACCGACAGAGACTTTTTTATGGGTGCTGAAGAAGCCGTAAAGTATGGTCTGATTGATGAAATCATCAAGCAATCTGATATTGGTAAGAAAAAAGGATAAATCTTAGTGACTCAAACTCAACACATCTGTTCATTTTGTGGAAAATCTCAATCAATGGTGGGCCACATTATCGTGGGACCTGAAGTTAATATCTGTAATGAGTGTGTGGACATGTGCACTATGGTCATTAAGCGAGAAATGTCCTTAAAAGAAACGTTAATTCCTGTTTCGGACAAAGATCCTACAGAAGCCGAACTAGACATTGAGGATGAGTCGTTACTAGATTTTAAGTGCCCTCCTCCAAAAGAGATTAAGGACAGTTTAGACGAACATATTATTGGTCAGGACAAGGCCAAAAAGTTTATTTCTGTGGCCGTATATAATCATTATAAACGTATTGTGGGTCAAACAGATCAGTACGAAGACACTGAGCTACAAAAAAGTAATATCTTATGTATTGGTCCTACGGGAACCGGTAAAACCTTAATTGCACAAACCTTAGCCAAATTATTAGATGTACCGTTTACAATTTGTGATGCGACCACCATTACAGAGTCTGGTTATGTGGGTGAAGATGTTGAGAGTATGTTATTTCGACTCTTACAGGTAGCGGACCATGATATGGCAAGAGCCGAGCGAGGCATCGTGTATATTGATGAAATTGATAAGATCACTCGAAAATCTGAAAATGCGTCCATTACACGAGATGTCTCAGGAGAAGGGGTACAGCAAGCCTTGTTAAAATTACTGGAAGGGTCAACGGTCAATATACCAGCAAGAGGTGGTCGTAAAAACCCGTCGCAAGAAGTGATTACCATGAATACCAAAAATATTCTTTTTATTACGGGTGGTGCGTTTCATGGAATTGAAGAGATTATCGAAGATCGCTTAACGCAACGGTCAATGGGGTTTTTAGATAAGACAAAAAAAGAAGAAGAAGATCAGGATAAAGACGATTTGTTTGCACGAATTCAACCGGAAGACTTATTAAAGTTTGGACTGATTCCAGAGTTTATTGGTCGATTACCAGTCATTGCACCGATGCAAGAACTAACAGAAGAAGCGATGATTCAAATCTTAACTAAACCTAAAAATGCACTTGTGAAGCAGTTTCAAAAGTTAATGATTATGGATGATATCAAGCTTGAGTTTAAGACAGATGCGTTAAAGTTAGTAGCTAAATTAGCGATGAAGCGTCGTGTGGGAGCACGGGCCTTACGCTCAATTATAGAAGATATTATGATGGACTTTATGTTTGAGTATCCAGGCAACAAAACTGAGCCGATTACGATCACAAAGTCGTTAGTAGAAACTTATATTAAAGAAAGCTGTAGTCATGATATCCAAGAAGCGGTTCTTGGAAAGGCCGTGAAAAAGAAATCTAGAAAGAAAGCCTCCTGATGACGGTTAAACAAACCTCGCCTTTTATACCAATCGATGACGCGTTTGTTTTTCCTTATACTGTTCATAAAATAAAAGCACATTCGATTGTCGATTATTTACAAAAAGATACTTTTTTTAGTGAGGAACCGATCGCGATTCTTGCGTTATCAAAAATACCATTAGATCCTAACTTAACATTAGACGATTTAACTAATGAGTTAATTTATAGCATTGGTGTGAAGGTAGAGCTCATTCGTCAACAAGTGAACGAAAAGGGTGAAAATATTATTTTATTAGAGGGATTACAACGTGTTCAGATTAATGAACTTCATGTTTCAGAAGAGAAGGTCATTTGTGAGTGGTCTACTATTGAGACACGTTGTACAGATGAAGAAAAAGTTCAGAAGTTAGCCAAGCGCTTATACAGTTGTTTTAAGGAACATCTTGAGTTAGTCGGTGAAACCGCACCAGAAACCTTACTATCGGTTTTAGATGTGAGTCAGGCTGAAGAGATGGTCGATCTAATGACGTCTTATCTTCCAATTGCTCCTGAAGAAAAACAGCTGGTTCTTCAAGAGTTAGACCTAGTTAAACGGTTAGAGTCGTTGCAACACATTTTAAACGAGCAAATTATTGATGCGAATATCAATAGAAATATCGATTCTCAAATCGACGACTCCATTGACCAAGAACGGCGCACCAATCTCTTAAAGTCTAAGCTGAGAGCCATTCAAAACGAGCTCAATCAAAACGAAGAGGATGAAGTCACCGCGTATCATAACAAACTAAATGATCTAGATTTTTCAGACGAAGCATTCCAAGAGATTCAAAAAGAGATTCATAAGCTTCAACGAATGGGCGGACAGTCTCAAGAGTCATCGTTAATTAGAAACTATTTAGATTTTGTGTTTGGATTACCATGGTCAGAACAGGTAGATGATACATTTAATATGACGACCGTCCAAACGAGTTTAAATAAGTTTCATTATGGGCTTGAGGATGTGAAAGAGCGGATCTTAGAGCATCTCGCGGTGAGACAACTAGCTGATAAACCTCCACGAACGATTTTATGTTTGGCGGGTCCTCCAGGAGTTGGAAAAACCTCGATTGTAAAGTCGGTCGCTCAAGCGATTGGGCATCCGTTTTATCGTGTGGCATTGGGTGGACTTAAAGATGAAGCCGATTTACGTGGCCATCGCCGAACGTATGTAGGTGCGATGCCAGGACGATTAGTCTCCGCTATTTATAAAACTCAATCGTTTGCTCCCGTTATTTTACTAGACGAGATCGATAAAATGTCGGCCGGTTTTAAAGGCGACCCGTCCTCTATTTTATTAGAAGTCTTAGACCCGGAACAAAATGACACGTTCATCGACCACTATATGCAAATCCCTGTTGATCTATCACATGCGATTTTTATTTGTACGGCCAATGATCTCGAGCAAATACCCGATCCTTTATTAAATCGTTTAGAAACACTTGAGATTCCGGGCTACAGTTCAGATGATAAACTGGAGCTAGCCCAACGATATTTAATGCCTAAAATACAAAAACAAAATGGCATTAGTAACGAGGATATCTCTATCCCTAAAAAAACAATACAGTTTATTATTGAAAATTACACAACCGACGTGGGGCTTCGGCAACTAGATCGACATTTCCAAGCCATTTATAGAAAAATAGCACTTAAAAAATTGAGGTCAGAATATATTCCAAGACAACTTAAACAATCCGAAGTCTCTCCTTTTCTAGGAACTCCAATACCTAAGCCAGGGATCTCGAAAGAGGCCGTGATTGGACGAAGTGTCGCTCTTTATTCAGAGGGAATGGTTGGCCAACTCTTACCTATTGAAGTGGTGGTATTAAAAGGTACGGGGCGCGTTATTTCAACGGGTAATATCGATCCGCTACTTCGAGAAACCTTATTAACGGTCTTGTCACAATTAAAACATAATGCAAAACAATATAAAATAGAAGAAGGTAGCTTTGCAACCCATGATTTTCATATTCATTTTCGTAAACCGGAGCTACTTAAAAAAGGAGAAGGGTGGGGCCTCTCTATTTTTGCAGGAATATTATCGTCTATTTTAGAAATTCCACTTCCTCCGACCATTGCATTTGCGGCGCAAGTCTCATTATTAGGACAAGCTTTACCTACCCGTGATATTGAACAAAAGTTATTAGCCGCTAGTCAGCTCGGTGTGGATACCGTAGTCGCGTCGAAATGGAACTTCCAAGATAAAAGTGTCTTTATCCCTCCAGAATTAACCGTTCATCAAGTGGATGCCTTAGACGATGTTTTAGATATTATGATGGGTGTATAAACTTGAGTTTTTAACTAATCTAGAATACGCTAAGTATAGTGATTTAATTAGGAGAAAATATGAAAAACTATTTTTACATTTTGATAGGTACTATGATAGCGGTAATTTTGCTGTCGTGTTCATCAAGTGAGTCAGGGCCTACACGTTTTACTAATGCCGATGGTTTAGAATTAACGTTAAATGGGTTTCAGACAAATACGTTTACAGATGACGATGAAGATTCTCGTTATGTTGCCTCCTTCATTGATAGAGTAAGTGAAAATTCGAAGATTATTACGATTCAAACCCAAGATAGTTTGTTATCAGGTGACTCTCATACAATATGTGGTCAAGAGGGGCGATTACGAAATTTATCAGAAGCTGCGGATGTTAGTAATGTTGATTTTATTGCATCCGTTGAATTGAATGAGACTATTTATGGTATTTATTTTATCTCAAATGGAAACTCGGATGCCTTTACTGAATCTGAAGTTGAGGCCATACTAGCCACTTGTCCAGAGTCTTAACGGTATAATCAGTTAAAAGTGTTTTTGTAATGAATGTAAGATCGTCTGATACGTCATCGGGCGATCTTTTGCAAGACCTGCACTAAAAAAGGCTTTGTAGTGAGAGTAGTCTGAAAAATAATTTGTGTTATCCTGTAGATGAACGATGCCTTGTATTAACACACTATGTTTAAAGCGTCGTAAGGTAAGGGCTAAGATTTTACTGTCCTTATAAAATAGTTCGTACGGATTTGGGTAACTGGCACAGAACGTTTCTTTAGCCAAAGCATTAGGTGGATGCTCGTGCGCTCGAGGATGTAACAAGAGTCCGTGCTCTAAGAAGCACTGTTTGAATTGATCTCGAATGACTCCCATTTTGTCTTTGAGACTGTCTGGAAACAATGGATCGTTGAGGGGGGCGGCGCAGGCGAAGACGAGATCGCCCGGATTGTGAAACACAATCCCGCCACCTGTGGCGCGCCGCCCCCCATCTAATTGCTTTTGTTCCACAGCGCTATTTAAATCGTCTGGAAGATTTTGTTTATAGCCAAAACTAATGGCACGGTGAGGCCATTCATAAAGTGTAAGGTGCCGTTCATTAGAAGGAAGTTCGATCCCCATTTGAGTATCAGAGTCCATAGCATTTTGGCAGTTTTTGAAATGTCTATCAATCCATAGTGTGTTCATAATGGCGTTTAGTATA
>CACECR010000025.1 GCA_902558105.1 uncultured Candidatus Marinamargulisbacteria bacterium | reverse complement strand
TACCCTATTCGTTTTCCTCACGATTTGAAGATGGTGAAGGCACAAACCCAGAAGAATTAGTAGCCGCGGCTCATGCGGGATGTTTTTCAATGAAATTAAGCTTCGTGTTAGGTGCAGCTGGAGTTACGCCTACATCTTTAGAAACTACTTGTCATATTACCTTGGCGGATGGTGCGATTACGTCATCAGAGTTAGTGTTAAAAGCAGTAGTTGATGGAATCGATCAAGCGGCATTTGATGCAGCGGTAACCGAAGCAAAAGATAACTGCCCAATTTCAAAGCTTTACAATACAACGATCACCGTAGAGTCGACGTTAAATTAAGCAATGCCAAATCCGTTTAAGGATTTAACCACACTGCCAGTGATTGGGGCGCCGATGTTTATCATATCGACGCCTCAGCTGGTCGTGGCTCAGTGTAAAGCTGGAATTGTGGGGTGTTTTCCGGCGGTAAATGCCAGGCCACAATCCGAATTGCGTGTGTGGATTCAAAGCATCAAGAAAGAGCTTTCAGAGGCTAAGGTCCAAGACCCTAGTGCTAAAATTGCACCGTTTGGTGTTAATATTGTGGCTTTAAGCTCGAATAAACGCATGCAACAGGATTTAGAGGTTTGTATTGAGGAGGAGGTGCCGATAATCATCACTAGTATGCAACCGCCAACAGATGTATCCAAACGAGTTCAAGCGTATGGGGGACTCCATTTTCATGATGTAACGACACTTCGGCATGCCAGAAAAGCGATTAAGTCCGGTGTGGATGGCGTCGTTTTAGTGGCTGCGGGTGCAGGTGGTCATGCGGGAACATTGAATCCATTTCCGTTTGTACAAGAAGTTCGTAAGGAGTTTGACGGCACGATTTGTTTGGCAGGGGGCATCAGTACAGGTGCCGATATTGTGGCGGCAAAAGCATTGGGAGCTGATCTGGCATACATGGGCACTCGATTCATTGCCAGTAATGAAGCTAATGCAGAAGCGGCTTATAAGCAAATGATTGTCGATTCTGGAAGTAGTGATGTGGTATATACGCCACAATTTACAGGAGTGAGTGCGACGTTTTTAAAGAAGAGTATAGAAGCCGCGGGGTTTTCAATTGAGTCGCTTCAAGCACCAGGTTTTAAAAAACCGAATAAGGTATGGTTATGGTGGAAGCATTTCAAAATGAGTCGACTTAAAAAATGGAAAGACTTATGGAGCGCAGGGCAGGGTGTGGCGACCATTCACTCTGTAGAGTCTGTGCAAACTATTGTGGCTAATTTAAAGAAAGAGTTTGACGACAGTATTACGTCCCTAACAAAATGACGCATTCATTAAAGCATTACGGCATTGTAAAATACCACCCATCGATGACGCATTGGTCGGCTGAAGAGGCGTATGCATGGGATGAGAATCAAGTGCGTGCCGGAATAGCTATTGAAACCTTAATGGATAGAGCGGGTAAGCAGATTGCGAGAGTTTTATCTAATCATTATGATAAAGCGGCCCCGTTTGTAGTGTTTGCTGGAAAGGGAAATAATGGGGGTGATGGTATTGTGGCGTCAAGATATTTAGTATCTCTAGGTTATAAGGTCCGTTTAATCTGTCTTTATCCAATCGAAGAGTGCTCGACTTTAGTACAAACTCAATTAGAGCTTTGGCATGGGATGGGGTATCAAAGCGAGTTGTGTTCTGATGCGTTAGAAATAAGTGATGAGGGGGTTGTGATTGATGCTATTTTAGGGATTGGAATGAAGGGGGCGTTGAGACAAAAAGAGAGATCTTGTTTGGACTTGATCCATCAAACAGAGTCAACGATATGGTCCATTGATGTGCCGAGTGGTTCTGGAACTAAAAACGTTATAAAAGCAAGTTATTTAATAAGTATTCAAGCCCCTAAAGTAGTGTGTAAAGACACTGTATCGTTATCACATTACGTAGTTAGTATATTATAGAAAACAAAATCGCAGGCCAATATTGCCTACGATAATATAGTGATCTGCGTATCTAGATTTATTTAAAAAGCACTAGTTGAATGGGCCTGAATAATATCATCGCCAGTGAGTGTCGTATTCCCGGTACTTACTAACTCATTATACCGAGAGGTGTATACTGATATTAGGTTGTTGATTTGTGAGTCAATATTCCCAAATTTTTCATATACGGTAGTGTAGTAATACCTCTGATCATTATGAGTGATAGCAATTCCTGATAAGCGTTGCTTAGCTCTGAATCTTGCATGATCTTCAACTGAAAGAGCTGTCTGATTCGTAATCGACTCAACCGGGTTTTCACTTATATGATAGAACTCAATCTGGATATTTTGAATTTCTTCAGCTGTTAGTGTGTCAGAATTTTTACATCGTTCATACATGCCAAAATTTATAGTGATGTCATTATTGTTTTTGAAGCTAAGAAACATAAACGTAGTATCATTAGCTGAGCTGTTTGATGTTACAGTTAAGGTTGGTGCTGTTAAATAGGTTGTAGTGTAACTATGAGTTTTATTAACGTTACAGGCTTCATTATAATCTACTAAATTAGTGTTACTTTGTGATCCAAATTTAGTGATTAAGTCTTTATAAGTAACGTTTTCTTCGGGTTGTGATAGAACTCCTTGAATAGTACTAACTATAGAATCGTATATCTTTTGATTATTATTGTCATAATTGTCCAATGTGATCTCTTCATCAATTTGAATGTCTGTAATCCCTTCGGGTGTCATTTGGTAATAATAAGTTGTTGTATCGTCAGAAAAGCTAAATCCAGATAGTATTGTAGAAGAAATAATATCTGCATGGTCTTCGGCTGACAATGGAGTATCGATGGTAATATCCTGATCAATGGACTTAGTATAATAATGAAATGTGATAGACCTTCTAGTGTAATTAATATCATTATTTGCAATTGTTTCAGATGCTTGGTTGCATGGAATGATTGAATAGTTTGTATCCATCAATTCATCTGTGTTTTCTATAAAATAATCTATATTTTCTTTGTCACTATATGAATTGATTTGGAAGGTGTCAGTTAGTAATGTATTCGTTTTAAATGAGGTCGTGTAGTCTGTCTGGCAAGCCACATTGAATGTCGATAATTCGCTTGGTACTTCATCTTCAAAGTTGGTTTTGACACTATTTTCTACTATTCTTACCTCTGAGGTATCAACTGAGCTTTCTCCAATGGACTCGAAAAAATAATGGTGTCCATTGATTTCAAAAGATATATATAGTGTTGTATCCGTACTATAACCAGTAGATTTAATATCTGAAAATCCATCATTTCTAAACAAGGATGGGGTATTGACTATCTCATTGTTGCAGGGTTTTACAGTTTCAGTTTTTTGCCTATTAGCATCTGTAATATCGACACTCAGCTCAGTTTCTACTTGTTTGAATTTAACATTAGAGAAGACATTTTCTTCTAGTATTTTTACAGGTTTAGATAAGCTGCATTGTTTAGAAAGGGAGTTTAATGAATCTATTGGGGTATCCTGTGTTGGTGGGGAATTTGTGTCGTCTTCTTGTTTTAATAACTCTGATATAACTTTGTTTGGATCGCTTGTAACATTATCGTTATTTGTTGATCCGCAAGATTGTAATAAGACTAGTATAAAAGTGAATATTATTATTTTTTTCATGGTAATGCTCCCTCAGATTTAAATATTGAATAATTTAATAGTTATTATAGATTTTATAAATAAATTGTCAATGTTTTGTCACTTAGTGTTTTGAATAAGGATTGTAAGAAAAAAAAAAATTTGTTAATGTAAATTTAATATAAATTTATGAGGGCTTAATGATGCATAAATCATTGATTATTGTATATTTGATGCTAGTTTTACTACTTGGCGCATGTGGATCACCGAGTAAATCGGGTGTTTCCCCTAATAATGTAAGCACAACAAACAGTCTTAAGGATTGTAAATTAGAATCAACTAATCTTACTCAAAAAGAGGAAGATGTGTTAACGGTTCTTTTTCAAAAAAATGATGACGATAAAACCGTTCAAATTACAACAACAGCAGAAAACAGCTACTATAGTATTACAACTGAACCGTGTAGTCAGTCTACACTTTCCAATACTACATTGTTTCAAGAAGATGGTTTTTCAGATGCTAAGCTCATTACATATACTGAAGGCGAGTCAACCGTTGCATATGAAGTAAAGATTGATAATAAATCATATTTTTTTAAACCGTTTGATTTTTTTAAAGCATTTCAAGAGGCTCTAGGGAATATTGGAAATCTTTAAAGAAAATTGGCTATCTCGAAATATAAGCATTTCGAGATAGCCAACGCCATAATAATTTTTTTCTGTGACATTATTGATGGTTTTTAAGGATGAGTTTTAAAGATCTTTATATGCCTTTAATAAGCTCATTATAAGATTTGATTTCGTTCTCATCCAAAGGTATTGAATTTAATAATTGTTTGGTAATACTTTTATGAATGCTTAAATAGTTTTCGGCTGTTAGTTGATCTTATCGTAGTTGTATTTAGACGTAGTAATGGCGTAATTAAAGAGAAGCCGTGATGACTAATTTTAGATTTAAAGACTTGGGTCTTCTTCTTGTTTAAATAGATTTGAAATTGCTTTGCTTGTAAGTGATTGGTCAGGTACTTATGTGTTTAGACCGTAAATATTATGATTATTTACGGTCTAAACTCAATGATTAATGTGGGCTCTTTTTTTCAGGGTCTGGAGTCTCAGAACTTTTAGAGCTTATTCTATTGCTCTAATAAATCGTTAAGCGATATCTCGTAGTTTGGATCGAAACCTGATGTGCTTAAAATCTCTTTTAAAATATTTTCAGACATTTTGTTGTGAATGTCTTGATAAGTTGTAGCTGTTTGATAACCGAGGGAATAGTATGAAATATTTTTATAATGAAATGTTCTATCTTCGGTGATAATGCTAATTCCAGACAACTCTCTAGTAGCAAAGTGATTAGCAATTTCGTTTATACTAATTACACTATCTCTAGTGATCAGAGAAATATTGGGATTGCTATAATAATGATAGATAATTTGACTCGGTTGATAGTTGGTATGTGTTTTTAGTGATCCAGATCGAGGTTCCGAAATTTCGTAAGAGGCATCATTACACGGAATATACTCGATGCTCTCTGAACTTTTTAATTTGTCGTCAACTAGTTGATGGTTAAAATCGAGATCTATGGATGCTGGCTCTCCTTTCTGTCGATCTACTTTAATGATGTTGAATGTATTATTTACAAAAAGCTCTGTTTTAAACGAGTGTGTATAATCGGTGTCGCAAACGGAATTAAACTGTTCACGTATTTTTGGATTGTCTGTTTGACTTGAGTCCTCAGTTTCCTGACTTTCAGGATTTTGATCAGTTTCCTGACTTTTAGGATTTTGATCAGTTTCCTGACTTTTAGGATTTTGATCAGTTTCCTGACTTTCAGTTGCTTTGGAAATGTCATCAAGAATACTTTGACTAATACCTGAGCTAGAACTGGGTCCAGAACCGCAAGACTGTAAGATAAGTAGTGATATTAAGAATATAACAAAATTATATTTCATATTAAGCCCTCCTTTTTTGCTTTTTTATAACAATAGTCTATTTTGTAATTTTTTTTAAATTAATAGTATAAATATTATATATATATATATGTTATAAGTAATTTTAGGTAGATATTCATAGGATGGTGCAATTTATTTTTCTGTGTTAATATGCGTGGATACGATAAACACAAAACTAGAGGATAGATACTCTCAGATTGAGGCGTTTTTGTAACTATCGTAATTGTATTAGACGTAGTAATTGCGATAGTTAAAGGGAAAACGTGATGAATAATCTTACATTTAAAGACTTAGGTCTTTCAGAAATTGTATTGGAAGCATTAAATAAAAAGGGGTTTGAAAAACCATCTCCAATTCAGGAGCAAACCATTCCATTTATTTTATCTGATCAGCGTGACTTGATTGGACAGGCTCAAACAGGAACCGGTAAAACCGCAGCATTTGGTTTGCCAATAATTGAGCAGCTAGAGTCTACGGATGGGCCTGTTCAAACGTTAGTGCTTACTCCAACACGAGAGCTCGCGATTCAGGTTGCGAATGAACTAGATGAGTTAAAGGGTAAAAAAAGGCTGAAAGTGACACCTGTTTATGGTGGTCAATCGATTAGTCTTCAAGTGCGACAGTTAAAGCAAAAGAATGATGTTGTCGTTGGAACTCCGGGCCGTTTAATGGATCATTTAAAGTCTAGAAAGCTAGATTTGTCTGAAGTGAAGTATGTTGTGCTGGATGAAGCAGATGAGATGTTAACAGCTGGATTTGAAGAAGAGTTGGAGTTTATTCTATCTAAAACAAATTCAGATAGGCGTACTATTTTATTTTCAGCTACGATGCCTCGAGAGATATTGAAATTAGCTAAAAACTATATGAATGACTACGTTGTTCTTGAAGCTAAAAAAGAAACCTTGGCGACAACATTAACTAAGCAACTCTATGTGGAAGTAAGAGAGTCGGATAAATTAGAGGCTGTATGTCGAATCATGGATGTTGAAGCAGAGTTTTATGGTTTAATATTTTGCCGTACCAAACGTGATGTAGATGCTGTAAACGATAGATTAATGCAACGAGGGTATGAATCAGAAGCGATGCATGGTGATTTAAGTCAAGCTCAGCGTGAACGTGTATTAAAGAAGTTTCGGGCCAAACAATGTAAGATATTGGTTGTTACAGACGTTGCCTCTCGTGGTTTAGACATTACGGGCTTATCTCATGTGGTAAATTATGCCATTCCACAGGATCCAGAATCTTACGTGCATCGTGTCGGTCGTACAGGTCGTGCTGGCCAATCAGGAACCGCGATTACGTTGATTACACCAGCTGAGTTTAGAAAGCTGGGTCGTATTCAAAAAGTAGCGAAGACCCAGATTGAAAAAGCACCTGTACCGGATGTTAAAACCATTATTACGAATAAGAAAAATCGTATTATAACTAAGATACAAGACGCTATATCAAATGGTATTGATGAAAATTATAATGAATTTGCACAGCAGCTCGTTGGGGAACAAGACCCTGCGGATATTCTGGCTGGAGTATTAAAAGTGGCATTTTCTGAAGAGTTGTTAGAAAAGAATTACTCTGATATTCGTGCCGCTGGTAAGCGTTCAAAAGACTCTAGAGATCGTGACCGTGATAGAAGTCGTGATCGTGATAGAGGTCGCGGTCGGGATAGAGATCGTGGCGAGCGTGGTCGTGGTGGACGTGACCGTGGGGGAGCTGATGATGTTAGGTTGTTTGTAGCTAAAGGCCGTCTAGACCGTATGAACCCCCGAAAACTTGTGGATATGATTGAGAAAAAATCGAATGTTAGAGGACGTCATATTAAGGGCGTTGATATCTTTGAATCTTTTTCATTTATTAATGTTCCGAAGCGTGATGCCGATCGTATTATTCAGTCGTTTAAAAAAGACGGTCGTGATAATCGAGCTCTAATTACAATCGCCAAAGATTAAGTATTTTACATAAGAAATCCAAGAAGCCCTCGGAATTGATCCGGGGGCTTTTACTTTTTATAAGGATATTGTTAATTAATGCTACTGGGTGATGGCTGCCAGTTAAGACAGAGGTCGTGGTATATCCTGTATCTGTGGCATTTATAGATGGTGGGTATGGCTTTATTATATGTAGACACTTTAAAACGACATTAACTTAGCTAAGTAGTTGTGATTTTGGAAAAGTGTTATTTGTCTATTTTTATGCATAAAGTTTTTATTTTTTATTTAAAAATTAAGTTTATTGAAATTTTATTACTTAATAATACGATATATATAGTAAGAGTAATAAATAGCCTTGGGAGGAAAGCAAATGTATTCGACTACTTATGTAAATGGACAAGGTGGGCCACAGTTAAATTATTATCCAGATAATGGAAGAGTAATAGATAATAGCGGTCCGCCTAATTCTGAAGCAATTACTACTGGTACAAGATCAAGCAAAAGTGAGGTTGTCAATATTACGTCAAATAATAGTGGTAGTACTGAATTGCCTAAAGCAAGTGATACTAGTTTTAGAGGAACAATTGTAAATAAGATATTTGATATAAATTGTAAAGTTGAACCGAGTCATTCTACACAAAATCAAACTGTGCGTATAATTACTAGTAGTATGTAATTGTGATGACGTCTTGTTTTAACAAGTACACAGTTAACGAATGAAACTACATTAAATAACCATTATAGTTAAAATAATCATGATTCATTTCAACAAAAAGCATCTCGAAATAAATTCGAGATGTTTTTGTTTGTTATAGATGATTCATTAGGTGTTTATATCTTATGAAATTCTTAACGGTAGTGAATAATAATTTAGAAATTATTTAAAGAGCTTTTGAGAATCGATTCTTAATTAAGATTGCTTAAGATTGTGCTTCTGGAGTAATAAAGAGTGTAATATATTGAAAAATATATATTTTTTGCTATAATATATTAAATAAATTAATATTAAAGTAATTTTTTTAATTAATAAGGGATGAATTATGAGCTCATTAAATAGTGTCGGTCAGATTATACAATTTGTTCCAATAAATCGTAGGGATTTATACCGAAATAAAGTCATTATCACTGATTTTCATCCAACTGAATATTTAGGCCCTTCTTGTGATAGATTTGTGAATAGATTAACTATCAATCCTGACAAAGCTATATCTGTATCTAGACCTGCCTCGACTTTAGGCCCTGTAAGATGTGTTCGTGTCTGTACACAGAGTTCTTCCGTTAATAGGGGCAATTGGGACGGTTTAATTGAACTCACTCGGCGTGCAATGGGGGCTGATGCCTTTGAAAATTTACTTAACGATTTGTCGATGGGGCGTATTAGCGTTGATGAAGCGAGGAGAGTTGTAGTTTCGGCATTAAGGCTTTATAATACACCAAGTGAGATTTCAAAGATAAACATCATAACAATTAAAAAATAGTCTTTAGGCAAAATAATTTTTCTTACAATACAGCTCAGACTTCAACCGACTGCTAATGCTAACAATGGTGCTCTTAAGATACTAGATACTTAAATCCTTTGCGATGTCTGAATATTGATTTTTAATAACCCCCAAAAGCCCTAGTATTATCGCTAGGGCTTTTCAGTTAGTACCCAAGCGTTTATAATCAAGCTTCAGTATTCCACGAAAGAATCGATAAGCGCTATGATGATAGATTTAATAATTAATAAACCACAGAATATAAAAAACGATGTACTCTCCGGGTTAACCGTTGCATTAGCCTTGGTGCCAGAAGCCATTGCCTTTGCTTTCGTGGCGCATGTCGACCCAAGAGTTGGGTTATATGCCGCGTTTATGATGGGGCTAATTACGGCTATTTTTGGTGGACGACCTGGAATGATTTCCGGTGCCACAGGGGCTGTTGCCGTTATCTTTGCGCCAATGGTGATTGCGGTGAGTGCGGCTCAGGGAATGTCTGTTGCCTTAAATTACTTATTTTTGGCTGTGATTGTGATGGGTGTCCTACAATTACTGTTTGGACTACTGAAGTGGGGGAAGTTTATTCGTCTTATCCCGCATCCGGTGATGTTAGGTTTTGTGAATGGATTGGCGATTGTTATCTTTAAAGCACAGTTTGGACAGTTTTATATTCGAACAGATAATGGCTTAGAGTTGTTATCATCAACTCCGTTACTGGTGATGTGCGTACTCATTGCCTTAACGATGGGCATTATTCAATTTTTACCTAAATTAACAAAAGCTGTGCCGGCCACACTAATGGCTATCGTTACCGTGACGATTCTAT
Source organism: uncultured Candidatus Marinamargulisbacteria bacterium (assembly GCA_902558105.1). GTDB lineage: Bacteria > Margulisbacteria > Marinamargulisbacteria > UBA817 > CACECR01 > CACECR01. The sequence goes on along the minus strand of CACECR010000025.1, from coordinate 4,171 downwards.
CGGTTATTTTACAATCGAATGGCTATATGATTATTACAGTACTGGATTTCATTAAAAGTATGGATCCTACCCAAACCACAATGGCGGCATCTTTACCTAGTTTTATCATGCCGACTGTAAGTTGGGAGGCATTGAAGACGGTGTTTCCTTATGCGTTTTTAGCCGCATCAGTTGGGTTGATTGAGTCACTCATGACATTATCGCTAGTCGATGAATTAACCGAGACCAGAGGTCGTGGAAATAAAGAAAGTATTGGTCAAGGAATTGCCAACATCGTGAATGGCTTTTTTGGTGGAATGGGTGGTTGTGCCATGATTGGTCAAAGTATGATTAATATCCGTGCAGGTGGTCGTGGACGATTATCTGGAATTACGGCGGCACTTAGTTTGCTTGTTTTTTTCTTATTTGGTGCCACATTAATCGAACAAATTCCAGTTGCCGCATTAGTTGGGGTGATGTTTATGGTGTCGATTGCGACATTCGAATGGACCAGTTTGCGATTGTTTAAACAAATTCCAAACTCCGATCTGCTAGTTATTGCTGTGGTATCGATAACTACGGTAATTATCGATTTAGCGGTGGCCGTGTTTGTTGGGGTGATTATCTCTGCCTTAATTTTTGCGTGGGATCATGGAAAGCGAATGTCAGCCAAGACCGTGATGTCGAAAAAAGGGTATAAAACCTATAAGTTGGAGGGAGGATTATTCTTTGGATCTGTTACATCATTTAAAGACTTATTTGATGTGGCCAATGATCCAGAACATGTCGTAATCGATTTTAAACATTCCAGAGTGTATGATCATTCCGGAATTGATGCGATACAGAATATTACAGATCGTTATAAGAAGGTAGATAAAAAACTTCATTTATTAAACTTAGATAAAGAGTGTGAGCTCTTATTACAGCAAGCTGATAATATTGTTGAACTTAGTGTGATCGACTCACCAGATTGGCATTTAGCGGATGATCGCTTAGCGTAATTCTTGGGGTGTTATGCCACAATTAGATTCTGATTTTAAACCACGATTATTAAAGAAACTAAAGCACCTTAAAAAGTGGGCGCGTCGTCAGTCCATTAGCTGTTATCAGGTCTATGATAACGATTTAGAGTCGGTACCATGCCGAATTGAATGGTTGGAAGCAAAAGTGGTGTGTTGGATTTATAAATGGGACTTGGGTACGGAGGTACTTGAGTCGTTGAGAGATCAATTAGCGACGCTATTAGCTGATGTGTTTGAGTGTGAAAGCTGCGATGTAATTATAAAGTATCGTCAAAAGCAGCAAGGGCTTTCGTCACAATACAGTAAATTAGGGCATCAACAGCAAACGATGATGGTACGCGAAAACGGGCTCAAATTTGAGTTGAATTGTTTCGATTATTTAGATACCGGATTGTTTTTAGATCATCGGACCACTCGTAAGATTTGTAAAGAAAAAGCGGCAAACAAGCGAGTGCTAAATTTATTTGCCTACACAGGGTCTTTTTCGGTATATGCTAGAGACGGCGGAGCAAAGTCGATTACAACAGTGGATATGAACAAGCATTATCTAGAGTGGGCTAAGCGTAATATGGCTCATAATTTCGACAGTCGTGCCGCGGATCGCTTTATCGAAGATAATGTCTTGAAGTTTGTGAAAAATGAGGCTAAGTTAAACCGTTATGATCTAATTATATGTGATCCACCTACCTTTAGTAATTCTAAGAAAATGAAATCGGCTTTTTCAGTCGATGATCATTACCAAGCCCTGATAGGTGATTGTTTGAAATTATTGTCGGATGGAGGAGAACTTATTTTTAGTACCAACTCTAAAAAGTTTAAGTGGCAATCTGAGGGCCTGTTAGTCAATGTTAATGCCAAAGAGATTAGTGCTCAAACGATTCCTGAAGATTTTAAACAGTCGAAGCCGCATCGTGCATGGTTAATAGTAAAGTAGATTTTTTTATATTTTATTGAAATTATTGTCTAGTATCTCTCGATAACTATTTATGGGAGCTTTCAATAAAATAATTGCTTGTAAGGACGCCTTTTCACCTCTTTTCTTTAAAAGTGAATTAGACATTCATCAATGGCTGCGTGAACACTTTGGTAAAGACTTTGAATCTAAAGATAAAGAGTCTGTTTTAGGGAATTGTGTTGAAGCGCTGTTAGATAGTGTATGCTTTCATGTATCCGAAAGAGCCTATGCTCTTAAGCGAGTGAGTATAGTCGAATTAGAAAATGAGTGCTCATATTCATTAAAATCTTTTATGGCGTCGCACACAATACCTAGCCATATTGAGTTTTTAGTGTATGTGAAAAATACCTTGATCGCGGATTATCAATGGGTTAAAGATAATGAAATCGAAAATAAAGACTTTTTGCTAACTCATTTTTGGATTGAATATTTAGTGAAAACAGAGGGTGTCAGTTCTGTAACCTTGAGGGATTGGGTGGACTCTTTAGATGAAAAGACTCAGCTGAGTCTTCTAGATTTTGGGTATGACTTCACTAGGGAGGGGCATGAATATTATAAGCTTGCATTAATGGATTGTGCGGTTAAAGATGAAACTAACACCAATCCAATGTTTTTTGACTATATTCAGTTAGTCGATTCGGGGTATTATGACTCATGGAGCCCAATGGGGCAATCGCTTGCTGATAGAGTCGTACTAAATGATGAAAAAATACATAATAAAATAGCTCAGATCAAAGATCTAGCCAAGATTTACTATGATTCAAAAACGACGCATGAAGAACCGCCATTATTACTGACATGTTCTGATGAAATTCTTAACAAGGTCGCAAAAATTTTGGGGTTTAATGTGGTTATTCCAATAGGTGAATATACGCATGAACTTGGATTGAAGGACTTTGAAGAGAAAATTAAAGATGCTGATAATGTATCCGGAAAGTTTAAAATGTATGGGTATTTATCTCGCTTTGTAGAAGGGTATGAGCGACTCGTTATGTATTTAGAGAACTTAAGCCCTGAACTATTTTTAGAACAGTACAGCAATATTGTTCCCGTATTAGGAATTTCAAGACCTCGACAGTCTGTTTGGGTGCAATCGGCCATATTTAAGCGACAGTTTATGGCCCAATTATTATGTCCAGGCACACCTTCACATGACATATGGGAACAAAGTCCACTTATTGCAATTGATCAATTACCTGAAGCCGACTCAGCTCAACAAATAGAGGAGTTTGACTACCTAAAAGGGGCTCATGATTTTAAGGCGATTTTATTTAATGTAGAGCAAATTAAAAAACTGGCTAGATTATGTCGTGTTGAAAGGCTCGTATTTCCACAAGGTAGAGATCGAATGGGGTATGGTGGGTTTAGAAATGCACAATATGTGCTAGGTCCCTTTATTATGTTAATGCTTAAAAGAGGGAGGGGAACGCCGGAATCTATGATAGAATTTGCTCGCACAGAAGAGTGGCGAGCTATTCTTGTTGAGGCCATTAAAAGTGGGGAGATTGATCGGTTTAGAGTGTATTCGGTAGATGATGATATGAGTATGGGGATTCCGGATATTATTAAACTTGCTTGCTATCCAGAATCTAAAATATTTGAACAGTTTAGGGGGAGAAAGACCTGTTTAAATGATTCTAATGAGCAACTGCATTCGCTTATGTCTATGTTCTCTGTTTTTCCTACAACGGATAAAGAACCATTGTATAAACTAGTAGGCTGTGGAAATGCGTTGACACTTCCTGGACCAGGACTTCCAACAAGTTTTTCTTGTGAAGAGCCATTATTTAAAATGCGTAATTCTGAAACGATGGTGCATACCAGTAGTGCCTTTCATTCGGCTGGAACCCGAATACCTTATCTAGTATCATTGAGTTTATTACCTGTTAAAGTCGCGTATATGAGACATTATTTGCGTTATAAACTTGAAAACGTTGTCTCAACTGAGCTCTCAGAGTCAATATCCAGTAGGATTGGAGCTGGGTCTTCGGAAGCTTTACTAAAGAGACTTCAGTACTTGAAGAGAAATAAAAGTTTGGGTTTTGAAGGTGAATTGAGAAATGAGGGTGACCTATTAAGATGGGAATTTAAGAACTTAAAAGTTGATCGTAGACTAACAGCCTTGCGTAACTTTATAGATCAAGATATTCCGGAAGAAATTGTTAAATTAAAATCTACCCCCAAATTATTAAAAGAAGAGCTGGCGGCATTAGAT
>CACECR010000024.1 GCA_902558105.1 uncultured Candidatus Marinamargulisbacteria bacterium | reverse complement strand
TTGTTTAAAAAATACTTCCAATTCGAATCGATTCACTGTTTGAGCACTTTTAATTTGTGGGTAAGCTCGGGTACATCGTGATGTATGAGCTGCTGTTGCTCCTGAGAATTATTTTAAGCCCAATTTGTTTTCGATAGCTACAATTAAAATGCTATTTACAGCTAATAATTCATATGTTTTTTTAAGGCGGCGCTTTTAAAGTCTAATTGGTCTTTATCATAAAGGTGACTATATTTTAGAACTCTGATTAGGTATATGATATTAACTTTGTCTGTGTTTGTAATATCAAATATATATCCGCTACATTTAAGTCTCTACAACGCTCTTTTAGAAACTTCGCACGATTGAAACTTTCTTCTACGGCACGCACGTTACGAAATGTTTCTCCTAAATACCTCGTAATTCCTCTACAACCTGCACCTAACTCTAAAACTGAAATATTTTTATTTTTAATTCCAATACTATCAATTATTGTACTTTGTTGGCTTGAAAAATTGATACTGTGATGTTCAGAATTTTGTCAGTTATTTGAGTAGATTTGAGTGAACAGATACATCAGAAATTTGTTTAAGGATAGTTTCTAGTTTTTTCTTCAATTCCATCCAAATAACTAACCTTAAGTGCGTCTTTTAATACATGAATCCCATCTACGGTTTTGGTAATATTACTAAACATTACTTAGCGCCATTTTTTCTTTAATCTCATGAATGATATCTGGGTTTCCCAGAGTTGTGGTGTCTCCAATTTCTTGGCCTTCAGCTACTTGTTTTAATAATCGTCTCATAATTTTACCACTTCTTGTTTTGGGCAAATCGGGTGTGCTCACAATGACTTTAGGTTTTGCTATAGCTCCAATTTGCTTGCTCACAATAGAGTTGATATCCGATATGAGCTCAGGGCTTTCGCTTATGCCTTCTTTGAGAATCGTAAAAGCAACGATGGCTTGCCCTTTAATGTCATCTGGTATTCCAACTACTGCCGCTTCTGCTACCGCTGGGTGTTCAACTAATGCACTTTCGACTTCCATGGTTCCAATGCGATGTCCTGCTACGTTTAGGACATCATCAATCCGTCCAATGACTGTAATATATCCGTTTTCATCGATTGAGGCCCCGTCTCCTGCAAAGTATGTTTCTAACGTAGACCAATACGTATCCTTAAATCGTTGTTCATCACCCCAAACCCCACGTAACATAGACGGCCAGGGCTTTGTAATACTGAGAAGTCCGGCACCATTTATAATACTTTCATTTTGATCATTTTTAATTTCAACACTTAAACCAGGAAGTGCGAATCCAGCAGAGCCAGGTTTAGACGGATGATGTGAGGGAAGGGTGGTCAAAATGATTCCTCCGGTTTCGGTTTGCCACCAAGTATCAACAATTGGACAGTTTTTATTGCCAATTACATCGTGATACCACATCCATGCTTCAGGGTTAATCGGTTCACCCACGGTTCCTAATAAACGTAAACTGGATAGATCGTGTTTAGTGATATGTTCATCCCCCCATTTCATAAAACTTCGTATAGCGGTGGGGGCTGTATAAAAAATACTAACTTTATGTTTTTCAATAAGTTCCCAAAACCGGCTTTGATTAGGGTAGTCTGGTGTTCCTTCAAACATTACAATCGTAGATGCATTCGATAGTGGACCGTAGATCATATAGCTATGACCCGTAATCCAGCCAACATCTGCGGTGCACCAATAGATATCATTTTCTTTTAAATCAAACACTAGCTCACTTGAATATTTAGCATGGGTCATGTAGCCACCAGTTGAGTGTACGATCCCCTTAGGTTTTCCAGTAGTTCCCGAGGTATATAAAATAAATAGTGGGTCTTCACTATCCATTGTTTCAATAGGGTCATCTTTTGGCTCTATTATTGAGTCGCATATAAATTTATGAACAGGAGTGCTATTAAATTGAGGTAAGGGATCGTTTGCTTGAATATACTGATGGATAATGACATTTTCTAAGCTAGGACAGGCATGATTGGCCAGTGCATTTGAGACGATATCTTTTAAAGGTATTACTTTGCCTCTTCTATACCCACCATCGGCGGTTATTAAGCATGTAGATTGAGAGTCTTTGATACGATCTTGAAGTGATTTAGCACTAAAACCAGCAAAAACCACGCTATGAATGGCTCCAATTCGTGCACATGCGAGTACGGCAATGGCAAGTTCAGGTACCATTGGCATATAAATTGTGACACGGGCGCCTTTTTTTACGTTATAAGTATGTTTGAGTTGATGAGCAAATGAGACTACTTTTTGATGAAGGTCATTGTAGGTAAGTTGTAGAGAGTCTCCTTTTTCACTTTCCCAGATAATGGCTGTTTTGGAGCCGAAATTTTCTAAGTGTGAATCTAAACAATTGGCACTTGCATTCAGTTTACCGCCTACAAACCATTTGGCATGAGGCTTTTCCCACTCTACTGTTTTATTCCAAGTTTGAATCCAATCAAGATTGTTGGCTCTATTATTCCAAAATGTATCGATATTGGTATTTGCTTCATTGAATAATTTACTAATATTTTCTTTTTGTTTTTCACAAAACCCAGTATTTATTAAACGTGTTTCTTCTAAAAAAGTATCTAAGCTCATTTTTTTCTCCAATCTTTGATTTAATTATACATTTTAACGTCTTAATTTTGAACCTAATTGATTGAATTTTTTTGAGATTTCTATTATTATTTTCCTATAGTTCACATATACCGGAGGAAAATTTATGGCACGCTATTTTACCGAAGATCACGAATGGGTTGAAGTTGATGGAAATAAAGCAACCGTTGGTATTACTAAACACGCGGCTGATGAACTTGGTGAAGTAGTATATGTAGATCTATGTGATGTTGATGAATCGTTTACAAAAGGTGATGAATTTGCAAGTGTAGAATCCGTAAAAACGGTGTCTGGTATTTATGCTCCTGTATCGGGTACGATTACTGAAGTGAATTCAACCTTAGATTCTTCTCCAGAGTCTTTGAACTCAGATCCTGAAGGTTCATCTTGGTTAGTAAAGTTATCTGTTGATAGTGCAGATGATTTAGATGGATTAATGACTGCAGAAGAATACCAGGCAAGTATTGCTTAGTGTATTCTTCTTTCGATTAATTTAATAATATTTTTAAGTGGCTCACTTTGTTTAGATGTTATACCCTCTAAACACTTGAGTGCCTTTTTAACATAACTATTAATATATGTTTTCATTTCATCTTGAACGGAATCTAATTCATTTTTAAAAGTAGTTTTTAATTCGTGTAGTGAGAGACAGTTTAAGTAGTCTTCTTTTTTGATAGTTGTTAGATTGTTATACAATAAAATATACGGTAAAGAAATCACTCCGGCATCGAAATCTTGTCCGGTCGTTTTAGATAAATCTTTTTCCTTTCCAAATAGATCTAAGTAATCATCTGTCATTTGAAAAATGATACCCAAATAGTTTCCATAGTGAGTTAAACTTTCAATTGGGCCATTACTAAGTATGGCGGCATTTTTGCATGCTGATTTAAATAGAACACTTGTTTTTCCATTGATACTTTCTAAGTATTGTTCAATTGAGCAGCTTTTAATATCACGTATTTGATTGAGTTCACCTTCACAAAGACGTTGCACACAATAACTAATGTCTTCTAGAACTTCTAAACTACCAATTTCTGAGATATGTTTTAGTGCTTTAGCATAAAAGAATGTTCCACTTACTAAAGCTGTATCCGACCCAAATTCTTTATACACTGAATTCTGATTTCGTCTCATGTCACTTTTGTCGATGATATCGTCATGAACTAAAGATGCTAAATGTATGGTTTCAATGACACTGGCCAGTAAATATAGTTTTTGTTTATCTGTTGTATTAGTTCCACAGTTATACGCAAACTGACAACAGGCGGCTCTTACCATTTTACCAGTAGCATTACTAATATGTTTAACGACGTTTTCTAGTTCTTTTGATTGTGTCTCACTAAAGTGATTCAACATTAACTTTTTTATTTGATTAAGGTCTTTTTCTATAGGGTAATATAGCTTTGCAAGTGTTAGGATGCTCATGATTATATTGAATTACAAATTTTATCTAAGTCAACGTACTTTTCAACCATTTCTTCTGCGATAGCTATTTTTTCACTTTCATCAGCACGAATTTTAAATATAACGTTATTAATTTTAGTTGCAATTGAAAAAGCATCTTTTTTAACTTGTAATAATGGAATATTTGTTTTTTGAAGTAATGATAAAATTTTAGGGTGTGGTGCTACATCATCGGTAAAAATAATTCCAGAGACTTGTTTCTTAATTTCATCTTTCATTAGGTGTTCAGTAAGCGCAGTTAAAATAACCCCTTCACGATTTCCAGGTACAATCATCAAGGTTCCATCCGTAAATTTATCTAATGCATAATGAGGCATCATGTCACCAATCATAAACTTTTTAACCATATTATTAAGACCATGACCATTAGAGAGAACATCTGGTTTTAACTCATCGATGATAGCGGCAATGGTAGGGTAAGTGAGTTGAGTGATTAATGGCATCACGCCTAATACATCTATCCCAAAACGATTAAATCCTCTAGTGGTATAATTTTTTATTTTGTCATATTTTTCAGGTAATACTTTATTGACGATTACGCCCAAAATATCCACACCTTTTTCTTTGAACATAGCGGCGTTCATCATGATTTCATCAATTGATTTTCCAATACCGCCCACTGTAACTAAAATTACTTTACTTCCTAGTAATTTAGCGGTATCAGCATTCGAGGCGTCAAAGACTGAACCAACCCCGGCATGACCGGTTCCTTCATATAACATCACATCTTTACCAATTTTTAGTTCAGTATGTGCATCTGTTATTTTTTTGTAAATTCGTTCAGTATCTGGACTATCTATATAATCTTGTGTAAAACCTTTCGGAACAGCTATTGGGCTAGTAAGCTGAATTTTATCCTTAAGTTTAAATTCTTTATGAAATAAAAACGCATCTTTATCAATGCGTTTTTCATCTACCATTACATATTGTTGGCCTACAGGTTTCATATAACCAACAGAGTTGAATCGTTTTTGTAGGGCGTTAAACAAACCTAAAGAAAATGTTGTTTTACCGTCGTTTTGTCTAGTCGCCGCTACAAAAACTTGTTTCATATATTATCCGATTTGTTCTTTAACAGTTCGTCCAATATCAGCCGGTGAATCTACTACGTGAATTCCGCACTCACGCATGATTTTCATTTTAGCTGCAGCGGATTCATCTTCACCAGATACAATCGCACCCGCATGGCCCATACGACGTCCTGGAGGAGCTGTTTGCCCAGCAATAAATCCAATTATTGGTTTTGAGATATTTTCTTTAGCGTATTGTGCCGCTTCAATTTCCATTGAACCACCAATTTCACCAATCATAACAATCGCTTTGGTTTCAGAATCGTTTTCAAACATTTCTAAAAGTTCAGCCATTTTTGTTCCAATGATTGGATCACCACCAATACCAACACATGTTGTTTGTCCTAAACCTTCAGCACATAACTGATGTACAGCTTCGTATGTTAATGTTCCAGATTTAGAAATTACACCTACATTACCTTTTTGGGCAATAAAACCAGGCATAATACCTACTTTTGCACCTTCAGGTGTTAATAATCCAGGACAGTTAGGTCCAATTAAACGACTATTTGGTTTCGTTTTTAAATAAGATTCAACATACGTCATATCTTTAACTGGAATACCTTCTGTAATACATACGATGGTTTCAATTCCTGCATCAGCGGCTTCCATAATTGCATCTGCTGCAAATGCAGGTGGAACAAAAATTAACGAAACGTTAGCATTTACTTTTTCTACAGCTTCATAAACTGTATCAAATACAGGTACTTTTGGTTCTAAAACTTCTTGTCCGCCTTTTCCAGGTGTTACACCACCGACAACGTTTTGACCATAATCTAAACATTGTTGTGCATGGAAAGACCCTTCTGACCCTGTGATACCTTGTACAATAATTCTTGAATTTTTATCTACTAATATAGCCATTACGAAACTCCCACTGTTGCGGCTTCTACAACTTTATCAGCGGCTTCAGACAATGATTCTGCTGCAATAATAGAAACACCTGAATTATTAAGTAATTCTTTAGCGATATCGGCATTTGTACCTGCTAATCTAACAACTACAGGTACGTTTAAGTCTAACTCTTTAACGGCTTCAATAATTCCGTTAGCTACTCGGTCACATCGAACGATACCACCAAAAATATTAATTAGAACGGCTTTAACGTTTTCATCAGATAAAATGATTTTGAATCCGTTTTTAACCGTTTCAACATTTGCACCACCACCAACATCTAAGAAGTTAGCTGGATTACCACCACGTAATTTAATGATATCCATAGTACCCATAGCTAAACCAGCACCATTTACCATACATCCAACATTACCTTCTAATTTAATGTAGTTAAGATGATACTTACTCGCTTCTAGTTCTGTAGGATCTTCTTCGTGCTCATCTCTTAATGCTAAAATATCTGCTTGTCTGTATAAAGCATTAGAATCAAAGTTGAATTTTGCATCTAAGGCAATTAATTCATCCTTTTCAGTTACGACTAATGGATTAATTTCAACAATACTTGCGTCTGTTGATTCGTAACAAGCATATAAATTAGTAAGTAATTTAACGAATTGCTTTAATAAATCACCTTTGAAACCTAATTTAATTCCCATATCAAGAGCTGCAAATCGTTTTAAACCAAACGATGGATCAACCCATGTACGAATAATTTTTTCTGGAGTAGCTGCTGCCACTTCTTCGATTTCAACACCACCTTCAGTTGATGCCATGATAACATTCTGACCGGTACTTCTATCTAATGTAATAGCAAGATAGTACTCATCTGCAATGTCTATACCTTCTGTTACCATTACCTTTCTTACTTTTTGACCCGCTTCACCCGTTTGAGGAGTGATTAATGTCATTCCAAGAATGTTTTGGATGTTTTCCTTTGCTGACTCTTTGTTAGGAGAAAATTTAACACCGCCGCCTTTACCTCGGCCCCCGGCATGAATTTGGGCCTTTACTACAAATTGTGACGAGCCAAGCTCGCTTTCTACCTTACTAAGAATATTTTCAGCTTCAGAAATATCATCTAAAACAAATCCGTCCTGAACAGGAATTTTGAATTTTTTTAAGATTTCTTTTGCTTGATATTCGTGTATATTCATAGTTACTGAGTATACATTTTTACAGAGCCTGAGTAAAGAGATACTTAATTCAATTGCCACTTAAGATTTCACAACGTATAATTAATTATTATGTTAAAGCAAATTATATACTTTTTTTTAATCTCTCATTTTATTATTGATACCATCTCTAGTTATCTAAACATCAAATCTATTCGTTATGATATTCCTGAAGAATTCTCTGGATTTTATGATGATGAGAAGTATTTAAAGTCACAACAATACTTAAAGGTTAATACGTTATTTTCTTTTGTGTCATCAACTTTTAATTTAGTTGTTCTTTTTATTTTGTTTGAATTTTTAGTGTTTAACACTCTTGATTTGTGGATACGCTCACTAACCTCAAACACAATTTATATGGGGCTTTTATTTTACGGAGTTTATGTTTTTTTTAATATGATTATTGGATTACCATTTAGTGTATATAAAACATTTATAATTGAAACAAAGTTTGGATTTAATACCACAACTATTACAACTTATATATTAGATAAATTGAAATCGATTTTATTAACGGCTTTATTTGGAGCTCCATTATTAGCACTTGTTTTATGGTTTTTTGAGTCCTCGAGTTCAATGGCATGGCTTTATATTTGGGTAACGGTGAGTTTGTTTCAGTTACTTATGTTATTTTTATTTCCCAGTTTCATCATGCCTCTTTTTAATAAATTTAATCCATTAGAAAATCAGTCTTTAAAGAAACTAATTGTTGATTTTGCCAAAGAGGTGTCTTTTCCTGTTAATGATATTTTTGAAATGGATGGGTCAAAACGTAGTAAAAAGTCTAATGCCTTTTTTGCCGGGTTTGGTAAATCACGCCGTGTAGTTTTTTATGATACCTTACTTAATAACCATACAGAACCTGAGCTTTTAGGTGTTTTTGCTCATGAGGTTGGTCATTATAAGTGTAAACACTTGTTTAAACAGATAGCATTAAGTATTTCTACTTTAGGACTCATTTTATATCTATTAAATATATTCTTAAACTCAACTCAGATATTTTTAGATTTTAATATTGATAATGCTTCTATCTATTTGAGTCTATTGTTCTTTAGTTTTTTGGTAAGTCCATTAAATTTTCTATTAGGAATTTTTTCTTCTATACTATCCAGAAAATTTGAGTTTGAAGCCGATGCTTATGCCGTGAATACAACAGGTGATAAAGAGTCTATGATTTTAGCTCTTAAAAAGCTTTCGGTTGATAATTTGTCTAATTTAACTCCTCATCCAATGAAGGTTTTTTTAGATTACTCACATCCGCCTGTTCTAGAAAGAATAAAGGCTATTCGCTCGTTATAATATGACGTTTGACCACTCCTTAAATATCTCTAGAGATTTCTTCTCTGATTCCAAGTTTAACGCTTTCTTCGACCGTTATGACACATTTTTAATGAAGGAGTGGAACTCTATTAATGGTAGGAAGTTTAGAGTTCCTTTTGAGCAATTACTACAATTTGAATCCTCAAACTATAATACTAGTCTAGATGAAGTACATATGGGTACAATTTTAACTGAAGATCAACAGAAGCTACTAAATGATAACTTACTTAAATTAGGTCCATGGAGAAAAGGTCCGTTTACTATTTCAAATATTTTTATTGATTCAGAGTGGTGTTCAAATTTAAAATGGGATCGTTTATCAAAGTGGATAGGGGACGACTTAACTGATAAAGATGTTGCTGATATTGGGTGTGGCTCAGGATATTATATGTATAGAGCACTTGCTCATCATCCAAGATTTATAATGGGTGTGGACCCAAGTTTATTATTTAATTTTCAATTTCATACGCTTCAGCATTTTGGGTCGGATGCGCGAGCGGTTTATTTACAATCTCGATTGGAAGACTTGGAGTCTTTTTCACATCAATTTGAAACGGTGATTTGTATGGGGGTTTTATATCACCGAAGAGATCCTTTAATTTGTTTAAAACAGTTAAAAAATTTGTTAGTAAAGGGTAGGGGGACTTGTATTTTAGAGACACTTATTATACCAAGTGATGAGGATGACGTCTTAAATCCTAAGGGACGTTATGCAAAAATGCCAAATGTTCATTATATTCCTACGTTGAATCGACTTAAAAAAGATATTATAGAAGTGGGTTTTTTTAATTGTGACGTAATTGATATTAATCAGACCACAATTACAGAGCAACGAGCGACAGAATGGAGTACACCTACATCTTTAGATTCTTTTTTAGATCCTGAAGATAAAAATAAGACAATAGAGGGATATCCGGCGCCAACTCGAGTTATTTTACGATTAACTTAAGTATTTAAAGATTATTAGCGATAACTCTGATATGATGACTGATTTTAATAATTTCTTAATCGACTTATATTTATCAGCGCCCATAAACAAACTTTATGCCCCCATGATGTTCTTAAATCAAGGTGAATCGGAAATTACACAAAATTTTAACTCATCACTTTGTCATTCAAAAGGCTTTCTACATGGCAGTGTTTTATTTAAATTATTAGATGATGCTGCTTATTTTGCTTGTCAATCTTTAGAGAATAAGTATTTTATGGTGACTTCAAATTTTAATAGTCATTTTATTCGTCCTGTAAACTCTGGTAACTTAATTTCTAAAGGTTCAATTATTAATAGTTCTACTAATCAATTTATTGCAGAGAGCAGCATTTATAATTCTGAAGGTGTTATTATTGCCAAAGGATCCGGTACTTTTGTTAAAAGTAATATTCTTTTGGATTTTAATTGAAACTACTTTAAGAGCTTTTTTTTAACGTATACGCTATAATGTAATTATGGATTATGTAATTGTTGGTTTAGGAAATCCGGGTTCAAAATACGAGCTCACTCGTCATAATATTGGTTTTTTATTGATTGACTATTTAATTGATCATTTTGATGCGAAAAAAATTGGTAAAAAGTTTAAATCAATTGTTTATGAAGCTGTGATTAATGATAAACGTTGTTTATTAGTGAAGCCTCAAACATATATGAACTTATCAGGTGAAGCGGTTCAGTTAATACTTGGATTTTATAAGTTAAGTCCTGATAAATTAATGGTGGCGTTTGATGATTTTGATTTAGATTTTGGAAAACTTAGGATGCGACTAAAAGGAAGTGCGGGTACTCATAATGGTATGAAATCTATTGTTAACTTACTCAAAACAAATGAATTTAAACGATACAGGCTTGGGATTGGTCCAAAGCCTGATCATTTACCAGCTGATGCGTTTGTACTTTCACGGTTTGATGATAATGAATTAGAGTCTTTAGAACCTTATTTTATTGAACTTTGTAAAGCTCTGCAGGATTCTTTAGATAATTTTGAAAAATCGATGTCCGTTTGGAATAAATTATTATTATAATTTAGATATATTCAAGAGTTCCAATTTTTGTATTTGGTAGTGCTTTTTTTACAGTGTCTTTATCTTCTCTTGATAATTCAGGGCAGTAACTTAAGTCTAATGCATCCAGAGCGCATAATTGACTCATATCTGGTAATGTTCGTAATTTGAAATTATTAGTAAGAAATAATTCTTGAATTGTTTTAAGCTTTGAAAAACTTTCAGGAAGCGTTTCTATTTTTAGGCTTCTTAATATTGCAAGTTTTAACTTTTGTAGATCACCAAAACTTTCAGGTAACATTTCTATTGGGTTTGATTCTAAATTAAGTAATTCAAGCGCTGTTAATTTTCCAAAGTCTTCAGTTAGTTGTGTTAATGCATTTCCGCTTACGTCTAATGTTTTTAAATGTATTAATTTTGAAATGTAAGTTGGTAAGGTTTGAAGATAACAACTGACTATAGATAGTTCTTTAAGACATTTAATAGTTACTATTTCTTCTGGTAGTGCAGTTAATTTTTTACTATTAAATATTTTCAAACTAACTAATTGTTGATATCTTTCAATATCTTTAGGCATTTGGAGTAGATTTGTATTTCGTAGATATATTGTGCTTATATTTTTACTTAATCCCTCGCTTATATTCTTGAAAGATACCTGCCTTTCTCTGATATTATAATCATTGAATTGTATATCTAGAGATTTAAGATTATCTAGTTCTTGATAGCTTATAGGTAATTCTAATACTGCACACTGATATAATCTTAATGCTTCCAGACCTTTTAAACTACCAATGTTAGTTGGTAATAATTTAAGATGATATGCAAATGAAATGTCTAATTTTTTAAGTCTACTTAATTTAGATAATGTAGAGGGCAATTTTTGTAACATTACCAAAGAATCTAATGTGAGTTCCTCTAGTTGGCTTAAGTTACCAATTTCATCAGGAAGCTGTGTTATTAAACTTTGAAAATTCCTATTAATAATTTTTAAGGTTTTAAGTGATTTTAATAGGTCAATTGATTTAGGTATTTCTCTTAATTCCCAGGTGTTTATTAATGTCAGACCTTCAAGTGTTTGTAGGTTTGTTAATGATTCAACTGTAACCGTTGATTTGCAATCTAGAAATAACGTTGATAATGATTTAAATGCCTGCTCAGTATGTTTAAATAATTCGTTGGCAACTTTCAATTCACCATTAGTCAGACTTAAATTACCAGTTTTATTTTTTTTTAATTTATTTAAGACTTTTGCGTTAGTTGCAATAATTTTTTTTAACATGATTTATCCCTCGTTTTTTAAAATTATTTTCTCTAAATATTTTTGACACTAATAATTTACTTAAAAAAAATTAATCTTTTTAGAAAGTTATTTATTTTATTCTAACATTTAGTGGAATTTTAATTTTTTTCATATTAATACAAAGTTTATGTTTCTACAAATTTTATTCAATTAGATAAACTGTGTATTTACATAATATATATTATGCGACATTATTAAAAATAAGAATTATTACTTAGTTTTATACCCTATCTATATTCAGATGTTATTTTTTATACAGAATGGTTGTCAATGAGTTGTTCATATTTTTTATACAAAGTATAAAATATGGCACCATCGATAGCTCGAGCAAGAACAGATATGGGTAGTCCCCTAAATATCCATAGTCGACTTTTTATCCCTTTCCAGATACTTACATTACTTAATTCTTTAGTTGTTGTAAATTTGTGTGTTCTAGCCATATCTATTGGATATACAATTGTCTGGGCAATTCCACCTGCCATTAGTCCAGTAATGGCATTTTTGTATGGGATATCTAATTTGGAGTCAATATATCTTAATAAATTGCTATAAATCGTAAATCCAATAACTGTTTTTGATAATGAATTATTAAAGCCTGTATATAGAGACTTAAGCCCATTTATTGTGCTCAATCTTTTTACATGAACAAGCGCACTATCTTTGGGATAAATTTGTAAATTTATTTTCATATTATCAAAAGGATGTAAGATTAATTGTTTAGTTGCTGCGGCTCCCATACTACCCACTACATTGGCATAAGGTTTTGGCATCATAGACTCAAGTTTTTCAGATATTTTTTCTGATCCACCAAATTGCATTGCTCTAGATACTGTTACTAATGGTAATGCAATTTGACCCCCTCTATAAAATCGTTGGTAATTTCCTGATTGCCATAAATTTATTATGGCTTTATTAGTTGGTAATGACGTTTTTTGTTGCACATGGATGATTGTGTTAAAAGGCATTCCAATAATGGCCGCTGAACTTCCAGCAAGCCCACCGGCTATATAATGTTTGTAGTTTGAGATAAATGTCATAATGGGAGTTTTAATGGCGCGCCCGGAGAGATTCGAACTCCCGGCACACGGATTCGAAGTCCGTTGCTCTATCCAACTGAGCTACGAGCGCCTGTTAGTCGTTATTATATCTAAATATTCGGTGTCTGACGAGTATTTAAAACTTTTAAAATAATTTTTTTTATTTATGATATTATCTAATTAATTTTTTAAAAACTACATCAATTGTAGAAAAGACAATCGCACTTAAACATAATGAATAGTTTTTTTTAAATATTTTATTAATTGTATATGTAATTTAAATAACTCAATAACTAACAATTAATGGTGAATAGTTAGTTGAAAAAGGCTCTATTTAAAAAAACTAAACCTTCTTAGCTTAATACCCTTCAATCATATAAGAAAACCCTTAAGATATAGTACAGTATTTATCACAATTAGAATTAGACCCAGCTCCAGAACTAGAACTGGAATTGGGCTACGATTAGAAGCTAGATAAAAGTTAGTTCCTTTTTAAAAATAATCCTTTTATAATATATTCCCTAATATTTCCAAATACATGTCCAGAGGTAAATAAAGAGTAGGATTTTTAGAATCATCATTTGATGAAGTAGACCCACGACGATTTAAACGTTGATGAATCAACATCACTGTTTTTACAAGCTTAGAATAATTCTCGGCCCATTCAACAGCCTTATTTAGACGACCATGCATATGCTGAATATAAGAATAAGTTGGGATTGAAAAGCTTAATGTATTAAAGCCATTCAAAACATATCGAAAAACACTAAGTTGACGTCTCAAATCAAGTTCGTATTTAGGAGTAACAACAGACTGAAATTCAGTACATAGTGAATTTATCTTTTCCGTTGTACCTTCTGTATACGTTATAGAAGGACCTGCTACGAAACAAAGAACAGATATAATATTAACGTACCTTAAAAGATCATTATATAAATTAGAGTTAGGGCTTAAGCTATTACCACCTTTATCTTTAAATTGAGTTATGATTCCCTGACTTTTACCAAAAACTAGATCCATACAACTTAAATTATTACCGGTTATATCTATACTTGCTTTATTTTGTAACAACAACTCCACAACTTTAACATGACCCTTTCCTGCAGCTATATATAGTGGAGTATAGCCATCTTCTGTAACCTGATTGACATTAATACCAGGTGCTTCCAATAACATCCTCACAACGTCTTCATGACCCTTTCCTGCAGCTATATATAATGGAGTAAAGCCACCTTCTATAGCTTGATTTACATTAATTTCAGGTACTTCCAATAACATCCTTACAACTTCTGCATGACCTTCTAGTGAAGCAATTAATAATGGAGTAGATCCATCTTCCATCGATTGATTTATATTAATTTCAGATACTCCCAATAACATCCTCACAACGTCTTCATGACCCTTTCCTGCAGCTATATATAATGGAGTTTTTCCTTCTTCAGTCGCTTGATTTACGTCAATCCCAGATGCTCCCAATAATAACTCCACAACTCCAACATGACCCTTGTGTGAAGCCATAGATAATGGAGTTTCTCCAAAAATTGTTAATTGATTTACATCAAACCCATAATTTTTCAATAATAACTCCACAACTCCAACATGACCCTTGTGTGATGCGATATATAATGGAGTATAGCCATCTGTTTTCGCTTGGTTTACATTAATTCTAGAATCTCCTAATAACAATGCCACAACTTCTACAT
>CACECR010000023.1 GCA_902558105.1 uncultured Candidatus Marinamargulisbacteria bacterium | reverse complement strand
ACTTAACTATAACTATTTAACCTGGAGACATCATTTTATTCGTGTACAAATTCTAAGCAAACAACTTGCTAATACTGAAAAGCAGGTTCAATTGATGAAAAATCAATATAAGAGAGGTACCACAGAATTAAGAGAATATCTTCAAGGAAAACAACATTCTCAGCAACAACAGCTTTTGCTTTTATTAGAAAAAGAGCAACTCAGCAAAGTTGAAAGAACACTTAATTACCTATTTTATGGACGTTACACTAAAAAAGAATTTAACTTTTACCCTGAAGAAGCTCCGTTTTATTTTAAACAACCCCTTACTAAGAACGGAATTCGTTCCCATCATGCTCTTGAGCTTATCACTGTAAGTAAAACACTAGCAAATCTTACAAAAGAAAAAGCACATGATGACACACGCCAGCAAATTGATTTAGTCGCTAATGTTAAGCAACTAGGTGCAGGTCAAAATAGTGATGCAATTTCGGACACCATTCAAGACAATAGAATTTACAGTTTAGGGCTTGAAGTATTATTTCCTCTTTTATCTAAACAAGCCCAAAAAGAATATCTATCCGCACAATCCACCGAAGACTCCCTCAACTTTCATTTTAATAAAGTTAATGAAGACCTTAAAAATCAGCAATATATCCTTTATAAAACCATAAGTTCACTCT
Source organism: uncultured Candidatus Marinamargulisbacteria bacterium (assembly GCA_902558105.1). Classification (GTDB taxonomy): domain Bacteria; phylum Margulisbacteria; class Marinamargulisbacteria; order UBA817; family CACECR01; genus CACECR01. The sequence goes on along the minus strand of CACECR010000023.1, from coordinate 13,953 downwards.
CACAACTTATTAAAGAGTCGACAGAGTTAGTCAGTATTTCACAGTCCGTTGTTAAAGAAGAAAGTAAAGCCTATAAACAAGGTAGACTTCCGTCCTATTCACTAGTTATACAATCTCAAAACAATGTACTTTCAGCTAAACTACAAGAAGAAACGATCAAACATCAACTATTACTTACAAAGCACATGATTTCTATACTCGAAAGTGACTATACTCGATTCTATAAACTCAAGGAGTTAAAATGATCGAACGAATCATTGAATTTTTTTACAACAAACAACGCGTTGGTCACCTACTATTAATATTTGTTTCTATTGTTGGGATACTGTCGTACAGAGCCACCGTAAACCAAGGCTACCCAACGGTAGATTTTGGTCTGGTCACTGTATCAACAGTAAACCCTGGGTCATCATCTAATGAAGTTGAATCGGATATTACACGCCCAATTGAAACTGAATTAAAAGGAATTGCAGGTATTGATTATATATCGTCAATTTCAATTGATTCTGTCTCACAAATATTTATAAAACTAAAAGATGGGTACGACTTTGACGAAACAAAACAAGATATTCAAAAAGCCGTTGATCGTGTGCCAAACTTGCCAGCAAGCCTTCCATCCAAACCGCTTGTTTTTGAACTAAATAATGATGCCATTCCCGTGTATGAAGTCGCCATTCATGGTGAGGCGCCCTATAAGGTTAAACGACAATATGCAAAAGTGTTAGAACAACGCCTCAGAACTAGCTCAAATATAGGAGAAATTGCTAAGTTAGGTTACCGAGAATTAGAAACACAAGTTTTACTGAATCCTTACAAATTAAAAAAACATTATGTGTCTCTTGGTGAAGTTTTATTGGCGGTTCAATCAAATAATATCTATTCTAAAGCAGGTGATTCGAAACCTTTTCCATATGAAAAAAACATTGTAATTGATACCGAATATAAAACCGTTAATGAGCTAAAGAATGTTATTGTAAGATCTGGCTTTGAAGGAAACCGTGTCAAAATTAAAGACTTGGCATTCATTAAACGAGGATATGAGGATACCGAAAATATTGTACGTTTTAACGGAAACTCATCTATTAATTTGGTCATTCAAAAAAAACCGGATGCTGATATTACAAAGACATCCAATGATATTCAAATCATTATTGAAGACCTTAAAAAAGAGTTGCCAGATTCTATCCAAATTGAAACTATTGTGGACTACTCTGTAGATACTTTTAATCTTCTAAAGTTAGTACGTGATAATGCTATTGTTGGACTTATTCTTATTTTAATAACGCTCATTTTACTTCTTAACTCACGAATCGCTTTTTGGACGGCTTTTGGAATCCCCATTTCCATATTAATGGGATTTTCATTGTTCCCGTTATTTGATGTGACGATTAACTTTATTTCGTTAATTGCCATTTTGATTGTGCTTGGAATGTTAGTTGATGATGCCATATTAGTGTCTGAAAACATTTTTTATTACAGAGAAAAAGGATACGCCCCTCTTGAGGCCTCTATTTTAGGGGTGAAGGAAGTTAAATGGCCAGTTATCACTACCATATCAACAACGGTGATTGCCTTTCTTCCTATGTTGTTTATGAAGGGAACTATGGGCAAGTTTATGTATGTTCTTCCAATTGTTGTTACCCTTGTTTTAATTGGGTCTTTGATTGAAAGCTTGTTGATACTACCATTTCATTTAGCACACACAAAATATGACCCCAATAAAAAGCCCATTCTAAATATTTTTAAGCATTTAGAACCGTCTTATAAAAAGCTAATTACAAAGTGCTTACAATTTAAATTCTCGACACTTTTTTTCTATATTTGTTTACTTGGTGTTGCAATTTATTGTGCTCTAGAAGTCACAAAATTTAAACTATTTCCGTCTGATGATGGATTAATGACCTATGTTCAATTTGAAACGAAACCGGGTACACCACTGGAAAAAACAGCTAGTCTAGCTAAGCAGATTGAAGAAGTTATCCAAAAACATCCTAAATTTGTCAAATCGTTTGTTACAAATATTGGAGAGAGAACTCCCCCACAAGCTCAAAACTTTGTTAACTCAAAAAGTTCTAGTGGATTTTATGGAAATATAATGATGCATATGACAGCGCCCAGCACACGTACTAAAACCTCCATGGAATTTGTTAAACAACTACGAACAGAACTTCAATCCATACAAGGATTCAAAAAGATTAAAGTGGATGCGGTAAATGATGGACCTCCTGTTGGTCGTGCTGTAACGGTGAGATTTGTTGGTGAAAATGATACACAACGAAATGGCTATGCAGATGATCTCTTAGCATTTCTAAAAGCCACACCTGGTGTTATTAATATTGAAGATACACGACACCTAGGTAAAACACAGCTTACACTTTCATTTAATAGATCTCTAATGGCACAGCTTGGTATTACACCTGAATTGGTATCCAACACCTTAAAAATGGCGTTTACGGGTACAATCGCAACAGATATTACTGAAAATGGTGAAATTCGAGAATTTCGAGTACGATTAGCCGATCGATATCAAAGTATTGATCATCTACTATCTTTAACTGTCAGAAACCAATATGGAAAACTGATCCCTATTAGTCAATTTGTCAGCTTGTATGAAGAACGTAAAGAAATGGCGATCTATCATTATGACACTCAACGAAGTGTGACAATTTTTGCAGATCTTGATTCAGGATCTATGACCTCTCGCGAAATCAATGCTAAAATTTTTGGTGAATTTAACCCAAAACTTGAACAAACTCCTGGCATTCGTCTCTTTTTTGGTGGAGAAGAAAAAGAATCTCAAGAATCTCTACAAAGTTTATTCTCGGCGTTAACACTTGCGATGATTGGAATTTACTTTGCACTCGTGATTTTGTTTAATTCATTTAGCCAACCCTTCTTAGTTATGGTTGCCATTCCTTATAGCTTTGCCGGAGTTGTATTTGCTTTTACCTTACATAATATTCCATTAAGCTTCCCATCTGTGGTTGGTATGATTGGACTGATTGGTGTTGTGGTTAATAATTCGTTAGTTATGATTTCGTTTTTAAACTCGGCGATTGCCAAAGCTGGGAATCCACTTGAACAAGTAGCTAGTGCAGCCACTCGTCGATTTAGGCCGATTATACTGACGACATTTACAACCGCCGCGGCTCTTTTCCCAACAGCCTACGGATTTGGTGGAGACAATCCGGTTATCATTCCACTTGTAATGGCACTTTCTTGGGGGCTCGTATTTTCGACTGTCATTTCTTTATTTTTAATACCTACACTGTATTACATTCAGCACTCTGTTAGACACCGTAAAAATAAATGATGTTTGTACTTGATCATACCTATGATAAAGAAACAGATAATTTAGCTTGTGATGAAGCACTATTAACTTATTTAGAGATGACCCCATCTCATTCAGGGATTTTACGATTTTGGGAGTCTGATAAACCGTTCGTGGTATTGGGTCTTTCTAATAAAATATCTACTGAAACCTATGTGGATAGATGCAAGGCCGATAATATCAAAACACTCAGGCGATGCAGTGGTGGAGGGACCGTATTACAAGGACCTGGATGCCTCAGTTATAGTCTTATTCTACCCATTTCAGAATTCCCAATTGAATCCATTTCTGATGCAAACTGCTTTATTATGTCACAAAATAGAGATGCGTTGCTTAAGCATATTCCTGGAGTGACTATCTCGGGATACACAGATTTAAGTATTAACGGTTTAAAGTTTTCTGGGAATGCCCAACGACGACTTAAACATACAGTGCTTTTTCATGGTACTTTTTTATATAATACAAACTTAATACCTTCAATTTCTAAGTATTTAGCCATGCCAACAAAAGAACCTGACTATCGAAATAATCGATCTCATCATGAGTTCATACAACCTCTAACCCTTTCTAAAGAGTTAATTAAAGCAGCCTTAATTTCACAATGGAAATCCGAAAAAACGCTTCCTTTAGACGTGCTAAATAACTTAGAGTTTGATCCTAAATATTTAGATAACGCTTGGCACACTAAGTGTTAATTTCTTAAAGTACGGATCCAATCATTATTAACTTTTTGCTGAGCACCACTTTTTGTGCTTCTACTCATATAATTTGTATAAGATCTATCTTCTCGGGAATCAACCTTACTATTAGGGAGTTTTTGTCTAGGTGGAGTTAAAGAGCCGCTGGCATGTGACTCATCCGTAGAGTCGTCTATCATAAATGGAACGGGCTTACCTCTGTAAGGAGATCGGCCATATTGATAATGTCGGCTATCATGAATTAAAACTTGTGAACTTAACTCTCTAATTAAAGCTTCTTTACCAGGCGAATCTGGATCTGTACTCCATTTTTTCGTAAGTAGATCTTGTGAACTTAATTCTCTTATTAAAGCTTCTTTACCAGGCGAATCTGGATCTGTACTCCATTTTTTCCCAACAACTCTTGAAACCGTTTGAACTTGAACTGAAGGGATCTCAGAATCCTCTCTAATTGGACTTACCCCAACAGCTGAGTCAAAACTTTCGTTACCGGGATCTAACTCAATCGATCGTTCATCAGGAATACTTTGAGAAGAGAATAATTGTTTAGAAACCCCACTTTTTTGTTTCCCTTTTGTACTAATTCTTCCTTGAGGTAATCTAGTACTACGATTTACACCGCTTGACTGAGGACTACTCATTTCTAATTGAACCATAGCCACTGACAGTTCAGGGGACACACACATCGCCGTACACATATGGCTCAAATGATCATTAAAGTCTCTTCTTTCTGGAGTGTCAGGCCAGTGGTTTTCTTTTCTAGATTCTTGTACTTTCAGCGTTAAAGGTCTCATTTTTGGCGGAAAACTTTCAGCTTCATCATTAACAGTCTGTCGACTAAGAGGAGATCTTTCGTGAAATCCAGAATCTAGGAAATGAGCTACTGTTTTTGGTTGTGAAATGGGTGTCTTTTCATTAATTGCTTCAACTTCCAGGTTATTTATAGAGACGATCAAAGAATGTATCATTTCATTTACACCTTCTAATGTCTCAAACACTCCAAACGCTATATCAAACTTTTTCAACTGCTCGATAATGTTTTTGATACCGGCGTCAGTTCTTAACTCTATTTGTAATATATCACAGAGTTCTCGAAACCTATACTCTAATAAAGCAAGTTTATTACCAGGAATAGCATCCACTTTTGATATCAATTGAATCAATTTAGGAATAGACTCTAGAGCTAAGTTATAATCTCTAAAATAATTTGTGGTATCAAACTCAAAATCTCCAAATTCTAATAGCTCGTATTGAAAATCGTTTCGTGGAGAGTCATTATGAGATTCACCAGTGATCTTAATAGAGTCTATTACATACAAAGAACCTAGACAATCAAACCTAGGGACACTCCCTATCAATCTAACGCAACGAACCCTGTCAGCAAATGCGACCGCTGATTGAGTGTTAAAAACCGACAACATTCTTAACAGTGGAGCCGTGTCTTGAACGACACGCGTGGAATCATGTGTTAGATTCCTAGTGGAAAATAGTTGGCTTACATCTTCTGTGGGTCGTAATTGTTCGGGTTGAGTTAGACTATCATAAGAAGAACCGTCTTTAAATGACTCCTCTATAAAAAGTTGTCTTAAGTTTACATTCAATTGATCTAATATCAACTGATACCTTTCGGAGTACGAAATTTCAAATATACCTTGAAATAAAAATAATGATATCTGACTAATCGCTTCTTCAATAGTTAAAGACAACTCGTAATCCATTAGTAAATTAATTGGGCTTAAATATTTATTTATCTTATCGTAATTTACTGACGGTAATAACTTAATTCTCTCTAGAATAGACACTAGTTCGACAAGTGAGCTTCTTAATTGTTGATATTTTGCATCTGTATTCAGACCCTGGCTAGACTGACTATCAAAAGATTTCTTACTAGTGACTAAAATCCTCTCATCATCAACCAAATCTTCTTCTTCTATTGGTACGATTGCCTCTTCTATGAATTCCATAGTCCTTGTACCGATCAGTTCGGACTCCGGAGTAATTGGTGTATCCGGACGAAATCTAGATATCTCTCCCGAAATGGCCTCAGCACTTAAACTTTTCGTAGGTTCCAAATCAACGTTATCAGACACGTCTGAGTGAGGACTATCGGGATGTACATATTCACTATACATTTGAGCCTCTTTGGATAAGATTTTATTGATTGTACAAATCAAAGATGAGATTTTTTTATTGATAGAACTTATTTCGTGCTTTAAATAGGAGGGGTCTGGAAATTTATAATGCAAAAGCTTAATAAACGCATCCTCAAACGTTAGCGCCTCATACTCAGACATAATGTAGTGCATGTCTGATTGATATCGTTTAAGCTCTGATTTGATAGTTCCTGAAGATACAGAGATATGATTAATCAACACTCTGAGTGTTTCAAAATTTGTCGTCATCATATTAAATTCTTCTAATTCAGATGACACTTGTGCTTCTAATGCGTCAACATCTAAATCCGTATAGAGTTTACAATCTATAGATGCCTGTTCATCTATAAAATGAGTATCCTGAAATTGTACGGCTAAGTCTATGGGGGTCTTACCCATTTTATTATATTTATATAGATCAACACCCGCTTTCATTAACTCTCTATATACATCTTTTCGTTCATTTTTTAAAGCAATATGCAAGGCATTGTTACCATCCCTATCTTTAAAATCAATATTTACACCCAACTTCAACAATTTACGAATCATCTCGCTATCATCATCATATTTCAGGCAATAAAACAATGAAACACACCCGTCTTTTGTTGGTAAATCAGTATTAGCTCCCTTGTCAAATAAATAATTAACCATCTCTCTATTTTTATGTCGTACCGCATAATTAAAAGCAGACTCGTTACTTCTATTTAACGCATCAATAGTTGCACCTTTATGTAACAACAACTCTAATGCCCTATAATTCCATTTTCTTGCCGCAAAAAACAAAGGAGTCTCACCACGTGTATTTTTCTGCTCAATAATGAAACCAAAATCAATGAGCTTCTTAAGCATGTTAACATCACACCTTCTAATAGCTGCATGTATCGCTGTATCACCATCAACATTTGTTGCATAAATATTAGCGCGACTTCTTAGTAATAAACTTACGGCCTGAAAATTACATTTTCGTGCAGCGTAAAGTAAAGGGGTTTCACCCCAACGATTTGTAAGCTCAAGATCAGCACCAAGATTTATTTTGGATTGAATACTATTTATATTACGACTACGTATGGCACAATGTAATGGAGTATCACCATCACTATTTTTAAAATTTATATGATCAATTCCAACTGAATTATATGGCCTATACCTATGGTAAAAAACATCACGAGGAAATCCAACACTCATCACATTACCCTAAATTAACATTTATTGAATAATATTACTTTATTATATTTTTTACAAAATTGTTTTTTTTAATTTATAAATTTATATAATTTTTATAAATTACTAATATTTTATAAATATTTTTTTCAATAGACGTCATGGAAATAATTATTAGTCGTCATATTAAAAGTTTGATTCGTAAAAGATAAATAAGTTCATACAACTTTGTACTATTATAGTAATGTAAAAAAAATTGATAAGATATAATATACTTGATAGTAAACTACATTTCACTAAATATTAATCAAGTAAATGTAAGTTATTAAATGATACAGGTAGAATTTTTCATACAATTAAAGTTCTGGCCAATTCATCACTATTTTGGCTAACGACATTTCTATTCATAGGAATAGTAGTCGCGGATAGTTTACTCGATAAAATCTTATTTTCGCCTTTAATTATATGCTTACATACTTTTGCAAATCCAACACCCATTGATACTGAAAACAAAAAAACAAATCCGATTCTCCAAAACACTTCTCGAACACCATGATTCGGACTCAATGAAGACGTTACAATACACATCACTGCTAATAGTCCCAATCCAAAACCGACACCACACTCAGAGATCTGATAACTGTTCGTAAAACTTTCTTCTTTTAATGATACTACTTTAAATAAATGTGCCATTTTATTACTAAACTATACCTTTAACTATACATTAGAAGTTACCATGAATTTACCCTACATTCTAAACAAATCTTCATAGATTAGAAAATTCTAATCTATGAAGAAACTTATAACTAAATATGATTCACTAAAGATACTATATATGAATCGCTCGATCCGCAGTAGCGCCTAAAGCCGCCTCTTTCACGGCTTCAGAGAACGTTGGATGTGGATGTACCATCATGCCAATATCTTCTGCCGATGCACGATATTCCATAGCCACTAATGCCTCCGAAATCATATCCGCGGCTCGTGGACCAATCATATGAACACCCAGAATTTCATCTGTCTCTGTATCCGACAAGACTTTTACAAAACCATCGGACTCTTCAGAGGCACGTGCACGCCCACTGGCTTTAAATGGGAAACTTCCTTTTTTATATGCACGACCCTGTTCTTTTAACTGCTCTTCTGTATAGCCAACAGCCGCAACCTCTGGCCAGGTATAGACAACACCAGGAATTGTTAAGTAATTTAAATGACCTTTCTGACCCGCCATGATCTCCGCACAAACAGCCCCCTCTTCAGAAGCTTTATGTGCTAACATTGGACCTGCCACAACATCTCCAATCGCATAGACGTTTGGAACAGATGTCTGAAAATGGTCATTAATTGGAATACGCCCTCTATCATCAACCGCTACTCCAATATTTTCTAGGCCTAAACCTTCTGTATACGGACGACGACCAATCGCAACTAAACACACATCACCTTTAATCGTAACTTCTTCGCCTTTTTTATTTTCAGCAATGACCGTTACATCATTTTTCGACACTTTTGCGCCTGTTACCTTGGTTTTAAAGTGATAGTCCATATCATAATGCTTTAAGGCACGCTTTAAATGTTTACCTAATTCTTTATCCATTGTTGGAATGAGCCCGTCCATAAACTCCACAAAGGTTACTTTTGCACCTAATCGAGCATAAACAGACCCTAGTTCAACACCAATAACACCGGCGCCAATAATCACCATATGCTTTGGAACTTTATCCAAATTAACCGCTTCATTGGACCCAATGACACGCTTTCCATCAAACGGAACCGGTGGTAATGGAGTTACCTCAGATCCTGTCGCAATCATCACATTTTTAGTCGTAACAGTCTCTACCTTTTTACCATTCACAACTTCCAACGTATTAGCATCTTTGAAACGACCCAACCCCTTTAATACCTTAATCTTGTTTTTATCCATTAAAAACTCGATTCCTTTAGTAGTATTATCAACAACATCATTTTTACGAGCCATCATCTGTTTAAAATTAAGCTTAATGTCTTTAACATCAATACCATGTGTTTGAAACTTAGTATTTGCCATATGATAATGCTCTGATGAATCTAATAATGCTTTCGATGGAATACACCCCCAGTTCAGACACGTACCGCCTAACGTCGGCTCCTTCTCAATAATCGCCGTCTTCATACCTAGCTGAGCGCCTCTAATCGCGGCTACATATCCACCAGGGCCGGCTCCAATTACTACTAAATCAAATGTGTCTGACATATTCGTCTCCCTAATTCTTTAAATATCAATTAATAAACGTGCTGGATCTTCTAAACGGTTTTTAATCTCAACTAAGAAACGTACCGCGTCAGATCCATCAATAATACGGTGATCATAACTGACCGCTAAATACATAATCGGACGAATTTTCACTTCACCATCAACCGCCATCGGTCGCTGCACAATGTTATGCATCCCTAAAATCGCACTTTGAGGGAAGTTTACAATCGGAGTTGATAACATCGAACCAAACGTTCCACCATTCGTAATCGTAAACGTTCCGCCTTCCATATCGTCTAAGCCAATATTTCCATCTCTTGCTTTCAGCGCATAATTTAAAATAGATTGCTCGATTTCTTTGAAACTCATGCTCTCTGCATTACGAATGACAGGAACCACTAATCCTTTTTTAGACGCTACCGCAATTCCAATATCAGCATAATCATGGTACACAATCTCACCTTCATCAACAGATGCGTTCATGATCGGATGAATTCTAAGCGCTTCCGTTGCTGCTTTTGTAAAGAATGACATAAACCCAAGGTTCACCCCATTTTTCTCTTTAAATTGATCTTTATACTTTTTACGGATCTCCATGATCGCGGTCATGTCCACTTCATTAAATGTGGTTAATAATGCCTGCGTGTGCTGTGCGTTTACTAAACGCTGAGCAACTGTCTTACGTAATCGAGACATTTTTTCACGTCTAACTTCACGGCTACCGGCCACTCTTGGCGCCTGAACCGATGGGGCCGCTTCTTTAGCTGGTGCGTCTGGTTTAGCCGGACTAGCATTCGCCACATCTTCTTTGGTTATACGACCCTCACGTCCGGTTCCTTGAACTTGGCTTGAGTCTAAGCCCTTTTCAGCCATCTGCTTTGCAGCCGCTGGCGATGGGTGGCCTGCAGCATACGACGAAGTCGTTTGAGCAGCCGCTGGTGCGGCTGTAGCAGCAGGTGCTTCGGCAGCCCCATCTGTTGAAGAAACAACTTCTTCAGAAGAACTTGAATCGGAACTACTCGCCGGTTTTGCAGCATCCGTATCAATAGAGCCTAATACATCTCCTACGTTTACTGTTCCATCATCAATCGAAATTGTTAATACGCCAGCCGCTTCTGCCGTTAAATCCATCGATGCTTTATCTGTTTCTAATTCAACTAATGCTTCATCCATTTCAACATAGTCGCCGGACTCTTTTTTCCATTCCACTATATCGGCTTCTGTAACGGACTCACCTGCAGCTGGTACTATAATATCTTTTGCCATAATCGTTCTCCTTATTTACCCGACTTAAATGCCGCTTTGACAAGCGTTTCTTGTTGTTTTTTATGAATACGAGAGTTTCCTACCGCTGGACTCGCCGCCGCTTCACGGCCAACATAGCGGAAATTAAACTCAGGTAATAAACGTAGAATATGAGTCCATGGTCCCATATTTTCTGGTTCCTCTTGAACCCACACCCACTCTTTAGCCGATTTATATCGTTTTTGAAGTGCCGCTAATTGCTTCTTCGGTAATGGGTACAACTGCTCTAAACGTATAATAGCCGTGTCTTTATTGTCTGTGGCTTCTGCATGGTCTAGTAAGTCGTAATACACTTTACCAGTACAGACCACTACACGCTTAGCATCCGCTGCTTTAATCCGATCTTGATCAATAATTTCTTTAAATCCACCTTTAGTAAGTTCAGATATATCTGATTGTACTCTTGGATGACGGAGTAAACTTTTAGGAGTAAATACCACTAATGGAATTCTAAACTCATTCATCACCTGGCGTCTTAACATGTGGAAATAATTAGCCGGATCTGTAATATTACATACATACATATTATTTTCCGCACATAACTGTAAGAACCGTTCAACACGTGCACTGGAATGCTCTGGCCCTTGGCCTTCATAACCGTGTGGTAAGAATAAGCATACTCCGGACGAACGTTGCCATTTCGACTCCGACGAACTAATGAACTGATCGATCATAATTTGAGCACCGTTCGCAAAATCACCAAACTGTGCTTCCCAAATCACTAAAGATGTTGGACGGGCTAATGCATACCCATGCTCAAAACCAAGTACACAGTACTCAGATAATTGAGAATTGTATATCGATAATTTTGCTTGATCCTCTTGAATATTGTTAAGTGGAGTATAGTGTTCTTCTGTTTTAACATCTTTAATAACGGCATGACGATGAGAGAAGGTTCCACGCTGAGCATCTTGACCAGACACTCGCACACCATGACCTTCAACTAATAAGGTTCCGTAGGCAATCAATTCAGCTAATGCCCAATCTACTTTCTTTTGATTAGTATATAAGTCGTGACGAGCGGTTAATAACTTTTTCATTTTTGAAAATAACTGTACGTTTTCCGGTTCAGAAGTTAGAAGCTTGGCAACTTTATTTAATTTTTGAGTACTAACACCTGTTTCAATTGATTTTTCAAAATCTTTGGGATCCGATTCTCTAAACCCTTTCCAGTAACTTGCAAAACGATCATATTCTGGCTGAATTGTTTCTTCTCTAGATTGTTCTAGCCGTTCTTGTAATAAAGATTTAAACTTATCTTCTTGTTTTTTTGCGTAAGCTTCGTCCACAACTTTATCATCTAAAAGTTGCTTCAAAAATACCTTGTATACGTTTTCGTGCTTTGAAATATTTTCATATAACATCGGTTGTGTAAAACGAGGTTCATCACCTTCATTGTGACCGTAACGGCGATATCCTAAAATATCGACGTAAACATCAATTTTAAATAAGTGACGTATTTTAATAGCCATCTCAACAGCATGTACCACCGCTTCAGGGTCGTCAGCATTTACATGAAATACTGGTGACTCTGTAACTTTTGCTAAATCTGAACAGTACATACTGGTTCGTGCTTCTTTGTAGTTTGTGGTGAAACCAATTTGGTTATTTAAAACAATGTGGACCGTACCATTTGTAGAATAGCCTTTTAAACCAGACATGTTTGACATTTCGTAATTGATACCTTGCCCAGCCATTGCCGCATCACCATGAATAAGCACCGGCATAATTTTATCGGCATCTCCACCATGAAGCGACCGAGCTTTCGCGTAGGCAATCCCTTGGACCACAGGGTTCACTGCCTCCAAATGAGAAGGGTTAGGAACTAAACTTAAATGAACATCATGTCCAGACTCTGTTTGTATATTAGCCGAACGCCCAAGGTGATATTTAACATCTCCACTCCATTTTCCAGGTTGCGCCGGTAACGTTTCATCGAATTCAGAAAATACTTGCTCGAAAGATTTTCCAAAAATATTTACTAAAACATTTAAACGTCCTCTGTGAGCCATACCAAATACGAACTCTTTCACCCCAAGATCCGCACCTTCATTAATGGCCGCATCTAAGGAAGGAATTAAAGCTTCAATACCTTCTAAGGAAAAACGTTTTTTACCAACATGCTTTGTTTGCAAAAAGTTTTCAAATTGAACCGACTGATATATCTTATTTAAAATATAACGTTTTTTATCCGAAGAGTAATTTGGTTGGTTAGCTGTCGGCTCCATTTCATTACACATCCACTGACGAAGCTTTTCATTTCGACAATATTTAAACTCTACACCAATTGTAGAGCAGTATGTTTTTTCAAGATGCTCCAAAATAGATTGTAATGAAGCCTTACCAATGGCAACATCTTTACCCGCTTCAAATTCTGTAGTTAAATCAGATTCTGATAATCCAAAATAGTCTAGAGATAAATCGGCGGTATGCTTACGACGATCTCTAACCGGGTTTGTTTTAGCAATTAGATGTCCTCTTTCTCTGTAAGCATTAATTAACTTAGAAACGGCTATTTCTTTGAGGGCCTCGCTAGACACAGGCTCTGATGATGCAAATCCATTCTGGCTCGCTAACTCATACCCTTCAAAAAACTTATGCCACGACTCATCTACCAAAGATGGATCTTCTTTATACTTAACATGTAAATCATCCACAAATGCCGCATTCGCATTATTTAAATAACTATATTTATCAATCATTTTTATGAGTCCTTTATTCGCCCACTATTTTTAGCCTTATTATTTTAATCGATCAAAGTAATTTTGAAAAGTAGTATTTTTTTTATTTAGTAAAGGGCTTTATTAAGTAAAAACAGATCTATTAAAACCAAACAACTACTTTTTTAATCAATTAACACCCAACCCTTTCACTAACAGTAGCTCTGAAATTAGCTATCCCCCAACAGGCGCATAAATCTCATATCGTTCAATAAGACTATTAATTTTCTCTAATACCAATGCATTATCGTTTGACTGACAAATACTCCTCAACTCAGTTAAGGAAACATACTTATCATAGTTTTCAAAATATCCAGGCAATGTTAGAAAGTCTAATAAAGACGTCTCAATA
>CACECR010000022.1 GCA_902558105.1 uncultured Candidatus Marinamargulisbacteria bacterium | reverse complement strand
TTACGAAAAAGACGGTGAAAGACGGTATGTATATGATGTTGTGGCTGACAATATGCAAATGTTAGAACGAGCAGGCGCCACTGACTCGAACTATTCGAATACCGAGAGTAGTCCACAATTTGAAAGTATTGGATAAGTAAGGAGTCATATTATGAAAGATAAAAAAGGACTTAGAAATAGACGTAAAAGTTGCCCATTCACACAAGATAAAGCAGAAGTAATTGATTACAGAGATGTTAATAAACTTCAACGTTATGTGTCAGAAAGAGGAAAAATTTTACCTCGTCGTACAACAGGTGTTTCTGCAAAATACCAACGTATGTTAGCAAGAGCCATTAAACGTGCTCGTCATGCTGGTTTACTAGCAACTACTATCTAAGAAAGGACAATTATCATGGATCTTATTCTAGTTAAAGAAGTTAAAAATAAAGGAAAAGTTGGTGACACCATCACAGTATCTCGTGGATACGCCATGAACTTTTTAATCCCAAAAGGATTTGCAATTGCAGCGACACAAGCATCCACACAGCAATTTAAAGAACTAAAGAAAAAAGAAGAATTACGATTAGCAGAAGAGAAAAAATCAGCAAGCGAATTACTTAAAACTGTAAATGGAGCGAGCGTATCATTATCTGCAAAAGCAAATGAAGAAAAATTATACGGATCAATTCCTCCAAACAGCATTGCTAAACAATTAAATACTGATTTGAATACATCTATCACAAAAGATCAAATCATTATTGAAGCTCCAATCAAAACAATTGGTGAACATGACGTAACTGTGCAATTACACCCAGAAGTTCAAGCTAAAATTAAAGTTGTAATTACAGCAGAAGAAGAAGTTGAAATAGAAGACACTGAAAGTGCTGAAGAAGCAGCCGAGTAGCTTATTTTCTTTAACCACTAGACAACAAATCCCATCAGAACCTGGCATTTATAAAATGCTAAATTCTGATGGGATTATTCTATATATTGGCAAAGCCAAAAAATTAAAAAACCGTGTAAATTCCTACTTTACCAAAGCCGCACAAAAAAACTTCAAAACGTATCTTTTAGTAGCTCAAATAAAACAAATTGAAATTATTGTATGCGAATCTGAAGAACATGCCCTACTCTTAGAAAACCAACTCATCAAATACTTTAAGCCAAAATACAACATCTTACTTAAAGATGACAAAAGCTTTCCATACATTCGTTTAAGTAAAGAGCTATATCCACGACTCAGCATGACGCGTCGTAAAGACAAATTTGGAAAGTTTTTTGGACCCTTTCCATACGTGGGATCTATGCGACGCATTTTAAACCTGCTCCATGAGCTCTTTCCTATAAGAGATTGTAACCAAGAAATCTCACTCGCTAAAAAAGATCCTAAATGTATTAATGTAGATATTGGAAAGTGCATAGGCCCTTGTATCTACAAAGATAAAAAAGACGATTACGATGATCTGATTAGAAGCATTACATTATTGTTAAATGGAAAAAATAGTGAGGTATTAAAACAACTCGAAACTAAAATGCTCGAAAAATCCAAGCAAAAAAAGTTCGAAGAAGCAGCTAATTACCGAGATGCTATTCAAAAGTTAACCGAATTACACAGCAAACAACCTAAATATGATATCCCATTAGATAAAAAGATTGACTGTATTGCTCTCATTAAAGAAAAAAACATGTTCTATTGTATCCTACAACAATACAGAGAGGGTAAATGCTTGTATCAAAATGGTGTGTATGGGGATGATACAATGTCAATCAAAGACACATTGGAACATAGCTTAAGCCAATTTTATCCTGAACTATCACAATTTCCAGACGAACTCTATTGTGACACAGAGATTGAAATAGCACTAAAAGAAGTCTCTAGTGAAACCAATCTCGTCATTATCTCTCCAAAAATCGGACCCAAAACCAGTTTAATTGATCATGCCAAACGAAATGCTATTATTGCTCTCAAGAATATCCACTATAGTCCTAAGCATCACGAAAACGAAAACGTATTAGAAGAAATGCAACATCATTTCAAATTATCGAAATTGCCTAAACGCATTATAGGGTTCGATATTTCACATTACTATGGACAAGATAGTGTGGCATCTTGTGTCTACTTTGAAAACGGCAAACCCAATAAATCCCTCTATAGAAAAATAAGCATTAAAAATATTGAAAATGGAAAAAGCAATGACCCCGGCAGTATGTTAGAGGCCGTATTCCGAAGACTTCGCTTAGCGATTAGAGAAAATGAGCCCCTACCCGATTTACTCTTAATCGATGGTGGAATTACACAATTACGAGCCAGCGTTATCGCTAAAAATAAATTAGAAAATACTGGCCACATTGCCTGTGTTTCTATTGCAAAAAAAGAAGAAGAATTTTACCTATCCCCTCATAGCCAAGAAACCCTACAACTCGGAAAACATAGTCCCGTACGTCTTTTATGCCAACAAATCAGAGACGAAGCTCACCGATTTGCATTAACGTTTCAAAAACAAAAACGTCAAAAAAGATGGAACGAAAACCCACTTAACTCAATACATGGTCTTGGACCCAAGAAAATTAACATTCTCTATGATACATTTAAAACATTAGACGGTATCAGAAAAGCAAGCATTCATGAGATTGAAGAACTCCCCTACTTTAATTATAATTTAGCAAAATTAGTGCATCAAACATTAAATCAAAACAAGTAAAAAGTTGCATCCGTTAAAATAAAAAACGAGAATAAAAATTGATAAAACAATTATGTTTACTATACAATAATTGAAGACAGATCGATGAACAAAAAAGCCAATGTTAAAAAAAATTTTACTATTATTTTTAGTTTTTTATGTATCTTTACCTTTATTAGCTACAGATAATAGCAAAGAAAAAAAAGCACTGGCTAAAGAGTTACAAAAAAACAAAACTCAATTAGCTAAGAAAAAAGCAGAGCAAAAACAAACTAAGAAAAGCTTAAGTTATTTAAAACGAGAACTCTACATTGAAAACAAAAAACTAAGCTCCACAAAACGTAAATTAAAATACTCGATACAAAAATCCAAAAAAACTGAAAAAAAACTCAAACAAACCAAATCAGAGTTACAAAAAATAAATAAAAAAGTAAGTAAACGACTCAAAGCCTTGTATCAGCAAGAAAATCTAGGCATTATTTCATTTTTATTTGCACCAAAAGATTACGAAACCGCCCTCACCCACAGTTATTATTTTGAAAAATTATTAGAAACAGATGCCAAGCTTCTTGAAAAACTTCAAACAAAACAACTCCAATACAAAAAAGAGAAAGAAAGTTTAGAAAGCCAACAATATCAAATATATAGACTTAAAAAAGATATTAGCAATCGAAAAAGACGGCTCAGTCGTAAAAAAACGGCCGTTCAGTATAGTCTTAACGAAATTGAAAAAGATATTGCCGAATTTGAAAAGTTAAACAACTTATTAAAAGAAGAGTCCGCACAATTTGAAGGGATCATCAAATCAAAAGGCTCTAGTGTCAAACAGTTTCTAGCATCAGGCATCTTTCAAAGACCCACTAAAGGATGGATATCCTCTCGATACGGATACCGCCGTCATCCTATCTTTAAACGAAGAATTCTTCATGCTGGAATTGATTTTGCAGCCCCTAAAGGGAAGCCTATCTATGCCGCTGATAGCGGTCGTGTCATCTTCTCTGGATGGAAGAAAGGCTATGGAAATGTTATTATTATTGACCATGGTTGGAAGAATAATAAAAACTATTCCACATTATACGCTCATCAATCGCGGCGAATTGTAACCAAAGGCACGACTGTAAAAAAAGGGAAATTAATTGGCTATGTTGGCTCAACAGGATATTCAACTGGACCCCATTTACATTTCGAACTTAGAGAAAATGGTCGACCCATCAACCCAACAAAGTTTCTAAAATTATGATCAAATACTACCTATTTCTATTACTAATTGCACCGATAACACTCGTCGCACAAACCCCAAAAAACATCGAAATCGCGGGAACTAAAAAGTTTAACCTAAATGATGAAGTCAAAACCATTCTAGCCAACTATCATGTCAATAGCTCCACGGCAAAACTAGAAGAAGGGGCCCTTAAAGGGATGCTGGCGAGTTTAAACGATAGCCACACAAAATATATTGATCCCACCACTTTTACAAATATGCAAAATCAGCTCGAAACAAAAAGTGCCCAAATCGGTATTGAAATTGGAAATCGCCGTAATAAAATTATGATCACAACCGTTCACCCCAACTCACCCGCCGATAAAGCCGGTTTAAAAGTATTAGATGAACTCACCCATATCACTGGAATTGCGCTTAAAAATAAACCTATTATTGAAATCGAAACCTTGTTACTTGGTGAACCTGATAGCCGAATCGATCTAACGATACGGCGCTCAACAACCGCAAAGCCTGTACAAAAGTCACTGCAAAGACGCGCATTTGCTATCCAACCCATCCATCGTGAAACTATCTTTTATGATACGGTCGGATACATTAAATTAGATAACTTTCTGCATCCTGATACGGATAAATTATTTGAAAAATCTCTTAAGAACCAAGTCAACTCAGGCATTAAAACGATCATCCTAGACCTACGTAGTAATAGCGGAGGACTTCTCAAACACGCACTTGCGATTGGAAGTCAGTTTAATACAAGTGTTCCACTAGTCAGTATCCAGAAAAAAAACAAAGCCCCTCAAACTTTATTTGCAAATGGTGAAGGATACGCTAAAAACTTAAATGTAATTGTCATCGTCAATGAAGGAACCGCATCTTCCGCCGAAATTTTAGCTAGTGCGCTTCGCCAACATAACAATGCCATTCTCATTGGGACTGAAACATTTGGAAAAGCCTCTGTTCAACAAATATTCCCTCTTCAAAATGGAGGCGCCTTAGTTTGTACCATCGCCAACTACAAAACAGCCGAAGGGTTTACACTTAACCAAAAAGGACTCAAACCTAGTTATGAAAAGAAAGTAAGTGAACGATATTTAAAGCAACAACAAAGCCCCTACTTTAAATATAATTACGAAACAGACGATCAATTATTAGCCGCCCTAAATTTTGCGCGACTAAACTATCGATAATAACGATATGAGTAAGAAAGCATCTAATAAACAACTCATCGCCTCTAATAAAAAAGCGTTTCATAATGTAAACGTGTTAGAAAAATATGAATGTGGGGTTGTGTTAGTAGGATGCGAAGTCAAATCCATTCGGCTCAAAAATGTCACGATTAAAGAAAGCTATGCCAGGGTAATAAATGGAGAAATTTTCTTGTTTAACTGCTATATTGGGCCCTATGAACAAGGAAACCGTCACAACCCAGAACCCACTCGTGACCGAAAGCTCTTACTTCACCGTAAAGAAATTAACAAAATTGTCGGCAAACTAAATACTAAAGGCTACATTATGGTGCCACTGTCTATGTATATTAAAAACGGAAAAGTAAAAGTAGAATGTGGACTTGGCCCCGCAAAAAAACAACACGATAAACGAGCCGACATTAAAGATAAAGATATTAAACGAAGTCTAGATCGTGCCGTTAAACAAAATCGGTAGTAATTAAACGTACTCTAAAGGATCGTTAAGCTAAGTCTCTTTAAATCCATTTAGAAGAAGTAAACAAGACGGGCAGCGTCCACATGTCGTACGAAGTCCTTCATAACAAGTATGCGTAATACAATACCAATGCAAGTTATTAAGAGATTGCATTAACTTAACCGTTTGAACCTTCGTTAAAAACATTAGCGACTATGAATCGTTATATTACACAATAAAACAATGGATTATAGACAAGTGTAATACACATGACAAAATTAAAATAATACAAAAAGTAGCCTACCATTATTGGTAGCGCTACTTTTTTAAATGACATATACAAACTTGAAACTAAAAAAAGATAAAGTTAACGACTCGTAACTATTCTCAACGTTTTTATAAAGGCGTCTTTTAAAATCCCACTTTGTAAACTTTTTGTAATAAAACGAGCCGCATTTTTGAAAGTTGGATCAGCAGCCTGAATAATAAGCATGTTTATAGGTTTATCCTCACCAATATGCTCTAGATAATCCTCAACTGTGCGATAATTAGGAATTTCATACAAACGTAATAAGGATTCACACACTTCATCTGCTTCTTCGTCAGAAGAAGAAGCAGAGCCATTATCAACTAAGTTAGCTAAAACATTAAATTTGTCTACTTCTTCAAGCTTATTTAAAAAGGCTTGGGCTTTTGTATCGTTAGCTAAAACAAAAGCACTAATTTCTTCCATTAAAGAGCTTAGTGCACTTTTAATAGAAGCAGCATTCGGTGAATTAGTACGTGTTGGAGCAGCATTCGGTAAATTAGTACGTGCTGAAGCACTCCCCAGTTGATGACTCGGTAATTCTGGTATTGAATTTGGCATAATTATTCCCTCCCAAATTATTCATATACATTTTCAATTACAATCTGTAAAAAATCGCTATAATATAATCCTATAATTATTTTCTACATCAATATATCGAAATGAATATTAACAAAATTTCACTTTTTTTATAAAATTAACATTTTGATAGAAAATAATTAATATAATAGCCGCTAATTAATAGATGTTTTTAATTTTTAAACAAACTAAACAATCGAACTAACTACCCCAAAAAAATTCTTCTTCTGTCTAAGTAAGTACATGGCTCATTTAGAAAAATAGCACTAAAAACTTCAGGCCAGGTTAAACCTTCAAGATCAATAGTTATATACAAGAATCATAGTCAAGTGGATCTGGAATTCCAGCATACTCAAACACAGACGTTAAGTACATAGCGCCTATGATACTTTCAAATTACTCTAATTAAAAAGTGGTCCAAACCAAAAAATAAGCAAAAAATTAAGTAGCTCTACCGTTATTGGTAGAGCTGCTTTTTTTAAATTAATTATACTAAAAAATCAAGAAAAGCCAATAAGTTAACATTGTCCTCATAATTGAAAATAGAACTATTTAAGATCGACTCAAATTTTTGTTTAAATGCTTTATACTCTTTAGAATTTTCTGGGTATTTATCAAGAATACTTGTTAAGCCTACTGAATTAGTGTCTACACTTGAGATGAGCACTGTAAGAAACATTATATTAGTAAAGTCTGGTACGTCTGGTAGACCTTCTAATATATTGTCTTGTTCGATTGATAAACCTTCTAAAAAAGTTTGAATGCTGTCCATTTTTTCAGGATCTACTTCTACTGTTACTTCAGCGTCTAATTCTACTGGAGCATCTAAATTTCCCAAAGGTTCATTGAGTTTTGTTTCGAGTTTTGCTAAATAATCCAACGTCTCTTGATCTAACGTCGTATCAAGACTTAATAATTCTATACTTACATGCGGACTACATGAACTAGGACTAGAATTTGCTGAAGCAATAACTGTGGAAGACGATGTCCCATTAGACGGCACATCACTCGGCTTTTTTCGCTTAGGAACATGTTGTTGGCCAAAGTTACTTCTATTTAAAAAACTTCCATTATTAAAGTTCATATCCATAATTATTCCCTCCCAAATTATTCTTATACATTTTCAATTACAATCTGTAGAAAATCGCTATAATATGATCCTATAATTATTTCCTACATCAATATATCGAAATGTATATTAATAAAATTTCAATTTTTTTAAAAAATTAATATTTTAATAGAAGATAATTAATATAATAGCCGCTAATTAATAGATCTTTTTAATTTTTAAACAAACTAAACAAACGAACTAACTACGCCAAAAAAATTCTTATTCTGTCTAAGTAAGTGCATAGCTCATTTAGAAAACTAGCACTAAAAACTTCAAACCAGGTTAAATCTTCAAGATCAATAGTTATATTCAAGAATCATAGTCAAGCGGATCTGGAATTCCAGCATCCTGGAACCCTTTTAATCGTAATAAACAAGACGGGCAGCGTCCACATGCCGGACGAAGTCCTTCATAACAGGTATGTGTCATGCCATACCAATGCAATTTATTAAGAGACTGCATTAACTTAACCGTTTGAGACTTCGTTAAATACATTAACGGAGTTTCAATAGTAAACGCATCATCTAATGCCAAACTAATCGACGACTGCGCCGACTGCACAAAATCATCCCGACAATCTGGATAACCAGAATAATCTGTCTGACACACGCCAGTGACCAACGTTCGACACCCCTGCTGGTACGCGGCAATAGCCGCTGTGGTTAAAAAAATCAAGTTACGACCCGGAACAAAAGTATTAGGTAAGCCATCCGAAGACGACTCAATAGTGAGAGTCGAAGACGTTAAAGCGTTTTGTGTTAATGATGAAAAAATATCCAGAGGCATTATTTTAAGAGGAATAGAAGCTTCTCTCGCTAAGTCTTTAGCACACTCTAACTCCACCCGATGTCGTTGGCCGTAGTCAAAACATATCGCTTGAACAGAATCATAGCGTTCAAGTGCCCAAGCTAAACAAGTCGCACTATCTTGACCTCCAGAGAGTAAAACCATTGCTGAATTTGTCATAAATATCCAATTTTCGCGAAATGATTTGGTAGCGGGGGTAGGAATCGAACCTACGACCTTCGGGTTATGAGCCCGACAAGCTACCACTGCTCCACCCCGCGATCCATAGTCATTATGGCAAAGAAAGATCAATCTTACAAGGCCAATCAAAGCAATTACTCCCAAAGTATGACAAAAAAGCTAAAATAATTTATACTTAAGCAACATAAATTTAGGAAAAAAAATGCCAAAAGCCGAAGGTCTTACACTCCCATTTGAATCAGAAGATAGTATTCGTGTCGACTTACTAGAAACGTTTCCATATGATGGTGAAAAACAATCCATTAATTATCACACCACAGAATTCTCTGCTGTATGTCCTTTTTCTGGTTTACCCGATTATGGGTCCATTAGTATCGACTATATCCCGAACCAACACATCGTCGAATTAAAGTCACTCAAATATTACATCACCTCTTACCGCCAAGTAGGTATTTATCAAGAACATTTAACGAACCGACTCTTTCAAGACCTTAAAACATTACTCAATCCAAACTACTTAAAAATTACCACTATCTACAATACGCGTGGAGGAATAGATACCACCTGTAGTATTGAGTCAGATTAATCAGGTTTTTCCTTCGAAGCAGCTTTATCAGAACTTAGATCTTGCGAAGATGGAACGAATTGAAGTGTATCTATAAACAAACTTACATCTTCAAAAGATAGCTCACGCACACCTGTACTAAACCGATCTTTATCACCATAGTACACTTTTGCTAAAAGAGCAGAAGGCGGAGCCCCTCTTTGAAATTTATAAGCAACATATTGAAAAAACTGATACTCTTCTTTAAATCCAACCCATTTACCATCTCTAAACGGATGCCCATGAATTCGCTTCATGATAAAACAGGTACCCTTTTTAAATTGAAAAGTTTTATCTTTAAAATGTAATTGTATTTTAAATTGTTCATCAGGTATCAACGGGTACTCAACACTGTAGAGTTTAGGTGAATGGTTCATAAAAGATACTACACCATCCACTCTAAATGTACCCATTGCAATATTTTTAAATAAAATTTTCATAAAATAAATGTATCAAGATGGAGAAATTAAATCAATATAAAAAAAATTTCATCAAAAGAAAGAGTACAAATCCATCATTGTAAACAATTAAAATTATGGATAAACTATAGTCATGAAACAAAGTAACATAATTGCACCCTCAATTTTATCAGCAGATTTCGCTCGTTTAGGTGAAGACTGCGATAACGTACTAAATGCTGGAGCGGATTGGCTTCATTTTGATGTCATGGATAATCATTATG
This sequence comes from uncultured Candidatus Marinamargulisbacteria bacterium, assembly GCA_902558105.1. Lineage (GTDB taxonomy): Bacteria > Margulisbacteria > Marinamargulisbacteria > UBA817 > CACECR01 > CACECR01. The sequence goes on along the minus strand of CACECR010000022.1, from coordinate 5,710 downwards.
TCCCAAATCTTACAATCGGCCCATTAGTATTAAAAAGTCTAAGAGACTACGGCATAACGGCACCTATCGATGTACACTTAATGGTTGAACCTGTGGATCGAATCATACCAGATTTTGCTAAAGCCGGCGCTGATTATATTACGTTTCATCCAGAAGCGTCTAAACATGTAGACCGAAGCTTGCAATTAATTAAAGACGAAGGATGTAAATCTGGACTAGTATTTAACGTCACCAGCAACTTAGACGTCCTTGAGCAAGTAATCGACAAAATTGACATGGTCTTACTAATGTCCGTAAATCCTGGATTTGGTAATCAATCCTTTATCCCAAGTGCACTCAATCAAATCAAAAAAGCACGTCAAATTTTAGATCAATACGATAAACCCATACGACTTCAAATTGATGGGGGTGTGAAACCATCTAACATTAAAGAAATTGCCGATGCGGGTGTAGATACTTTTGTGATGGGGTCTGCAATATTTAATACAGATAATTACACGGAAACACTACGTACGATTCAAAACCAGTTATCTAATTAATTTTTACTAACAAAACCGTGGGTTTACCGTAGCCAATCTGCCAGACACAAGGTATAATTTGTGCTAAGTATTGAATAGCTTAGGACACCATCATCATGTCTAAAAAAGACAAAAATCAATTTAAAGATACTCTAAATTTACCCAAAACATCCTTCCCAATGAAGGCTAACCTTGCTCAAAACGAACCCCAAACCTTAAAAAAGTGGTCACAAGAAAACCTTTATCAACAACTATTAGACTCTAAAGAAAACAGTTCCGAAAGCTTCCGTTTCCATGATGGCCCACCCTATGCCAATGGGGATATTCATATTGGTCATTTATTAAACAAAGTATTAAAAGATATCGTCGTAAGAAGTCAGCACAAGATGGGCAAACAATGTAGTTTTACACCAGGTTGGGATTGTCATGGTCTTCCTATCGAACACCGAGTGATGACCGGTTTAAGTGAAGAGAAACGCAAAAAACTTGACGGATTAGATGAAGATACCCGACGAATTGCTATTCGAAGAGATTGTAAAAGTTATGCTGAAAAGTTCATTAAATTACAATCCGGTCAAATGCAACGTCTACTAACCGTTGGCGACTACAAAGCTCCTTACCTCACCATGAACCCTCAATTTGAAAGTCGTGTCATTAACCTATTTGCCGATCTTGTAAAAGAAGGATTAGTGTATCGCCAATTAAAGCCCGTTCATTGGTCCATTGCCAATCAAACGGCCTTAGCTGAAGCAGAGTTAGAATATTACGATAAAACCGATACATCTGTCTTTGTAAAATTTAATCTTAACAACCCATCGTCATTGGACAGCGAACTCACAGGGGCCTCACTATTAATTTGGACTACCACCCCGTGGACACTTCCAGCGAACCTAGCGGTGGCTATTCATGAAGATTACGACTATCAAGTGGTCAAATGGCCGGACCATGAGCCCGTAATTATCGCGAAAGAGTTAAAAGAAGCTATTGAAAATACATGCTCTCTGACCGATGGTCAGGTATTAAAGAACATCAAAGGGGCTGAACTTATTAATCAAACATACACACATCCATTTTGTGAGCGTGAAGGAAACGTAACACACGCAGCTTACGTAACGCTTGAAGATGGAACTGGATTAGTACATATTGCACCTGGGCATGGTGTTGATGATTACAATGTAGGACAAACACTCGGCTTAGATACCTACTGTCCTGTACAAGGAGATGGATGCTATGACAACTCAGTTCCAGAGTGGTTAATTGGAAAATCAATTTGGGATGCAAATGAGACAATTGTGACCAAACTAAAAGAATCCCAACACTTGCTCTATGCCTATGAATTTGATCATAGCTATCCACATGACTGGAGATCTAAAACGCCAGTTATTTTTAGAAGCACCGAGCAATGGTTTATTAGTGTTGATAATGCGATGAAAAGCAACAAAAAAAGTATACGGGAGATGGCTCTTTCTAGTGTTTCAAAATCAATTAAATTCACACCAGACTGGGGACAAAATAGACTCCATGGAATGTTAGAATCACGACCCGACTGGTGTATTTCGAGACAACGCTCCTGGGGCCTACCTATTCCGGCATTTCAAGACGCTAACGGAACCATCATTTTAACAGAAGCGACCACTCGAGCCGTGGCTAAAATATTTGAAACTGAAGGATCCGATGCCTGGTTTAAAAAGAGTCCAGGTGAGTTACTAACACACTATAACGCAAGTGCTGATACGGAACTATCATCTCCAATTGATCCACAATCATTAACAAAACTATATGATATTTTTGATGTTTGGTTTGAATCAGGATCCTCTTGGGAAGCCGTCATGCACGGTAAAGAAACCGGAAAGCAAGTCGACCTTTATCTAGAAGGATCTGACCAACACAGAGGATGGTTTCATTTATCCCTACTTCTTGGATTAGGAACACAACAAAAACCGCCATTCAGACATATTTTAACGCATGGATTTATCGTTGATAAAGACGGTCGTAAAATGAGTAAGTCACTTGGAAATACCATTAATGTAGACACCCTACTCTCAAAATATGGAGCTGAAGTGGCTCGTTGGTGGGTAAGCTCATTGGCCTACGAAAATGACATTAAAGTTGACTTAAGCTTTTTTGATATTGCTGGCGACAGTTACCGAAAAATTAGAAACACGATACGATTTTTATTAAGTAATATTAACGATTTAGAAAGCAAAGACGTGTTAACTAATGAGTCACGACAAAACTTTTGTGAGTCAATAGAAGGCCATACACCTGAAGCGTATATCTTAAAACAACTAAGTAACTGTCTAACAGACAGTATCTCAGATTATTCAACTTATAATTTTAGAGAGCTTCATCAACGATTATATAATTTTTGTAACAATGAACTCTCGTCATTTTATTGTATGTTAAGTAAAGACAGATTATATTGTGATGTTAAAGATAGCGAACGACGAGTGAGAGCACAATATTGTATGTTTATCATTGCCGATAGTTTATGTCATTTATTAGCCCCAATACTCCCTCACACCGCACAAGAAATTTACCAAACACTTTACCCAGATAGCAATAATTTAAATGCTCATACCTCCTTACTTCCAACATTTAATTGCAACGCCAATCTAAAGTGGGAACATGTAATGACTATTAGACCATTAGTTCAAAAAGCTTTAGAAGATGCCAAAGAATCGGGACTAGATAACGCTTTAGATGCAAAAGTAATTTGCCCCAATAAAAATAATGAACTTACTGAATTTACAGGGGACCTAGATGATATATTTGGAGTATCACAGGTAGAGTTAGATGAAAATGCAGATACCGTCAGCATTATCAACATTCAAGATCACCCTCGATGCGAACGGTCTTGGAAGCGAGACCGCACCGTAAAAGAGCGTGAAGATGGTAGTGTATTATCAGATAGAGATGCAGTTGCCGTAGAAAGCGTAAGGAGCCTAGGATAATGACACTAGACATTTATGGAATTGGTAACGCCTTAGTCGATATTGAATCTAAAAGTAGCTTTGAATTATTGCAAAGTTTAAACATTGAAAAAGGCATTATGACCTTAGTCGACAATGAAACGCTACAAACTTATAAAAAAGAACATGCTCCTTATATACAAGAAAAAGCCTGTGGCGGTTCCGCGGCCAATACCATTATTACAGCGGCCCATCTAGGCGCCAACTGCGCATATAGTTGTAAAGTCACGAATGACACTGATGGACAATTTTATTTAAATGATTTAGAAAAAAACAATGTAAGGTGTACTAATCGTACAACTGAACACTCCCTACCGACTGGAAACTGTTTAGTAATGGTGACTGATGATGCCGATCGTACAATGACAACTTTTCTCGGATCCAGTCAAGAGTTTGGGCCAGAAGACCTTGATGAATCTCAACTCAAATCAAGCCAAATTGTCTATATTGAAGGATATCTTGTAAGCTCAGAAACAGGAAAACAAGCGGCAATTAATGCCCATAACCTAGCCAATAAGCATGGTGTCAAAACAGCCTTCACTTGTTCAGACCCTGCCATGGTGGAGTTTTTCAGATCAGGTATTTTAGAAATCATAGGGGATCATGTCGATTACTTGTTTTGTAACGAAGCCGAGGCCTTCTCATTAAGTGAAACAACTATAGTTGATGAAGCATTAGCTTATTTAAAAAACAAAGCGACTACCGTAATTATCACCCAAGGTAAGCGGGGTGCCCTTATTTCGAACTCAGAAGAAACGATTAAGCTAAATGGAATACACGTTGACGCCATCGACACAAATGGTGCAGGTGATTGTTTTGCGGGAAGTTTTTTAGCCGCTATTACTCAAGGAAAGTCAATTAAAGAAGCCGGACAATTAGCAATTCAACTATCCGCTAAATTAGTGACACAATTTGGGCCTCGGCTTAACTTAGATGATGTAAAAAACATTGTCACTACGGCTTAATCGGTAAAAACAAATTATTCTCGATATGATATTGATTGGCATAAATTTGCTGAATATCTTTTCTAAATTGCTCTAACTGCTCTATTGTTAAAGTCGATTTAATATTCTTAGTTTCCATAGGGTCCTGCTCAAGATCATAGACATATTCTGTCATTGTTTTAGTAAATAATCGATATTTGTAAGGATGCCTGATAATCGAAAAATGTTTACCATAAGGTTGAATTAAAAATATAGGTTTACGTCGCTCCTTATCAAAAATAGACACGCCTTGAAACGTAGAGTGAGAAAATGACAAGTTTAGCAAGTCGATTAGAGACGGTATAATATCCATTTGAGAATACGCCCCTTGAATCTTTCGAGCCGGAAGCACCGTATCCCACACCATGAAAAAAGGAATTCGAAATGAATCATTATGGTATCCCGCCTCTAAATGATAGTTTTGATGCAGTCCCATGGGAAATGCATGATCAGACGTCACAATAACTAAGACATCTTTTGAAAGCCCACGCGATTTTAATTCCTTAAAAAAATAAGCTAAACCCCTATCCACTAAATGTACAGAGTTTTGATAATTTTGACGGATTCCCTCGGACTCATCATAAATATATCGGTGATGTGGCTTTAACGAGTTAAAAGGAAAGTGGTTCGCAATAGTGGGTAGAAAATAAAATTGAGACTGATCTGTTGTGGCAATTTTATCTGTAAAAACATCTAAAAAATGCTTGTAATATACCGCATCTCGAACACCCCACCTTAATTTATCCTCCAGTTCTTCTTTAGAAACATAGTCTCGAACTACTTGAAAGTGAGTAAACCCTCTGTTTAATAAAAAAGATTCCATATTGTCAAACGTCCGTTTATAAAATCCACTAAAGATGGTAGTGTCATACCCATTTTCTTTAAATACGCTGGCAATTGAAGGCAAATTTACATCATCATACCGAACAAAGGACTTCCCTGTCACACTAGGTATAACGGAAAATAATGTTGCAAAATGCCCTTTAGCGGTCTGAATTGAATTTCCGTAAAACTGATCAATATACACACTATCTTGTCGTAACTGATTTAAAAAGGGAGTGATTACTTTTCCATTGTCAGCCAACTGATCTAAAACAGCATGGTTTAACGATTCCACCTGAATTAAAATAACATGCGGACGAGGAGAGAAACGTCCCCATTTCTCCACCTTATAAACTTCAGGCAGTGTCGCCGTTGAAGACTTAAACTTAGAATACGAAGTGTAGTACAACTTAAT
>CACECR010000021.1 GCA_902558105.1 uncultured Candidatus Marinamargulisbacteria bacterium | reverse complement strand
GATATTCAATGGTCATTTATTGCGAAAGCGTATCAAACAGCTCATGATATTTTTTCAAAGAGAGTCAAACGTCGACGGATGAGTTCAGTGGATCAACTAGTGAAATCTCATCGCTTATCGGCAAGCACAGACTATACTGGTTTTAAGTCAGTTGATTTAGTGGTTGAGGCCATTCCAGAGAATATGGCGTTAAAACAAGACACATTTAAAGAGTTAGAAGATATTGTTTCTAAAGAGGCTATTTTAGCGTCGAATACGTCAGCGTTATCGATTACTGAAATGGCGAGTGGACTTCGTCATCCGGAACGGTTTGTTGGGATGCACTTTTTTAGTCCGGTACATCGGATGCCCTTAGTTGAGGTGATTCGAGGTGAGAAAACATCGGATGAGGCTGTGGCTAGTATTGTTTCGTTAGCAAAGAAGTGTGGAAAAACACCTGTGGTTGTTAAAAATTGTCCAGGCTTTTTAGTGAACCGTATTCTTATTCCGTATGTGAATGAGGCTATATATTTAGCATCTGAGGGAGTGTCGATTTCTCGTATCGATCGTTTGGCGCGTGAGTTTGGTATGCCCGTGGGCCCACTCGAACTCGCGGATGAAGTCGGTTTAGATGTTGGGTATAAAGTGTCTAAAATCTTGCAAGATGGGTACGGCGAACGGATGTCACTTCCACCGGTTTTTAGTGTTATTAGCGATAATGAAATGCCACTTAAAGGAAAAAAATCGGGTGAAGGTTTTTATGATTACTCCGCGAAAGAAAAAGTAGAGAGTCCTCAAATGAAGCAATGGCTTTCGCAGCATCATATCTCACGTACCATTTCTGATGAGGAGTGCGTGGATCGCTTGATATTGATTATGGTGAATGAAGCGGCCAGATGCTTAGACGACTCGATCGTGGAATCTCCAGGTCATTTGGATATGGCGATGATCATGGGTTGTGGCTTTCCACCATTTAGAGGTGGATTGTGGGCTTATGCTTTAGATCAATCGATCGATAAGTGTATTAAGCGATTAGAGTATTTATCAGAATGTGTTGGTTTACGGTTTCAAGTTGCTTCTTATTTAAATAGCTTTAAGCCAGAAGGAGAATAAATAATGGATCAATTATTAGAGTTGTATATGCAATTATTTTTATCTTACTCAACGAGTACGATTTTAATGGCTTCAGCCGTAGTAGTTGTAGTGCTACTTTATTTTTCAGCTCCAATGTGGTTGTGGAGTTTTGTTATTTTATCAGCTGCATGGGGATATGGGCTCATTTTTCCAGCATTTTATGGTTTGGGGGCATTTTTAATCATATGCTCAATTAAACCGTTACGAGCTAATTTAATTACCAGATTCATTTTTATGATTATTAAATGGGCTAATATTTTTCCTCAGGTCTCGGAAACAGAGCGTATCGCGTTAGAGGCCGGAGATGTGTGGTTAGATAAAGACTTATTTTCTGGAAAGCCGTCGGTTTCAAAAGTTTTAAAGGAAGACTATGCGTCATTACGTGAAGATGAAAAAGCATTTCTAGACGGTCCTGTCGAAGAACTATGTGCCATGGTCGACGATTGGGAGATTACTAGAAAGCGTGAGTTTCCAGAAAAAGTCTGGAAATTTATAAAGAAACATCGTTTTTTTGGCATGATTATCCCAAAGGTATATGGTGGATTAGAATTGTCGCCGCTTGCACATAGTGAGGTTGTTTCTAAATTAAGTTCTCGATCGTCCGCGTTAGGTATTACGACGATGGTTCCAAACTCATTAGGGCCAGCAGAGTTGCTTATTCATTATGGAACAGAGGATCAAAAAAATTATTATCTACCAAGATTAGCAACAGGAGAAGAAATTCCTTGTTTTGCATTAACTGAACCCACAGCTGGATCCGATGCCGGTTCAATGAAAGCCGAAGGGGTGGTGGTTCGTAAACGCTCGGGAGAGTTGGTATTAAAGTTAAACTTTGAAAAACGTTGGATTACATTATCTGGTATTTCAACCGTTGTTGGTTTAGCCTTCCAGTTAAAGGATCCGAATAATTACTTAGGAAAGGGTGAATTTCCGGGTATTACATGTGCGTTAATTCCACGAGAAACGAAAGGGATGTTGATTGATACACGCCATGATCCGATGGGTGTGCCATTCTATAATTGTCCAATTAAAGGCCGTAATATTGAGGTTCCTGTATCTGTCATTATTGGCGGACCAGAAAATGCGGGTAAAGGCTGGTTCATGTTAATGGAATGTTTATCAGTGGGTCGAGGGATTTCCTTGCCGGCTAATGCGACAGGCGGAGCTAAGTTAGTGACTCGTGTGGCGAGTTCCTTTGCTAAAGTGAGGCAGCAATTTGGATTGTCTATTGGACAGTTTGAAGGGGTGGAAGAACCGTTAGCTCGTATTGGTGGACTAACCTATATGATGGATGCGTCTCGGCGTTTAATGTGTGCTCACCTTGAAAAGGGTGGAAAGCCTGGAGTAGTGTCGGCGATTATGAAATATCATTATACGGAGTGGTTTCGTCATATTATTAATGATGGCATGGATGTGATGGGTGGTGCCGGTATTTCATCGGGTCCTCGTAACTTATTTGCGAATGCGTATATGGCCGCTCCAATTGGAGTTACTGTTGAAGGTGCTAATATTTTAACACGAACAATGATCATTTTTGGTCAGGGAGCACTACGATGTCATCCACATGCCTATGCACAAGTGAAAGCGGCGAATGAAAATGATTTAGCGGCATTTGATGCGGCCTTTTGGGGGCATGCACTTCATGTTGCTTCCACCTTGGTAAGAACTGTATTGTTAACACTCACACGTGGACTGATTTCATTTGCTTCATTTTTTACAGTCTTATCACCGTATAAGCGACGTTTGGTGTGGGCTTCTGCTTCGTTTGCACTGCTTGCGGATATTTGTATGGCCTCACTTGGTGGTAATTTGAAGTTCAGAGAAAAAGTGACAGGTCGATTAGCAGATATATTAGCTTTTATGTATTTTGCAGTCGCTGTTATGAGACGATTTGAGTTTGAGGGCTCAAAAAAAGAAGATCGCCCTTACGTTGAATGGTGTTTAGCGTATTGTTTTAATGAGATACAAAATGCCTTTGATGGTATTTATGCGAATATGGACGGTATCTTTAAATATGTTATTGGGTTTTGGAGCCGTATTAATCGTATTGGAACACCACCCTCAGATCAATTAGGTCATCAGATATCGGCGTCTATGCAGGTAACCTCTAAGCAACGAGATCGACTCACTGAAGGAATTTATATTCCAAGTTCTCCCAAAGAGGCTTTAGGTCGTTGGGAAAATGTATTTAAGAAAGTTCAATTAAGTGAGCAAGTTGTTAAGCGTCTTAAAAAAGCGATTCGCAAAGGTGTATTACCAAAGGTGGCTATTTCAGAAAGTTTGGAAGAGGCAAAGCAAAAAGGTGTCATTACGGCGGCCGAGTTTGATCTCTTAACCGAAGTGGAAGCATTACGTTTGGATGCTATTCAGGTGGACGCGTTTACTCAAAAACAATATCTCCGTTAGTCAATCAAACATATCCTAAACTTTAATTTTTTGCTACCATACAGAGTATGAATGCCTTATGGATTTTAGGAATATGTTTAGGTGTGTTTTTTCTGGCCTATCGGTATTATGGATCGTTTTTAGAAACAAGCGTTTTTGAAATAAATTCATCTAATGTAGTGCCATCAAAAGCACGTCAGGACGGGCAGGATTTTGTTCCTTCAAAAAAAGGAATCGTCTTTGGCCATCACTTTACTTCTATTGCGGGTACAGGGCCTATTGTGGGTCCCGCTATTGGTATTATTTGGGGTTGGATTCCAGCTTTATTGTGGGTTCTTTTGGGGTCTGTTTTTATCGGAGCGGTTCATGATTTTGGAAGCTTGGTGGTATCTTTACGATCGGAAGGTGAGTCGATTGCGCAATGTGCTAACCGTCTGTTAGGACAAAAGTTAAGGTTTTATTTTTTTGCATTAATTTGTTTTGCTTTATTAGTGGTGATCGCTATTTTTGGATTGATTATGGCGGTCCTTTTTGATTCCTTTCCGGAATCTGTCTTTCCTGTTTGGGCTGAAATTCCAATCGCAATAGGTTTAGGTCTTGCGTTAAAAAATGCTCGATATCCATTATGGTTGAAGACATTCGTGGCGGTGTTCTTAATGTATGTGACAGTATATTTGGGTCACTTATGGCCGTTAGTGATGCCTGAACAGTTACTAGGTATTCCGGCAACAGGATTATGGACGATAGCGTTGTTAGTTTACGCATTTATTGCGTCTATTTTGCGGGTCACTACCTTATTACAACCCAGAGATTATATTAATGCCTGGCAATTATATATTGCGTTGCTATTAATTTTTTCTGGAGTATTTGTGTCTGGTTTTTCAGGGGATTTATTGGTTCAGGCTCCGGGTCTGCAGTTATTTCCTGAGGGGGCTCCTTCTATTTGGCCATTTTTAGGCATTACCATTGCATGTGGTGCGGTGTCTGGTTTTCATTCTTTAGTATCTTCTGGTACAACGTCTAAGCAACTATCAAATGAAAAAGATGCTAAACTCGTCGGGTACGGGTCTATGATATTAGAGGGTCTCTTAGCTGTTCTTGTGATTATTGCCGTGACAGCTGGACTTGGCCTAGGGTATACGCTACCAGATGGAGTCACATTGTTTGGTTTGGATGCTTGGAACCAGCATTATAGTTCGTGGGGAGCAAGTGCTGGATTACAATCGAAATTACAGGCAGTGGTGATGGGTTTTGCAAATATTTTAGAGTATATTGGAATTTCTAAATCTATTGGTGCGGTGATTATTGGTGTTTTTATTGCATCTTTTGCTGGAACAACGTTAGATACGTCTACACGTATTCAACGCTACATGATTATTGAACTAACGAAAGGGACACGTTTTGATTCTATTGCTAAGCCAATACCGGCTACATTAATAGCGGTTATTTCGGCTTTGTTCTTAGCATTTTCTTCTGGACTCAGTGGTAAGGGGGCGTTGTTATTATGGCCGTTATTTGGTGCGGTTAATCAATTATTAGCGGCACTTGCTTTATTGGTGGTTTCTCATTATTTGTTTTCGAGATCCTCACGTTATTGTTGGGTTACTTTGATGCCAGGGTTAGCTGTGTTTTTGATGTCTTTTTGGGCGATATGGAGCCAGTTTACATCGGCCATTCAGATAGGTAATATTGTGTTATTTTCTTTAAATGGGGTATTAATGATCTTTTCTATAATGATAGCGGTTGAGTTTTTAAAGTTAGTTCCTCGTTTATTTTATCGATTTCAAAAAAGGTAGAGATGCTTGTTTCAATAACTCTGATATATTACCGTCTTTAGATGATATTTCTTATCGCAATGTTACATGGATTCTATATTAGAACGTGTTGCAGTTTCTTTTGTGTGACCTTTAGTGGATGATAAATTAGGCCAAGATAATTTGTTTGAAAAGTGGCAAGCGCTGTTTGTTAAAAATAGTTATTGCTATGTCCTGGTTTAAAGAGTGCTTTTGAATAGGTTCTTGGTACTTTAGATTGAGTTGAATATCATTATTTTTTATATTAAAATTTTTTCATGCAAATTTTTATTTTTTTTATCCGATCATAAAAATTAGAGGATACTTAATTTAATTTTTTAATGGAGGTTTGATGATGTTTAATAAAATTCTTTCTTTTAATAATATTGGATCGCAGTTTTTAGAAGATAGTTTAAATGATAGGTATTGTAATGATATATTAGAAATGGTCAAAATGCATCATTTAGCTGACGATATTTCTGACAAAACGCTGTTATGCTTGTCTGATAATATGAATACTCTTATTGTAAGACTTTCTGATCGATTAGAACCTTTAGTTCGTGTTATAAGCAATGCAGGTACGCTTTTTGAGGAAGCTGTTTTTCATGACTATAGAAATGCCGTTTCACGAGTTTTGGACAGTTTTAAAGATCGTTTTTGTGAAGACGGTAAGGTAGCTGAAAATTCGTTACTTATTACAATGGATGATTTTGATCGGTTTAATTCGTTGATTCTTAAAGCGGTTGATGCTAGTTTTCCTCATCAGTTGTTTCTTCCTTATAGTAATATTAGCGATTCTTTAGATGAGATTTTTAAAGATAAATTTAACACTCATTATTCTTTGTTTGCTCCTTTTATGAATAAATTAAATGCTAGCATTAAAGATGTTAATTCTCGATTTTCAAAATTTCTGGAAGACGGAATAGTTGATTTTATTATGGCCCGTTCTAGCTATAGTGAAAAGGAGTTAACTACGATTGGGGGTGCGTTTGATTGTTTGGAGGATCAGTTTAATAGCTATATCGATTTACAAGTTAAGGAGTATAAGCGTGGGGCTAGTTCAGTGTTTGAAAATGAGTCTTTAACACAATTTATTCATAGAAAAGGTGAATGCTGGACAAATCTTAAGGGTATTTCATATGGTTCTTTTTCAGTTCAAGTTTCAATTAAACTTTTGTCAGAAAAGCTTAGTGATGCTGAGGCTACTTTAAATATTAAATAGGCTGTAAGTACTGACCCTTAACCATCTGTGTGTACTGTTTTTTTAAATGGTAACTATCGATCCTTTTTTTATGCACCAAGTCCGGGCTTTAAAAATAGGGTTTGTGTCATAATTTCTCTAAAGTCTGACAGGTCTTTATTGAGTGTGCCCCAATAACCGCGCCCATGCTGTTAAATTTGTGCTCGGTGATATCGTTTTTTCTAGATTGTTTACAAATTTGGTAATATGATATGTCATTCGTTTGCTCTCTTAATGTAGGATCAAGAAATAATTTAGAGCCGGAGTTGAATGTTTTTATTAGTATGATAACGTTTTTTTATTGTTGATGTCAGTGCTTATGTTCTAGCAGCTGTTGATCACAATTTTTGAAAAGTTTGGAAGTGCATTTTTGACGTCTGCAGTCTGTTTTGATTTTGGTAGTAATGTATTTCATTAATTAGAATTTTAGTTCTACTATAAAGATTTTGGATTAGTTTTTTTTGATTTTTGAATTATTTTTTCTTTAAAATTCTTATTTTTTATTTTATCTTGAAATTGCCTTTTTATCCCTATAGTATCAATCTGTTATAAAATTTTGGATGTGGTATGTACTGTCTATTGGTTTATGCGGAGCCTTATCAACGTACTCAACTTATATCAAAGACTTGGTATTTATTCTTCATAAAAAAGGGGTTATTACTTTCTTTGTTGTGTTTATGGTATATAATGTACTTTCTTTTTTGGTTTTTTATTTATTTCATCGATTTTCTTCAGTTTAATGTTATTTTAAATATATTAAGAAAAATCATTACAATTCTATGTTGTTTTTTACGTTATAAAGGTAGAATAGATTATTAAATAAATTGAAGGGTTTTAGGATGAGAAAATATTTTTATGTATTAATTATGGCTATATTGGTGTCTTCATGTGGCGGTGGAGGTGGCGGATCCTCAGCTCAACCAAACAGTTTAACACAAACTCAATCATTAGAAGCTTTAGCAGAACTTAATACTAAAACAGTTGTTAATAATAATCCGACAAACGTATTGTCGGTTGTCGGCTTAATGGCCCCAAGGTAAAAAATAGGGAGGTTTATTGTGAAATATTTATTACATTTATTTTTATTACTAACGTTAAGTGTTCAATCATTTGCTTTCATTACGGAATGGAATCCTTCAAACATTCCATCTCGTTCAGGAGAAGAGCAATTCTTAAATCATCACCCTTTTGTTGGTTTATTTGGTGCAGGTGTTGAGTCTGTTGGTCAAACTCAGGCTGATGCAAATTTATCTGCATATTTAGAAACATGTCAAAGTGATGCTCCTACTGAATTACTTAACAATGAAGAGTTGAAAGCACGCTTTAGATCATTAGTTTATGATGGAACAACTAATTTATTATGTGTTGCTGATTCAACTTATAATTCTACAAATACTCATGCTATATCTGTTGTGTTAACTCCTAACGGTGGTTCGTCTTCAATTGATATTATTTCTAATGGAAATTGTAATAATGCTCCATCAGATGCTCAAATTAATGCGTTATACGCTGAATGGATTCATTCTTTAACAGCTAATGAAAATTACGATTTTAATTTAGTTAATTTTAATCGCCATAATTATGAAGAGAACGATATTTTCATTAATATACCATCAACGAATAATTCTTATGCGCAGTCTTTAGAGGTTAGTTTTATTCAATCTATCCCTGGTCTTCCTGAGGATCCTACTACTTTTGAACATTACGGGTTAAACAGTCTTTTAAATCATGTAAGTGCTACTCAAAATCTATCAATTTCTTTCGAGAAAACTGGTGTTAATACAGATCGTCATGTTATTTCCTTAGAAAATGTTTCTCGATATGTTCAACTATTTTTATCTACGGCTAATATTTCAGTTATTAGAAATCAATTAAATAATATCCCAACATATGCTGCTTCTGATATTACGTTTACTCAAAGTGTTATGCAATTAGATCGTGCTCATCAACTTCTTACTTTTCTATTCAATCGTAATGACGCTAATTGTTTATCTAATGCTTCAGATTGTAGAAGTAGTTCTTTATCAGAGGCAACACGAACTGCAAGAGCTAGAGATTCCTTCTTTCAGTTTGAAGCATTTCGTTTAGCGGATGATTCTGATAAAGATTTAATAGATATTTGTGAAGACTTAAATGCTATTTCTGAAGAAGAAGATTATATAGCCGTTTCTAATGCAATTAAAACTATTATAGATGATGAAGATACGTTAGCTTATACTGGTCATAATGGTCCAGATATAACCGTTAATGTTTTTGGTGATTCAGCTGTAAATGAATTATATGAGATTCCACTTTTAGCTGAGTTTGCTTTAGTCGCTCAGTTTAGACAAGTACAAAATCAGTTAACTGAAGCTCGGGATGAAGCTACTACATCCGAAGGTAACATACGTGAATTAGTAGCTGAAAGAAATGACTTACAACGTAGACTAGATCAATCTCGATCTGATTTATCAGCTACTACAACTGCAAACACTACGTTACAACAGCGGTTAGCTAGAGCCCAAGCAAACTATAGTTTACTTGCAAATGCTGAAACTTCTAATACATTGTTACGTTTTGTTAATAATAATCCTATTGTTAATAAGATTTCTAAAATAGAAGTGTTTTATAATGGTCAAGTACCTGTTGTGTCTGGATACGTTACCTCTGCATTACATGGATCACAAGATATTTTAATTTTTAATGCTGAAGGTCAGAAAGCATTCCGTGTGGATTACAGTCCAGTAAATGAAATTGAACGTTCGTGTTCGCAATTTAATTTAAACTCAGATTCTCAGGAATATGTGTTAGTGAATACTGTTGATACTGATGATTCACAACTATATTCATTAGCGGTTTACCGCGTTTCGGATTTTAATGATGATGGATTAGCTACAAGAATTCAGCTATTGGCATTAGATGAAAATGGTGATGAAAGAGATGACACACCTATACTTTCAAAAGTTGAATCTACGAACTGTTTATTTCAGTAAGATTTAATTAACTATAAAATTAAAAAAAGGTTCGGTTTATTCCGGACCTTTTTTAGTTTATTAAATGGCCTAATTTATCTTTTTTAGTAGATAAGTAATTAGAGTTATAATTGTTAGGATTTATATGAATTGGAATTCGTCTTTCAATTTTTAAATTATACCCTTCTAGTCCAACTATTTTTCTAGGATTATTGGTGAGTAAGTTTAATTTTTCAATTCCTAAATCTTGTAAAATTTGTGCACCCACTCCATAATCTCTAAGATCGGCTTTAAAGCCTAGAATGTTATTTGCTTCAACGGTATCTAAGCCTGTTTCCTGTAGTTTATAAGCCTTTACTTTGTTATTTAGTCCAATTCCTCTACCTTCTTGGCGCATATATAAGATTATGCCTTGGTTTTGTTCTTGGATGTAGATCATTGCGGCATCCAGTTGTGGTCCACAATCGCATCTAAGGGACCCAAAAAGATCTCCTGTTAAACATTCTGAGTGTACACGTACATTTACAGCTTGTTCTTTTGAAAAATCTTCTCCTAAGCATAATGCATAGTGATATTTATGGTTCAATGTGTCTTCATAGGTATGTTTAGTAAAGTCTCCAAATTGTGTTGTAATGGTTTCTTTTTTAATTAGCTTTACATAATGCTCTGACATATTCCGATAATGAATTAATTCTTTGATACTTAAAATCGGTAAGTTATGATCGTGAACTAACGACTCAATATCTTTTGTGGTAAGATTTTTTTTATCATGTGTTTCGCATCGACTGATAATGGCGATTTCTTGGAATCCACCTAGTCTACTACAGTCTATACCGGCTTCGGCATGTCCTGCGCGCTTTAAGACCCCCATATGACGAGCTTCAACTAATTTAACACCATTTTCTGGGAGTTTATTATTGTTTAAACGATGAATATCTTTAGTAAGTGTTTGTATCGTTGTTTTGCTACTTGAATTCAGTTCAAGGTAGGGGCTATCTATTGGTTTATGATTAAAATCGCGATCTAATCCAAGTTGTTTACTAATTTGTGTTGAAATACTAATCAACGTTTCAGATTGGCTTAATTGTTGAATATCTTTTAACAGTTCTTGATTAGCAAAGTGACCTGCTGCAATAATATGAGGGCTAGGGTTTTTGTCGTTTGTATCATCAATAGATAACACAGGCTTTCCATTTTGAATGGCGTTAATACAGTCGGATATAGGTGTAGCTTTTAATGTCATTTGATTATCTGGTTTAACACATATTTTCCAAGCATATCGTATTCAATATTGAGCAGGTCTCCAACTTTTTTTTGCTTTAAATTTGTATGTGAAATGGTGTGGGGAATTAAATAGCAAGTGAACGAGCTGTTATTTAAGTTGCCAACTGTTAAACTGATTCCGTCTAAACATACGGATCCTTTTTCCACTAAGAATTTACGATTTTCTGATTTGAATTCACAGCTTATTTCCCAGAAAGGATCCCCTTCAATTAATGAACCTATTCTAACGGTTTCATCTATATGACCGGTTACAAAATGTCCTCCCATTTTGCTTGTTGGTGTGAGACTTTTCTCTAAATTGATCAGACTTCCAGCTTTTAATGTGTTGAAAGTAGTTCGTTTTAATGTTTCGGGTAGGTAGTCAAAACTTAGTGTATGATCTGCTATGGATGTTACAGTACTGCAGACCCCATTAATACAAATGCTGTCTCCAAGTTCGCAATCTTTTACGAATTTTTCAGAGACGGATATTTCCCATTTTGCACCCTCATTTAGTGGCGAAATAGTTTTAATTGTACCTAGTTCTTGTATTAGTCCTGTGAACATTCTTTTTTTACAAAGTTTCCTAATATACCATTAATAAATTTAGGGGCTTCATCTGTGGAGTATTTTTTCGATATTTCAATGGCTTCATTTAAGATGATATTGATAGGGGTATCCGTGTGCTGTAATTCGTATATGGCAATACGTAAAATATTTTTATCAATTAAATTTACACGTTCAATATCCCAATCAATAGCATAGCGTTTAATAATTTCATCACACTCATTAATTTTATTGTAGACAGCTTCACTAAGCTCAATCGCCCAATTTTTAGTATCATCTGTGTAGTTAGAGTCACTAAAAAATTGTTCGATTATGTAATTCAGATCATCTGGCCTTAAATCCTTTTGATAGAGAATTTTCATAGCCAATTTACGGCCAGTTGATCGTACACCCATATCGTTACGATGTTAGCTCTAAATAATGATCTAAAAACTTTGTGGTTGCATTGCCTTCTTTGAATATACTTGTATGAAGTACTTTTTGATGAAAAGGAATGGTGGTTGGTATACCATCAATAATAAATTCATCAAGTGCTCTTTCAGATCGAGCTAATGCTTCTTCACGAGTGTTACCCCAAATTACTAACTTAGCAATTAGTGAATCATAGTAGGATGGAACCGTATACTCAGGATACACATGACTATCGGTACGGACACCTTTTCCACCAGGCGGTAAAAATAAACTTACTTTTCCGGGTGCTGGCATAAAGTTTTTAGTGTGATCTTCGGCATTAATTCTAAATTCAATGGCATGTCCATTAAATCCAACATCTGATTGCGTAAGTCGTAGCTCTTTACTAAAAGCGATGTGAATTTGTTCTTTAATAAGATCTATATTTGTAATTGCTTCTGTTACAGGGTGTTCTACTTGGATTCTAGTATTCATTTCCATAAAGTAGAAATTTTTGTGTTTATCGACTAAAAATTCGATAGTTCCAGCTCCTTCAAATTGGATGCCACGGGCGGCTGCAACGGCTGCTTCACCCATTTTTGTACGTAATTCTTCGTCTAAAAACGGAGAAGGTGCTTCTTCAATAAGTTTTTGGTGTCGTCGTTGAATCGAACAGTCACGTTCACCTAAATGAATGGCATTTCCTTGTTTATCAGATAAAATTTGAATTTCAATATGTCGAGGTTCTTCGATATATTTTTCTATGTAAATGTCACCGTTTCCAAAGGCTGCTTCGGCTTCGGTTCTTGCGATTGTGAATTGTTCTTCTAAATCCGATTCTTTTTCAACAATTCGCATTCCTTTTCCACCACCACCAGCTGATGCTTTAACCATAACTGGATATCCAACGGTTTCAGCTTCTTTATATAATTGTTCAGTAGATTTAATTAAGGATGCAGACCCTGGTACAAGTGGAACGTCAAATTGACGCATTGTTTTTCTCGCTTCATTTTTATCACCCATTACTCGGATGTTTTCAGCGGATGGGCCAATAAATGTAATATTGTGTTCGGCACAAATATTACAAAATCCAGCGTTTTCAGCTAAAAATCCGTATCCTGGATGAATGGCTTCAGCACCAGATACTTCGGCTGCGGAGATAATTCTCGGAATATTTAAATAACTATCACTCGGACTTGCTTTTCCAATACAAATAGCCTCATCAGCAAATTTTACGTGAAGACTGTTTTTATCTGCTTCTGAGTATACAGCAACAGATTTAATACCCATTTCTTTACAGGCTCTTATGATTCTAATAGCGATTTCGCCACGGTTTGCAATTAATATTTTTTTGAACATGCCTAAAAGTATAGCATAGCCACAAAATTGAGGGAAGATTATTTTAAATTAGGTTTTTCCGTCTTATTAATTTTACTTGTCATCATACCTTTTAATTGGTTAGTAGCTGCTTCCCTGGCCGCGCTATTAGCGGCACTTTGCGCTGGGGTTGTTTTTGGAGCTTCTGGTCTAATTTCAGATTTACCTTGATTTGATACAGGTTTTACAGACATTTGTTTTCTCCTATTTATTCATTTTAATTATCGATAAATTTGTTAAGAAACTTGCATACTATTTATTTTGCCACAATGTTTACGAGTTTATTGGGTACAACGATAGTTTTAAGAATTGTTTTGTCAGCTGTAAATTCTTGTACTCTTACACTTTCTTTTGCTAGATTCTCTAACTCTTCTTTGCTTGTATTAATGTTGGTTTCAAATTTGTCGCGCACTTTACCATTTACTTGGATTACAATTGTACAGGTATCATCAATAGTTAACTTTTCGTCATATTTTGGCCAGTTTTCAAGATGAATGCTGTTCGTGTGGCCCAATTTCTCCCAAATCTCTTCGGCCATAAAAGGTGCGAATGGTGCTAGTAGCTTAGCGAGTGTTTCACCAACAAATGGTGTGCTTCCATTACTGTAACAAAAATTAACAAGTTCCATCATCTTGCTGATGGCGGTGTTGTAGCTGAATCGGTTGATATCATATTCAACGCCTTTTATGGTTTTATGACATTGCTTGATGATATCTTCTTCTTTTCCGTCTTTAACTGGAAATTCGGCATAGTTTGTTGCACATTTGTAAGCTCTTTTTAAGAATCGGTAACAACCATCTACACCCTGTTCAGACCATTCTAAATCTCGATCAACAGGCGCACCAAATAGAATAAATAATCGTGCCGTGTCGGCTCCATAATTTGAAATTATTTCGTTTGGATCGACGGTATTTCCAACAGATTTAGACATCTTGGAGCCATCTTTTAATACCATGCCTTGAGTTAGAAGGTTTTGGAAGGGTTCATCAACCGATAATAATCCAATATCTCGGCATGCTTTTGTAAAGAATCGTGCATATAATAAATGTAGAACGGCGTGTTCAACGCCTCCAATATATTGATCAACAGGTAGTAATTTAGAGGCCTGTTCGTCATTAAATGGTTGATCTTGGTTTTTAGCATCACAGTAACGCATGTAGTACCATGAGGAGTCGAAGAACGTATCCATTGTATCGGTTTCTCGACGGAATGTTTTACCATCTCGTTCTACAGATTTAAATGAGTCGGCATGAGCTAATGGGTTACCTTTTCCGGAAAATTCGAGTTTTTTTGGAAGTTCAACCGGTAGGTTTTCATAGTTTTCAGCTTCAATATTTCCTTCTTCATCATATAAAAATGGAATAGGGGTTCCCCAAAAACGTTGGCGTGAAATTAGCCAGTCACGTAATCTGTAAGTAATCACTTTTTTACCTTTAGAGTGCTGATTGAGCCAATCTGTTATTTTTTCTTTTGCTTCAGTTGATTCAAGTCCTGTAAATTCACCAGAATTAATAAGAGTACCAGGTTCGGTGAATGCTGCATTATCTGGCATTTCATTACCTTTAATAACTTGTTGAATCGGTAAATTGAATTTTTTAGCAAACTCATAGTCGCGTTGATCATGTGCAGGAACAGCCATTACCGCACCTGTTCCATAATCCATTAAGACATAATCGCTAATATAAATTGGAATCTTTTCATTATTTACGGGATTGATAGCGTAGCGATTAATGAATAGTCCATTTTTTTCTTTGGTGTCATTACCACGATCTTCTTGGTTTTGATTCATTGCGTTTTGAATAAATTGATCAATTTCAGATTCGTTTGGACTGTCTTTTTTGAGTGTTGAAAGTAACGGATGTTCTGGGGCTAACACGACGTAGGATACACCAAATAAAGTATCAGGTCGTGTTGTGAAAACGTTAATATCTGGAGTTTCTGAATTAAAAGATTCTGGTTCAACGGTAAACACACAATCTGTTCCTGAACTTTTTCCAATCCAGTTACGTTGCATAATTTTTACTGATTCAGGCCAACCGTCAAGCGTTTCTAGATCGTTAAGTAACTCTTCGGCATAATCTGTAATTTTAATGTACCATTGTGTAATTTCTTTTTTAACAACATCGGCCCCTGATCGCCAGCCTTTGCCATCAATGACTTGTTCGTTGGCTAAAACTGTTTCATCTACTGGATCCCAATTTACCCAGCCTTTTTTTCTATAGACCAATCCCTTTTCATAAAATTTTAAAAATAGCCATTGGTTCCATTTATAATAATCGGGTAAACATGTGCATACTGTATCATCCCAATTATAGGATAGTCCGAGTCGGCTTAGTTGTGCTTTCATATTGTCAATATTTTTTAGTGTCCATTCTTCTGGGTGAATATTATGTTTGATAGCGGCATTTTCGGCGGGTAATCCAAAACTATCAAATCCCATTGGATATTTAACAGAGAATCCTTTCATTCGTTTGAATCGAGCTAAACAGTCTCCAATAGCATAATTACGAACATGTCCCATGTGTAAGTTTCCAGATGGGTATGGAAACATTTCTAACACGTAGTACTTTTCTTTTTGAGCGTCATTTTGACTATATATATTGTTATCTTGCCAGTGATTTAGCCATTTTTCTTCTGTTGATTTAGGATTGTATTCGCTCAAAGATGTCTCCATTTTTTTTGAGCTTATCATATCAAGAAAAGTGTTTGGCAACAATGCTCGTTCAAGTAGAATAATGTTTAGGCGTTATTTTCATTTTTTGAGAGCTTTGTAATTTGATTCATAAGCTGTTGTGTAAACTCGAAAATAAGGTTATTATGATGTGAATTATTGAAAGAAAGAAGTAAAAATATTGGAGGTAGTCTGTTCTATGACTCGACAAAACAAACAAGAAATAATCAACCAAAACCGTACACACGACACTGATACTGGATCTCCAGAAGTTCAAATCGCAATTTTAACTGATAGAATTAATCATTTAGTTGAACACTTGAAAACGCACAAAAAAGACATTCATACTCGTCGTGGATTGTTAGCATTAGTATCAAGACGTCGTCGTTTACAGCATTACTTAAAGCGTAAAAGTCCAGAGCGTTTAGCTGAAATTTCAAAAAAATTGAATCTGAAAGAAATTCAGTAATACTTACCGGAAATATATAATTTTGTTGCGCATAACTCCCTTTATATATGTGCTTATTACCTTATTTTACAGATAGTTCAAGGAGAATTTAGACTATGTTACACACTGCAAACGCAACCATAAACGGTAAATCTATTACATTAGAAACAGGCATTTTAGCTAGACAAGCTAATGGTTCTGTTTTATTGAAATGTGGTGATGCTGTGATTATGGCAACAGCTACAATGGCGAAAGAGGCCCGTGAAGGTGCTGATTTTTTTCCATTGACTGTTGAATATTTAGAAAAAATGTACTCAGCTGGTAAAATCCCTGGTGGATTTTTTAAACGTGAAACACGACCGGGCACACCAGCTACATTAACTGCTCGATTGATCGATCGTCCAATTCGTCCATTGTTTCCGGATGAGTTCTTTAACGAAGTTCAAGTTGTTATAACTATTTTATCTCATGATGAAACGGTGGATCCTGAAGCATTAAGTATTTCAGCAGCGTCGGCTGCACTTACCGTTTCTGATGTGCCTTTTCAAGGCCCAGTTGGTGCAGCATTAGTATGTGAAGTTGATGGTGAGTTAGTTACGAATCCATCAGCACAAGATAGTGCGCGAGCGACGATGCATTTAATGGTAGCGGGTACAAAAGATGCTGTATTAATGATTGAAGCTGGAGCTCATGAAGTGAGTGAAGAGCGTATTATTGAGGGAATTCGTTTAGCTCATGAATCCATCCGTGAATTTGTC
>CACECR010000020.1 GCA_902558105.1 uncultured Candidatus Marinamargulisbacteria bacterium | reverse complement strand
TGTTGAACTAATTGTTCCAGTAGCTTGCGAAGAAGGGTTGCGCTTCGCTATTCGTGAAGGTGGACACACAGTAGGTGCTGGTGTCGTTACTAAAATAATCAAGTAATAGAGATAGGTGAGGTATAACAGTGTCTGTTAAAACAAAAGTAAAACAAAAAATAAGAATTCGCCTTAAGGCATTTGACCATCGTTTAGTAGACATGTCTGCTGTGAAAATTGTTGACTCTGCTCAACGTTCTGGTGCTTCAGTCATTGGCCCGATACCTTTGCCTACTCAAAAGAAAGTGTGGTGTGTTCTTAAGTCACCACACGTTGATAAGCGTGGTGGTGAGCATTATGAAATTCGTGTTCACAAGCGTTTAATTGATATTTTAGATCCTCCAACAACAACAGTAGATGCTTTAATGGCTCTTAACTTGCCAGCTGGTGTTGATATTGAGATTAAGTTAAATTAATTTAGGTCGTAGTTATGAGTAATAAGTTTTTATTTTGTAAAAAAGTTGGAATGACACAAATTATCCATGAAGATGGTGAGTTCATTCCTGTAACAGTTTTAGAAGTAGAAGATAATAAAATTGTTCGAATTAAATCGTTAGAATCAGATGGTTATAATGCTGTTCTTTTAGGTTTTTCACCAAAAAAAGCTCAGAGATGTAATAAACCAGAAACTGGTTTTTTTGCGAAAAACAATATTGAGCCTTTAAAGCATTTAAAGGAAGTTCGAGTAGATGAAGATCATTCATTTCAACCTGGTGATATCTTAAATTCTGATGTTTTTGATGAAGGTGACGTTGTCTCTGTTAGAGGTAAGTCTAAGGGGCTTGGTTATACTGGTACCATTAAACGATGGAATTTTAAACGCGGTTTAATGACCCATGGTTCTAAAACGCACAGGATTCCTGGTTCTATTGGTGCAGGAACGACACCATCTCGTGTTTACAAGGGTAAAAAGATGGCTGGTAGAAAAGGTATGGATAATATCCTTATATCAAACTTAAAAGTAATTAAAAAAGATTCTAATTTTTTATTTATTAAAGGTGCAGTACCAGGTAAAAAAGGTACAATCATAGAAGTTGTAGGAGCATAGTTATGTTATTTAAAATTATTGATTCTAAAGGCACTTCTAAATCAGATACAACTCTAGATTTTTCTGATGAAATTTCTTCAGATCATCATTTATATCTTACGATTAATAAGCAAAGCAAACATTTGCGATTAGTTAATGCTGCAACAAAATCTCGAGGAATGGTTTCTGGTGGAGGTGCTAAGCCTTATCGTCAAAAAGGAACTGGTAATGCTCGTCAAGGTACACGTCGATCTCCATTAAGAGTTGGTGGTGGTGTTGTTTTTGGACCATCTCCACGTGTTAGACGAATTAAGTGTTCTAAAAATATTATTAAAAAATCAATTTTAGAATCTCTTTCACATATAGAAAACCGCTACATTATTGATACTTCTTCTTCTAAAGATTTAGTTAAAACAAAGGATTTTTCTCAATTACTTCGCACTTTATCAGTTCATGATAAAAATGTTTTGATTGTTTCTTCATTCGATGACATTAATATAATCTTATCTTCTAGAAATCTTAATAATGTGAGATTATCAAGTCCTCAAAGTCTTATTGTTTCAGATATATTGAGTTCAGATGCTGTTATTTTTACATCGAACTCATTTGAACGTTTCAAGGAGTTAGTATAATGTCATTATCTGATTTAGTTTTGCAACCGAAGATTACTGAGAAATCTTCTGCTCTGTTATCTGAAAATAAATATGTTTTTATGGTTTTACCTGGTACTAATAGTATTCAAGTACGTCAATTTATTGAAAAAAAATATGGTGTTGAAGTTGTAAAAGTTAATATGGTAAAAGTGCCTTCTAAGGTTCGACGACGTGGAAGAATTGTTGGAAGAACAGCTGAGCGCAAGAAAGCTATTGTAACTTTAAAAGAAGGCCATGAAATTACTGAAATTAAGGATTTATTCTAGGAGATAATTATGGCTACAAAACGTTATAAACCAACATCAGCAGGAATGAGAAGTAGACAAGTCTCTGGATTTGAGGAAGTTACCACTTCTAAACCTGAAAAGTCATTAGTTAAAACACTCAAGCGTAACGCTGGTCGTAATAATACAGGTAAAATTACTGTTAGACATCGTTGCGGTGGTGCAAAAAAACAATTACGTATTATAGACTTCATACGTAATAAAGACAACATACCAGCTACAGTTAAGTCAATCGAATATGACCCTTATCGATCTGCATACATTGCACTTATTTTCTATGCTGATGGTGCTAAATCTTACATCATTTGTCCAGCTAAATTAAACGTTGGTGATGTTATTGTTTCTGGACCAGATTCAGAAATTTCTATTGGTAATACATTACCCTTAGAAAATATACCAACAGGTTCTATTATTCATAATGTCGAATTGACTATTCATAAAGGTGCTCAACTTGCAAGGTCTGCCGGTTCTTATGTTACATTAATGGCAAAGTCAGGAAATTATGCAACTTTAAAATTACCGTCTGGTGAACTTCGTATGGTTCCTTTGAAATGCAGAGCAACAATTGGTCAGGTATCAAATTCTGATAAACGTAATACACGTGCATCCAAGGCTAGCGATTCTATTAGACGTGGTAAAAGACCGACTGTTAGAGGTAGTGTTATGAATCCTTGCGATCACCCTCATGGTGGTGGTGAAGGTCGTGCTCCAATTGGTCTTTCCGGACCACGAACGCCTTGGGGTAATACACCTGCTCTTGGTTATAAAACTCGTAATAAGAAAAAATCCAATCGTTTGATTGTTAAGTCTAGAAAGAAAAAGTAGGAGGATAGTACGTGGCACGTTCATTAAAAAAAGGTCCTTTTGTTGACGATCATTTAATAGTAAAAGTTAGAAAAGCTATTGAAACTGGCGACAAAAAGATAATTAAAACATGGTCTAGAAGATCAACTATTGTACCAGAGATGATTGGATTAACTTTTGCAGTCTATAATGGAAGAAAGCATTTTCCTGTTTTTGTTTCAGAAGATATGATTGGTCACAAGTTAGGAGAGTTTATTTTCACTCGTTCCTATAAAGGTCACGTAGGACATAGGAAATAAATATGACAAATACTAAAACTAAAAATTTAACGAATGCTGAAACTTCTACTGAAGTATTTTGTAATGCTAACTATTTGAAGATTTCACCTCAAAAATTAATGCGTATTGCTAATCTTGTACGATTTCAATCTGTTAGTGTTGCATTGCAAACATTAAAGCTTTTACCACACGATGGTGCTTCTTTTATTTACAAAGCTTTACATAGTGCAATGTCAAATGCTGTAAACAACAACAATTTAGATGTAAATAAACTTTATATATCAACACTTTTAGTTAATAAAGGTGTTTTCTCTAAACGATTTAAGGCTAGAGCTCGTGGTAGATCTGCGACTATTGAGCGTAAATCTTCTAAATTAATTGTTGGCGTAAAAGAAAGAGTAGGGAGTTAATTATGGGTCAAAAATCTCATCCTAAAGGTATGCGCTTAGGTATTGTTGCCGATTGGGACTCTACTTGGTACGCCGAGAAAAATTATAAAGATTTTATTTTAGAGGATCAATATATTTACAAATATTTTGATAATCACTTTAAACAATCTGCAGTTTCATCTGTTAAAATTAATCGAAAATCTGATTCTATTGAAATTCAGGTGACTTCAGCTAAAGCTGGTAGTATACTTGGTAAAGGTGGAGACATCGTTTCAAAACATCGTGAAATTATTAGTAAGCACTTAAATAAAAATATTATTATTTCAGTTTCTCAAGAAAAAAATCCTGAAAAGAATGCTACTTTACTTGCTCAATCTATTTGTTCTCAAATCGAAAAGAGAACACCTTTTCGTCGTGCTATGAAAATGGCTATTCAATGGGCAATGAAATCTGGAGCAGAGGGTATAAAAGTTATGTGTTCTGGTCGTCTAGGTGGTTTAGAGATCGCTCGTTCTGAGTCTTACAGAGAAGGTAAAGTTCCATTACAAACTTTACGTGCTAATATTGACTACGCTTTTTCCGAAGCTCAAACTACTTATGGTATTATTGGTGTTAAAGTATGGGTTTATAATGGTCAGGTTTTACCAAGTAATTCTTCTGATTCAACCCAAGCTACGGAGAAATAATTATGTTAATGCCTAAAAAAACTAAATATCGCAAGTTACAACGTGGACGTAATAGAGGTGTTGCTACTCGTGGAGTGAAAATATCTTTCGGTGATTACGCTTTACAAACCTGTGAGTGTGCTTACATTACTGATCGTCAAATTGAAGCTGCTAGACGTGCTATGACTCGTTATATTAAAAGAAGTGGTAAGGTTTGGATAAGAATTTTTCCTGATAAAAGTGTAACGCGTATTCCAGCTGAAACTAGAATGGGTAAGGGTAAAGGTAGTCCAGAGTTTTGGGTTGCTCCTGTTAAGGCAGGTCATATTTTATTCGAATTAAGTGGTGTTCCTACTGATACAGCAAAAGAAGCTTTTCGTTTAGCTGCTCATAAGTTACCATGCAAGACTAAGTTTCTTGTAAAAGAAGTGTAGGGAGTGTATAATGTCAGATCAAATTAATGTTGAAGATTTAAATAAACAGATTATAGATTTAAAAAATGAGTTATACTCAATCCGTATTCAATCTGATAAATCTAATAATGCTTCCAGCATTAGACGGAAAATTGCTCGTCTTTACACTAAGATCAATTCAACTAACAATTAGGAGTTAATAAGTGACTACTCAAATTAAACAAACAGAAACTAATAAACGGGTGCAATCCAAAGTAGGTATTGTTAAGAAGATTTCTGGTACTAAAACTATTTCAGTAACTGTTTCAACACGTAAGCCTCATCCAATGTATAAAAAAATTATAAACAGTTCTAAATCTTATCTTGTACATGATCCCAAAGAACAGGCTTCAGTTGGTGATAAGGTTAAAATCGTATTGTGTCGTCCAATTAGTGCTAAAAAACGCTGGAGATTGGACTCAATTATTACAGGATAAGATCATGATTCAACAAGAAAGTATTTTAAATGTTGCTGATAATTCTGGTGCTAAGAGTGTACTTTGTATTAAAGTCTTAGGTCATTCAAAAATGCGTTATGCTAAAGTTGGTGATATCATTGTTTGTTCCGTCAAAAAAGCAAATACAACAGGTCAAGTTAAGAAGGGTGATGTTGTCAAAGCAGTTGTTGTTCGAACAGTTCGTCAGATTACTCGTACAGACGGAACAGTATTACGTTTTGATGATAATGCAGTTGTTCTTATTAATCCTGATCAAAACCCAAGAGGTACACGTATTTTTGGTCCTGTACCTCGTGAATTACGTGATAAAGGTTTTTTAAAAATTGTATCCTTAGCCCCTGAGGTTGTTTAGGAGAGAAATATGGCTAACAAATTTAAAAAAGGTGACAAAGTAAAAGTGATAACTGGAAAGGATAAAGGTAAAGTAACTACTATTCATTCAGTTAACTTAAAAAATTCTACTGTTGTTTTGGATGATGCTAACATCATTACTAAACACGTTAAAAAAACGGATAAATCTGAAGGCGGACAGATTAAACTGCCTGCTCCAATTCATTGGAGTAATATTTCTCATATTGATGCAGATGAGAAATTAAGCAAAATATCCTTTGTGCTCGATGGAAAAGGTGGTAAAAAACGTGTTTATAAATCCACTAATAAAGAATTATCCGAAAATTAAAGGATTGTTATGGCTAAGCTAAATTTAAAAGAAAAATATAAAAATGAAATTATATCTCAATTAAAGGCAGAATTTAATTATTCTAACCCTTTTAATATTTGTAAACTTGAAAAGATAATTTTACACAGAGGACTAGGAGAAGCTACTGTTAACCCTAAGTGTGTTGATATTACTTATGAACAATTTTATAGAATAACTGGTCAACGTCCAGTTTTAACTCGTTCTAAAAAAGCTATATCAAATTTTAAGCTTCGTGAAAATCAAGTTATTGGATGTAAAGTTACATTACGTAATGAAAAAATGTATGATTTTCTTGCTAAGTTTACTCAAATAATTTTACCTAAAATTCGTGATTTTAGAGGTATCTCTAACAAAGGCTTTGATGGTAATGGTAATTACAATTTAGGTATCAAAGAAGATCTGATATTTCCTGAAATTGACTTCAATAAACACGATAAATCACGCGGTCTTGATATAACATTTGTAACTAATAGTTCATCGGATGAAGAATGTAAATTTTTGCTTTCTTCTTTTGGTATGCCTTTTGTAGATAATAGATCTAAATCATAGGAGTTTAATATGGCAAAAAAATCAATGGTAAATAAAAATAAGAAAAAAGTTGGTACAGTTCAACATAGAAATAGATGCAATCTATGTGGAAGACCACACGCTTACATGCGGTTTTTTGGTATTTGTCGTATTTGTTTTAGAAATTTAGCTACTTCAGGTAAATTACCTGGTGTAACAAAGTCTTCTTGGTAGGAGTATTTAGTATGAAATTTGTTAGAGATCCGTTATCAGATTTATTTACTAGAATTCGTAATGCTTTACTTGTGTCTCATACATCTGTAAGTGTTCCTTATTCTAAGTTTAAATCTAAAATTGTTGAAATCTTAAAAAATGAAGGTTATATCACTAACTTTACAATTGATGGTGATTCGCCTATTAATAAAGTTATTACAATTGAGTTAAAGTATGATGACAACGGTCAGCCTGTTTTAACGTCTGTCAAACGTATTAGTAAATCAAGTAAGCGTATTTATGTAAAAAAGAAAGACGTTCCAAAAGTTTTAAATGGTTTTGGAACTGTTATTTTATCAACTTCTTCTGGAGTATTATCTGGAAAAGATGCACGTTTATCTGGTGTTGGCGGTGAATTAATCGCTGAGTTATATTAAGGAGTTAAATATGTCTCGTAAAGGTAAACTTCCTATTTCAATTTCTGATAATGTTACAACTACTTTAGAAAATTCTATTTTCACTGTAAAAGGACCTAAAGGTGAATTAACTTTATCTATTCGATCAGATTTTTCAGTTGAAACTGTTGATTCTCAACTTCATGTTAAAAATAATTCATCACGGCGTGACGCAAATGCTATGTATGGATTATACCGCTCTCTTGTTGCCAATATGGTTGAAGGTGTTACAAATGGTTTTTCTAAACGTATTGAATTATTTGGTGTTGGTTATAGAGCTATAATGAAAGGTTCAGATATTGAGCTGTCAATTGGTTTTTCTCACCCAGTTCACATAACTCCATTAGATGGCAATACACTGTCTGTTGAAGGGCAAACCACTATAATTGTATCTGGATCTGACAAATGTAAAGTTGGAGATCAGGTTGCTTCAATTATCAAAATTCGTGATGCACGTAAAGATCCTTATAAAAATAAAGGTATTCGTCTTGAGGGTGCTAGATTACGTAAGAAATCAGGTAAAAAAGTAGGATAGTAATATGAAACCAGTTAGAAGACAAAAAAAATCAAAAATTAAATCTACAAATGATAGACTACGTTTATCTGTATTTTGCAGTAACACTACTACATACGCTCAGGTAATTGATGATGTTTCTGGTAAAACAATTGTAAATGCATCATCACTGAAATCTAAAAATGGTTCAAATCTTGAGTCTGCAAAAAAGGTTGGAACTGAAATTGCTAAGGCTGCAATAAAAGCAAAAGTTAACAAAGTTGTATTTGATCGTGGTAACCAACTTTATCATGGTAGAGTTGCTGCATTAGCTGATGCTGCTCGTGAAGAAGGTTTAGAATTTTAAGGAGATTATGATGGCTGAACAAACAAAAAAGAATGCACCTAAAAGATCTCGTAAGAAGGACCAACAGTCTAACCAAGAAGAGTGGTTCGAAAGAGTTATTAAAATTAACCGTGTTATGAAAGCTTGTAAAGGTGGTAAAAGGCTAGGTTTTAGAGCACTAGTTGTCGTTGGTGATCTTAAAGGACAAGTTGGTATCGGATTAGGTAAATCTGCTGAAGTTCCTGGTGCAATCAAGAAGGCAATGGAAAGAGCTAAAAAGAATCTAGTAACCGTTACTACTCTAGAGGGTACGTTAGCTCACAGAGTGAATGGTCGCTTTGGTTCTTCTAAGGTTTTAGTAAATCCAGCTCCTGAGGGTACTGGTATTATTGCGGGTGGTGCTGCTCGTATTATCTTAGAGGCGGCTGGTGTAAGAAACGCTGTCGCCAAATCAATCGGTTCATCTAACCCAATTAATTCTGCTAGAGCAACTCTACAAGGTTTATTATCATTACGTTCAGAAGCTACTGAATCTAAAAGACGTGGTATTAAACTTTCAATTCGTAAGCCTGTTGTTTCAGAAGCAGTTTAGTATAGAGGATATATATTATGGCAACAAAAAATTTAAATGAAATAAAACCAGCTAAAGGGTCTACCAAAACACGTAAACGTGTTGGACGTGGTAATGCTTCTGGATTTGGTGGTGAGTGTGGCCGTGGTCACAAAGGACAAAAGTCACGTTCTGGTTTTTCTCGCAAGCCAGGTTTTGAAGGTGGTCAAAATCCGTTATATAGGAGAATACCTAAAAAGCGTGGTTTTAAAAACCCTTTCAAAACGCAATATGCACCAGTTAATTTAGGTGATCTTGATAGATTATTTAAGGATGGTGACACTGTTAATCTTGAATCTTTATATGAATCAGGTTTAGTTCGCCTTGGTTATCCTGTTAAATTATTAGCTGACGGTGAATTAAGTAAAAAGTTAACTATTTCAGTACATAAGGCTTCCAAATCTGCTCTTGAGAAGTGTCAAGTTAGCGGATCTACTGTTGAGATATTAGGATAATGACTTCATTCATAAAGTTATTTAAACTTGCTGAACTTCGTAATCGTTTTTTCTTTACATTACTTATAATTGTCTTATATCGCTTGGGATCTCATATACCTATTTCTGGAATTGATGTTGTTCGGTTGCAGGCTGATATGTTTTCCCAAGGTGGATTTTTAGATTTTGTAAACTTATTTTCTGGGGGCGGATTGGGGAGATTTTCAATTTTTGCATTAGGTATTTTACCCTATATTAATGCGTCAATTATTATGCAAATGATGACTTTTGTTTCTCCATCTTTAAAAGATTTAGCTATGGAAGGTGTTTCTGGTCAAAAACAAATTTCACAATACACTAGATATCTTACAATTCTTTTAGCCTTGTTTCAGGGTTTAGTCATGTCTTTTGGTTTTAGATCTTATCTATTACCTGATGTCAGTTTATCTTTTTTTATTTTTTATGCTTTAGTAGGTTTAGTGGCTGGAGCAGCACTTGTAATGTGGATGGGTGAAGTGATGACTGAACGAGGTATA
This sequence comes from uncultured Candidatus Marinamargulisbacteria bacterium, assembly GCA_902558105.1. Classification (GTDB taxonomy): domain Bacteria; phylum Margulisbacteria; class Marinamargulisbacteria; order UBA817; family CACECR01; genus CACECR01. The sequence continues at coordinate 7,671 of CACECR010000020.1, read as the reverse complement.
GGTAATGGTGCTTCCATTCTTATTTTTATTGGTATTATTTCACAAATGCCCTTTTATATACAAAATACTATAACTCTTCTATCAGGAGGTGCAAGTTCTACTGGTGTTATTATAATGGTATTAACATTATTAGTTATGATTGTAGCTATTGTTTATGTTCAAGAAGCCCAAAGACGTATACAGGTCCAGTACGCTAAAAGAGTTGTAGGTAGAAAGATGTATGGTGGTCAAAACACTTATATCCCTATGCGACTCGTTCAAGGTGGTGTTTTGCCAATTATTTTTGCTTCTGCTCTTCTACAATTTCCACTAGTTCTAGCTAATTTTACAGGAGTTGAATCATTACAAAACTTTTTTGCCCAGTATTACCGATATGATGGTATATTATATAATGGATTTTTTTGTTTTTTAATTTTCTTTTTTACTTACTTTTATACAGCTATTTCTTTTAATCCTAAAGAATTGTCGGATAATATTAAAAAATATGGTGGATTTATTATGGGTGTAAGACCTGGTTCTCCAACAGTTGATTATTTAGAAAGAATTGTTTCTGCATTAACTTTAATTGGTGCTACCTTTCTTGTATTAGTCGCTTTACTACCGATTGTTGCTGCTAATTTAACTCAAGTTACTAGTTTTAATGGATTAGGTGGAACTGCACTCCTTATTATTGTTGGAGTTGCTATGGACTTTGTAAAGCAAATTGAAACTTACCTACTTTCACGTAAATATGATGGGTTCTTAGAATAATGTCCAAATATGTCATTTTTCTTGGCGCGGCAGGTTCCGGTAAAGGTACACAAGCACAGGTATTAAAAACACAGTTAGATCTCATTCATCTTTCGACTGGTGATTTATTACGTCAGGCTATGAAAGATAAATCTGATTTAGGTTTAAAAGCTCAATCTTTTGTTGATTCAGGAAACTTAGTTCCAGATGACTTGATTATCGAGCTTGTTAAAACACAATTATTAAGCTCTAATGCTCTTGAGCACGGTTTTATTTTAGATGGGTTTCCAAGAACTCTTGCCCAAGCTGAGGCATTAGATGTTATGCTATCTGATCTATCTATTTCACTAAGCGCTGTTGTTTTGTTTGATTTAACCTTAGAGGATACTGTTGATCGAATTGTTGGTCGCCGTGTTTGCTCACACTGTCAATTTGTTTATCATATCAATAGTATTGGGGATTCTACTGATTGTTCAAATTGTGGTTCAAAGGATAGTCTTGTACATCGACCTGATGATACAAAAGAAAAGGTAATGCATCGTTATGATGTTTTTAAATCTCAAACTGAACCACTTATTAATTATTATAAACATCATTTATATACATTAGATGCTGCTCAGTCTCCAAATTCTATTACAACCGAGTTATCGGCTAACGTTTTTTAACTAATATGATTGAAATAAAATCTAAATCTGATATAAAAAAAATGAGAGAGGCTGGTAAGATATTAGCTGATACTTTTGATGTCTTATTTAAGCATGCAAAGGTTGGTATTTCAGCCAGTTTTTTGGATAAGTTAGCCTATGACAATATTACTAGATATGGTGCTGAGCCTTCATTTCTAGGTTATCAAGGGTTTAAATATTCCACATGTATTTCTAAGAATGAAGAAGTGGTGCATGGTATTCCGTACGAAGATAAACTTCTCTTACCCGGCGATATTTGCACTATAGATTGTGGAGTCTATTTTAATGGCTTTCATGCTGATGCTGCACGTATTTTTACTATGGATGAATTAGATCCAAAGGTTCAAAAATTGGTTGATGTAACAACAAATTCTTTTTATCAGGCCATTCCATATCTTCAATCTGGCAATAAGTTGGGTCAAATGTCATCAGCCATGCAAACTTATATCGAATCTTTCGACATGGCTGTTGTTACAGATCTATATAGTCATGGAATTGGTCGTAAATTGCATGAAGATCCATTGATTCCTAACTACGGTCGTCCTGATTCTGGTGTTACATTAAAAGAAGGTATGGTTTTTGCTATTGAGCCTATGGTAAACTTAGGTTCCCCTGAGGTCTTAACATTAGACGATAAATGGACTATAATAACCGTCGATCATCAGTGGTCTGCCCATTATGAAAATACTGTTTTAGTTACGGATAATGGCCCTGAAATATTAACAATACATTAAGGATTTAGCTTTGAGTAAGAAAGATGACACAATTGAAGTTGTAGGTGAGGTGATTGAATCATTGCCAAATGCGCAATTTCGCGTTAAATTAGAGACTGGTCAAATTGTTCTTGCTCACATTTCGGGTAAGATCCGTAAGCACTATATACGTGTTTTACTTGGAGATACTGTGAAAGTTGAACTTTCTCCATATGATATGACCCGTGGACGAATTACTTATAGAATGAAATAAAAGGATTACTATGAAAACAAGAGCATCAGTTAGAAAAATGTGTAAGCAATGTCAGCTTGTAAGACGTAAAGGTGTGTTACGTGTTATATGTAAAGCTGATCCAAAACATAAACAACGTCAAGGTTAGGAGATTAATATGGCACGATTATTAGGTGTTGATTTACCAAGAAATAAAAAAGTTTTATACGGATTAACATATATTTTTGGAATAGGTTTAACTCGTTCTGAAAAGATATTAAACAAAGCTTCTGTTGATTTTAATATTTTAGTTAAAGACTTAACTGAATCTAATATACTTAGTATTCGTGAAGCTTTATCTGAATTTGTTCTTGAAGGTGATTTACGCCGTCGTGTTAGTCAAGATATAAAACGACTTTCTGATATTGGAACTTACAGAGGACAACGTCATAAAAGACGTTTACCAGTTCGTGGTCAGCGTACTCATACGAATGCGCGTACTCGTAAAGGTAAGTCAGTTGCAATAGCTGGTAAAAAGAAAGTAACTAAATAGTTTTAGGGAGTTAATTATGGCCGCAAAAAAAACAAAAAGACAAGTATCTAGTGGATTAGTTAAAATTAAAGCAACTTTTAATAATACACATGTGACAATTACTGATAGTACAGGTGAAGTTCTTTCGTGGTCTTCAGCTGGTGTTGTTGGTTTTAAAGGTAGTAAGAAAAGTACTCCATTTGCTGCACAGGTAGCAGCGGAAGATGCTGTTCAAAAAGTTCAGGTATATGGATTGAAAGATGTTGATGTAGAAGTTTATGGTCCGGGTGCAGGTCGTGAAACTGCAATCCGTTCTCTACAAGCTGCTGGTTTAAATGTTAAATCAATTACGGATAAAACACCTGTTCCACATAATGGGTGCCGACCTAAGAAAGTACGTAGAGTTTAGAGGAGTTAATTATGACTAATTTACGAACACAAGTTAATTTTGAAAAAGTAGATAACACCAAGGGCTTCTTTACAGTTTCACCTCTTGCACCAGGTATGGGTAATACTATTGGTAATTCGTTACGACGTGTTTTATTAAGCTCTATCGAAGGTGCGTCTATTACTTCAGTCACTATTGAAGGTATCGATCATGAGTTTTCACCATTGCCAGATGCTGTTGAAGATGTTCTAGATGTTATTTGTAATTTAAAAGCATTAGTTTTTAAATTAAACTCTGAAACACCCTTAACGGCTACATTATCATTTAGTGGTAAAGGTGTTGTAACTGCTGCTGACATTAAATTGCCAGAAGGTTTAGAGTTAATCACTAAAGATCAGCATATTGCTGAATTTACTAAGTCTGGAAAGTTAAATCTTAAAATTGAAGTATCAAATGGTGTTGGATATGTAGCATCTGAAAATCAGGATAGACAATCTGAAGATCTTAACACGATTTATATTGATTCTTCATTCTCACCAATTTTACGTGTTAATCCAGTTATTGAGAAAACACGTGTTGGTAAGTCTCTTGATTACGATGCATTAAATATTGAAGTTATCACAGATGGTAGTTTAGACGTTGAAGTTGCTGTTAAAGAAGCTTCTACAAGATTAGTTGAGTTATTTATGTTATTTGCTGACATGAAGCAACCTCCAGTTATTGAATATGATGAACCACAAGAAGAATCTAATTCTCCACAAGACATCGGTATGAATTTAACAATTGATGATTTAGAATTATCGGCTCGTTCTATGAACTGTCTAAAAAAGGCTGGAATTCTTTCTGTTTCAGAACTAATTAGTAAAGATATGTCAGATTTAATACAAATTAAAAATTTCGGTAAAAAAAGTGCTGATGAAATTAATGAAAAATTATCTCAGTACAATTTATCGTTAAAACAATTGGAAATGGTTGACGAGTAAGAGGAAAAACAATGAGACACCAACGTGGAAATAAAAAGTTAGGTAAGCCTACAGATCAACGTTTAGCTTTATTAAAAAGCTTGGTTGAATCTTTATTTACTTACGATAAAATTAAAACAACAGATGTTAGAGCTAAAGAAGCTTGTAAAATGGCTGAAAAGTTAATTACACTTGGTAAAAAAGGTGATTTAGCTGCTAGACGTCAAGCATTACGTATCATTCCTAGAAAAGATGTAGTTGCTAACATTTTTAATACTATTTCAAAACGATATGTTGATCGAAATGGTGGTTACACTCGAATTACTAAATTAGGTTTTAGAAAAGGTGATGCTGCTGCGATATCATTATTGGAATTAGTTTAATTCTTGTATAACGTTTGTTTAGTTATATCCTATAAGGGATCATTTTTTTACGGATTTCAATCACAACCTCATCATCGAACTGTTTATGATGAGGTTGTTTTAGTTTTATCTTCTATTTATAAACAAGAAATATCATGTTCTTTTTCAGGTAGAACCGATAGTGGGGTGCATGCCGCTCAACAATATATGAATTTTAAAGTTGATCAGTTTATACCTGTGAATGGATTATTAAAAGCTATGTGTTCATTATTACCAAATGATATTGAATGTCATTCGGTATGTTATACTGATTTATCCTTTGATTCTAGGTTCTCTGCTAAAAGTAGGGAGTATAGATATCGGTTTTCATCGGATGATTCTGTTCCAATTTTTCTTAGAGACTTTGTTTTATCCAATTTTAATTTTGATATTTCTTATGTGAATTATCTTGGAAAGTATTTGCTGGGTACACATGATTTTAAGGGTTTTTCCTGTAAAGGTTCTACTCCTGATACAACATTTCGAACACTGTATCATTTTTCTGCGGAGGAAAAGGAAATTTTAGATCTTGTCAATTCCGCCTCATATAGGTATTATGAGGTAGTTATTATAGGAAATAGCTTTTTATATAAGATGGTTCGAAACATTTTGGGTGCTATTTTCGCCGTTTGTAATGGTTCACTTTCTGAACAACAATTCAAACAAATAGTAACGGACGGTGATAGAACACATCATTTCCAAACGATACCGTCTCTTGGACTGTGTCTATCTCAAGTCAACTATTAAATAAAGGAGTACACTATGACTAGTAAACGTTTACAAAAAACATTTCACGCTAAACCTAATGAAGTTGATCGTAATTGGGTATTAGTTGATGCTGATAATCAAACATTAGGTCGTTTGGCTACTAAGATAGCAGATGTCTTACGTGGTAAAAATAAACCAACTTTTACACCATCAACGGATGCAGGTGACTTTGTTGTTGTTATTAATGCTGATAAAGTTGTTTTAACTGGTAAAAAAGAAACTCAAAAACGTTATCATCGTCATTCTGGATTTCCTGGTGGATATCGCTCTGCTCAGGTTAAAGAAGTCCGTGCTAAATTCCCTGAGCGCATTATTATGAATGCAGTAAAGGGAATGCTTCCTCATAATAAACTAGGAAGCCAGTTACTTACCAAATTAAAAGTTTATGCTGGTTCTGAGCATAAACATGAAGCACAAAACCCAGTAGCTTTAGATTTAAATAGTTAAAGGAGATACTTATGGCAGATTCTAAAGAAAAAGATACAAAAAAAACAAGCGCTAAGGCTAAGCCTAAAAAGGAAACAGCTGCTAAGAAAACTACAGCAAAAAAAGCGACTACAAAAACAACTAAAAAAGCCACCGAAACTAAAAAAACTGCAAAAAAAGCTGTAAAAAAGACACCTGAAGCAACTTCTACTAAATCTGTTTCTAAAGTTTTGAGTAAAAAAGTTGAATTAAGACGCAAAAAGTTAAGTGTTAAACGTAAATCAGAAGGACTAAAAGTTCCTGAAAATTATACTTATGGAACTGGTCGTCGTAAATCTTCAATTGCTAAGGTTTGGTTATTTCCTGGATCTGGTAAAGTTAAAATCAATAACCTAGATGCAAAAGAGTATTTAAATCGCGATGTTCTAGTTGATAAAGCACTAATGCCATTGGTTAAATTAGAACTTAAAGATAAATATGATGTTAAATTTACAGTATTAGGTGGTGGTTTATCTGGACAAGCTGATGCTTGTAAAATGGGTCTAGCCAGAGCTATACTTTCAATGAGTGAAGATTTTAGAAAGCCATTACGTGAAAACTCTTTCCTTACCCGTGATATGCGTGAGAAAGAACGCAAGAAGTACGGTAAGCGTGGTGCACGTAAAGCCCCTCAATACAGAAAGCGTTAATGTATCTATGTTTAAAATTAAGACTTATAATAAAATTTCTTCAAAAGGTTTAGATTTATTTGATAATGATACATTTGAGGTATCATCTGAGTTTTCTGAACCTGATGCCATTGTATTAAGAAGCCAAAAGCTTCATGATGAAGTTTTTACTGATTCTACGATGGCTATTGGTCGTGCTGGTGCTGGTGTTAATAATATTCCAGTAAGTCGATGTTCTGATGAAGGGATTGTTGTATTTAACACACCTGGTGCTAATGCTAATGCTGTAAAAGAATTAGTGATATTAGGGATGTTAATTGCGGCAAGAAATGTTGTACCTGCATTGTCCTTTGCTAATACGTTAAAAGGTCAAGGTGAAGATGTTGGTCCATCTGTTGAAAAAAATAAGTCTCAATTTGTGGGATATGAACTTAAAGGTAAGAAGTTAGGTGTTCTTGGACTTGGAGCTATAGGATTGATGGTAGCAAATGCAGCCGTTGAATTAGGTATGGAAGTCGAAGGTTATGATCCTTACTTATCTGTTAATCGTGCCTGGGAGCTTTCAAGTTCTGTTAAGCCAGCACCAAGTTTAGAAAGAATGCTTAAAACATCTGACTTTATTACAGTCCATGTACCATATTCTGATCAAACTAAGTCCTTTCTAAATAAAGATCGTATTGATAATATTAAGCCTGGAGCTGTTTTATTAAACTTTTCTCGTGATGCATTAGTTGATGATGCTTCTTTATTAGAATCGTTAAATTCTGGATCAATTTCTAGGTATGTTACTGATTTCCCTACTGATGATCTGTTAGGTAATGATCGTGTTATAGCAATACCTCATCTTGGCGCATCTACAGCTGAAGCTGAAGAAAACTGTGCCGTAATGATTGCAAATCAATTAAAAGATTTTATTGTGAATGGTAATATTAGAAATTCTGTTAACTTTCCTGATTGTCATATGGATCGTATTTCTGGTTCTACACGATTGGTTGTTGTTAATAAGAATGTTCCAAATATCATTGGTAATGTCTCTTCTTTGTTAGCTGAACATAACATGAATATTTTAGAAATGACGAATAAGAGTAAAGGTGACTATGCCTACAATATTATTGATTTTGATGGCCCTTTAGTTAACGGAACTCTTGACTCTATTCGATCTGTTGAAGGTGTGATTAAAGTTAGAG
>CACECR010000019.1 GCA_902558105.1 uncultured Candidatus Marinamargulisbacteria bacterium | reverse complement strand
AACAGCCGCCATTAAAGCTAAGGCTTTTCCATCTGGATCGGCACCATTATCTCCGCATAATAATTTAACCATCTCAGGTTTGGCATTCATAATTGCCCACAATAATGTATTGTTTATTACTTCTGGACCGGCACGATTCTCTTCACATAATAGTTGAACCATATCTAGATTATCTTTATCGACAGCATGAATTAAAGCGGCGTTTATTCCTTGTTGATTGACAACCTTCTCTCTACATAATAGTTGAACCATATCTCGATTATCGTTATCAACAGCATACTTTAAAGCGGCTTTTATTTCATATGGAGTAGCACCATTTTGTAGTTTGACAGATTTTGTAGAAATGTCATCGCCTTTATTAACAGTAATATCTGTGTACTGCGTTTGTCTTAAAAAATCATTCAGTTTTGCGGCTTGTTCATTAGTTACCTTTGTAGAACTTCCAGTATGTGATTGTCTTCCTGATGTTTTTTCTGTTGGTGGTGTGTAATCTCTATGAATTGGAGTACTGCCTAGTTGAGAGGGTGCCATAATAATATCCTTATTTATCATACTTTTAATGTCAGAGCTTTAATACTCTACGAGTATATTATCGTTTAACTAATAAAAAAACTGTAGTAGATTCTTACCTGACTTTGCTTTTTATTGGTAGATGAAACACTTTGGTATATTTTCACGATATGATAAAATTTAAATTATGAAAAATAAAATCGTTTTAGGCCATAAATCTATTGACCATCACCATGATGAAGTATTTGAGTTAGATCAAAAATTAGATTTAGCGATCAGTGAAAATGATCCACAATATTTAGAAAGTATTATTGATTTTCTAAGTCACTATGTTAAAGATCATTTTCAAGAAGAAGAAACCTTGATGGCTAAAGAAAACTTTGATCGACTAAGCATTCACCAAAACGAACATGCCTACTTTAAACGTAGATTTAATGAAATCAATCAATTGCATAAACAAAAATGTCATACCACACATATTGTTTTTCAAATACGTAGTTTCCTTGACACACTTATACAACATATCATTGAAGAAGACGCCCTAATGGCACATCTGATAAATGAGGAAAATAATGAGTAAAGCTGAAAAAATTTATAAAGAATATCTTAAAAGAACAGGTGGTAGAGATACGCAACAAAAACGTACAATAATCACCGAACTTAGTAAGCTAAGAAGTCATTTTGATATTGAAGATTTCATTAATGAAATCCGAAAAAAAGATAGTAAAGGATCCAGAGCCACGGTATACAGAGTGATGAAAGGGCTTTTAAAAGAAGGCTTCATTCAAAAAATAACCACTAATGATGGAAAAGTATATTATGAGCATAATTTTACAAACAAACATCATGATCATATTATCTGCAATTCTTGTGGTAAAATATTTGAAATTGAAAGTGATAGAATTGAAAACTATATCAATGAATATTGTGAAACAATAGGATTCAAACCTGAATACCGATCTTTACATATTTATGGAACTTGTAGCGACTGTCTCTAATTAAGTTCGCAATCCATCCAATTTTGGGCAACAGACAAGTCTACTTTTAACGGAACGGAAAAGTCAACTACTGATTCCATGGAGTCTAACACTAAGTCTTCAAGCTTAGATAGATCATCTTCTTTAACATCAAAAACAAGCTCATCATGTACTTGAATAATCATTTTAGATTGAAAATCATCTTGTTTAAGACGATCTTGAATATCAATCATAGCCATTTTGATAATATCAGCAGCTGTACCTTGCACTCTAGTATTAACGGCCATGCGTTGAGCAGAATTCTGAAGCATTTTATTAGAAGAGTTAAGTTCTGGTATATATCGACGACGACCAAATGCAGTTTCTACATACCCATTTTGAAACGCAAACTGAACAGTGGAATCAATAAACTGACGAATCGTTGGAAAGTTCAAGTAATACGTATCAATAATATGCTTCGCTTCTGGACGAGAAATTTGTAGTTGATCCGCCAAGGCAAATGCAGACTGACCATACGTAATACCAAAATTCACTGTTTTAGCCTGATACCGCTGCTCTTTGGTAACCTCATCATAATCAACATCAAACACCAATGCGGCTGTAGACTGATGAATATCTAAACCATTTTTAAACGATGCAATCATATTTGGGTCATCCGCCATATGAGCGAGAACTCTCAGCTCAACTTGAGAATAATCAGCGGAAATAATAGACCCATTTTTAAAACTAGACACAAATCCTTTTCTAACTTGAATACCATCCTTAGTACGAATAGGAATATTTTGCAAATTCGGATTCGAAGAAGATAATCGTCCTGTAGCCGTAACCGTTTGATTAAACTGAGCATGTACCTTTTGTGTAGAATGATGGACTAATTCTGGTAGCGCTGTCACATAAGTACTTAAAAGCTTCGCATAATGTCGATAATCTAAAACTTTCGCAACAAACGGAAAGTCTTTTGATAACTTTTCTAATACAGACGAATCGGTAGAAGGTCCAGACTTATTTTTTTTAATTACAGGCATCTGCATCTTATTAAATAAAATATCAGACAATTGTTTAGGTGAATTAATATTAAACGACTCTCCAGCTTCAGAAACAATATCCGACTCAATGGATTCTTTTTCTATTTCAAATTTACACTTTAATTCGTGTAAAAACACCGTATCAATCGACACTCCATCAAATTCCATATCAGCTAACACAGCCATCAAAGGCATTTCTAAATTAGTAAAAATATCTTTAAATGTAGAATCAATCTTAGGTTTAAATAATGTCATTAATCGATACGTAAAATCAGCATCTGCCGCCGCATAAGATAAGGCTTTTTTTTCTGGAACATCTTGAAACCGTTGATAAGGAGCATTCTTAGAAACTAATGACTCAAACGGCTGCATCTCAAAATCAAAATGTAACTTTACCAATTCTTTTAATCCAAGTCTTGATCCAGGATCAAGTAAATAAGCCGCAATTAATGTATCAAAGTCAAAACCTTGCCCATGAATACCATAACGTTTAAAAATTTGAAGTTCATACTTCCCGTTATGAGTAATTTTTAATATATTTGGATCTTCTAATAATGGTTTAAACCAATCTAGTATAGGATTTAGAGGCAACTCAACTTGGGCCACAGTTTGCGAACCAAACATCGGAAGAGAACTTTCACCAGTATCTTCTTTTAAAAAATGATTTAAAGGTATGTAATAAGCTTTACGTTCTGACATCGCCACCGCAATACCTACAATCTGAGCTGAATGTGGAGTCAAACTTGTAGTTTCTAAATCAATAGCAAAGCCATGATTCATTATTGGCAGTAGTAAGTTGAGATCTTCGACAGTCTCAATCAATTGATACATCCCCTCAACAGGTAATTGTATAGACGGCTCATCACTATTAATAGTAGATTCAAGTTTAGTCTCACTATTTTGCGCATATGACTTATATTTAGACATCAAACTATTAAATTGGTAATTTTTAAATACATTTGTAATGACATCCCAATCAGGTTGAAACTGAAAGTTATGAATGGGTTGATCTAATGGAACCTCACAATTAATAGCGGCAAGCTCTCTTGATAAAAACGCATCTTCTTTTGAAGTTGAAAGTTTATTTTGAACACTTTTGGAGCTAATGGAGTCTAGGTGTGAATAAATCCCTTCTAAATCATTATACTCTAACAATAATTTAGTGGCCGTTTTGTCTCCTACTCCTTTAACACCGGGAATATTATCAGAGGCATCACCTTTCAATGCTTTAAAATCAACAATTTTATCAGGACCAAACGAATACTTATCCGTAACAAGTTCAGGTGTATACCGAATGAATTCAGACACCCCTTTTTTATTCATAATAACAGACACAGACTCATTGACTAATTGCAGTGCATCATGATCACCCGTCATGATAATCGTAGAAATAGCATCTGTGGTTGCCTGTACAGATAAGGTACCAATAATATCATCAGCTTCATAACCAACTGAATCAACCCAAGATATACCTAGTTCATCTAAAACTTGTCGAAAATAAGGAATTTGAGCAACAAACTCTTCGGGAGGTGGTGGCCGGTGCCCCTTATAATCTTTGTACAAATCATGTCTAAATGTGGGCTCTTTTCGATCAAAACAAACACAGACATACTCTGGCTTAAACATGTCTAATGATTTAAAAATTAATGACACAAATCCATAAATAGCATTCGCAGGAGTTCCATCTTCCAAACTTAAGTGCGGAGGATACGAGTAAAATGCTCGATAGGCAATCGAAAATGCATCAATTAGAAATAAAGTAGAACTCAAGAAGAAACTCCATATTGCTGGCTCTTAAAGTCTTCAAGTTCTTTTGGCAATGGAAATTCAATACCCTTTTCAATACTTTCTTTTTGAACAACTTTTGCGTCTGGATACATATTGGAAATTCGGCTCGTCAAATCAGTTACAATAGAGGCTGGAACCGAGGCACCAGAAGAAATTCCCAATATTTTCTTCCCTTTAAGAAGATCTAAATCAAATTCAGAGGCAAAATCTACAATATAACTATCCACGCCTTCAGCTTCAGCTGTTTCTCGTAAACGATTACTATTCGAACTATTAGGAGACCCACAAATAACCACCATATCACAAAACTTAGTCAATTCCTTAACTGCATCTTGACGATTTTGAGTAGCATAACAAATATCTTCTTTCTTTCCTGTAATCAAATTTGGAAAGCGTTCTTTTAAACGATTAATTAAATGCGATGTATCTGTTACAGATAACGTTGTTTGGGTTAAAACCGCAATCTCTAAATTAGGATCAATATCTAATTCTTCAACATCATCTAAATCTTCAACTACATACAGTAATTCATTATTTACATACCCAGAAGTTCCGATTAATTCTTGGTGACCACGATGACCAATAAGAATCGTTGGCACCTCTCGTTGAGAATATCGTCTAGCTTGACGATGTACTTTTGTCACTAATGGACACGTAGCATCAATAATGTGCAATCCTCGCTTACGAGCAGCTTCAAATACATCGGGGGCCGTTCCATGAGCACTAAAAACAACCACTTGATCATCTGGAACATCGTCTAAATTTTCTATAAAAACGACTCCCCTAGTTTCAAAATCTTTAATAATAGAGGTATTATGGACAATAGCATGACGCACATACAATGGAGTGCCATACTTTTCCAAACAAAGTTCAACAATATCGATTGCAGAGGAAACACCGGCACAAAAACCTTGAGTATGGGCAAGATGAATTTCTTTTAGCATAAATGTTTGAGCCTAATTATTACTTTTATAAGTGTAACCTATTGAAAAAGTTTTAACAAATCATTACTTAACGATACTATCATTTAAAATAGCCAATTTTTCTTTAGAATGATAAAATATTAAATGATAAAAATGGAATCTCAAATGATTGAAATCAAAAGACGAAAAACAGCCTACAATACTCAAATCGGAAATATATGGATGGGATCTGACCACCCAATTGTTGTCCAATCCATGACAAATACACCGACAATGAAAGTAAAAGAAACCATTACCCAAATCAAAGAGCTAGCTGATGCTGGCTCAGAACTTGTGAGAATTACGGTTAATGATGCAGATGCCATGATCGCAGTTAAAGACATCATTACGCAATTAAGAAGCGATGGATACACAACACCCATTATTGGAGACTTTCATTACAACGGTCATATCCTACTTACGAAATATCCAGATAGCGCCAAATTACTTGCAAAGTATAGAATTAACCCTGGAAATGTTGGAAAAGGAAATAAAAAAGACGATAATTTTCAAGCCATGATTGATGTGGCTAAAACATTTGATAAACCCGTTAGAATTGGCGTCAATTGGGGATCTTTAGATCAAGAATTATTCACCTCAATGATGGATCAAAATGCCGCGTTATCATCACCCAAACCATTTAATGCAGTTGTAATTGATGCCATGGTCAAAAGCGCCATGCAAAGCATTGAACTATCCACTAAACTAGGCTTAAAAGAAGATAAAATTATCGTCAGTGTCAAAATGAGTGAAGTTCAAGAAATGATTAATGTTTATCAACGATTAGCTAAAGAATGTGACAATGTGTTACACCTTGGACTGACGGAAGCGGGTGCTGGTGTAAAAGGAATTACGGCTAGTTCTGCAGCCTTATCCGTTTTACTACAACAAGGAATTGGTGATACCATTCGTATTTCATTAACACCAGAACCAGGTATTGCACGAAGTCGAGAGGTAGAAAACTGCCTTCATTTACTGCAGTCTATGGGATTTAGATACTTTCGCCCTTCTGTTACCAGCTGCCCTGGCTGCGGACGAACCGACAGTGATTACTTTGTTCACCTCACAAAAGATGTGAACGACCATATTGGAAAAAAAATTGCTGAATGGCGAACGATATACCCAGGTGTTGAAACATTGAAAGTGGCCGTGATGGGCTGTGTGGTTAATGGACCTGGAGAAAGTAAATATGCCGACATCGGAATCAGTCTTCCAGGAATGCGTGAAGAACCAACTGCACCCGTGTATATTGATGGATCACTATCCACCACATTACGAGGCGACAATATTCGTGAAGAGTTTATTGATATCCTTGAAAACTATATCAAAAAGAAATATCAAAACAGTTAATTAAACCGAATTTCTTGACCTTTAACAGACTCTAAAATGTCACCTTCTCGATACACTAATTGACCATTCACGATGGTCATTACGACGTTTCCTTTAAGCTCCGATCCTTCAAACGCAGACCAACCAGCCTTACTAACAACTGATGAACGTGACACGGTGTAAGTAGCATTCGTATCAACGATACACAAATCGGCATCGAAACCTTCTTTCAAAACTCCTTTAGAATGAATTCCAAATAACTGTGCCGGTTTAGCCGATATCCAATGTGATAATTGGGACAACGTAAAACGACCTTGATTCATATAATGTAACAATAATCGAACAGACAACTCTACTAATGGCATACCTGATGGAGCTTGCATAAACGGCTTATCTTTATCTTCCAAAGTATGTGGCGCATGATCAGAACCGATACAATCAATCGTTCCATCCAACAACCCTTTCCACAGCTCATCTGTATGATGTTTTTCACGTATTGGAGGATTTACTTTTACTAAATTACCCAACCTATCATAAGCATCTGGTCCGTATAACGACAAGTGATGAGGACAGACTTCAGACGTCACATAAGACGATGGATTTTCACGCAAAAAACACACTTCGTCCGCTGTTGTGAGATGAAGAATATGCAAGCGACGTTTGTAGTCATTAGCCAAACCATGTAACATTTTAGTACATTTAATCGCCGCCTCAGTTGAGCGAATTCGGTAATGATCAGATGGAGTTGTAGAATCAGCAAACTGTTGGGTTGCATCTTGCACCATTTGCTCATCTTCTGAGTGAACGGAAATAATTCGGTCTCCATTTTCAAAGATTGGAATTAATTGCTCCCTATCCGCAACCAACAAACTACCTGTTGAAGATCCAACATAAATTTTGATACCCGGTACATTTTCAACGGTATTTAACACCTCTAAATTATCCGGAGTCGCGCCGATATAAAATGCATAATTAGCTAATGATGTTTGTGATGCAATCTGTTTTTTATTAGCCATTTCTTCTAATGTTGTAGTCGAAGGATTCGTATTCGGCATTTCAAAAAACGACGTTACACCCCCAGAAACAGCAGCTCTTGACCCAGATTCTATCGTTTCTTTATACGTAGGCCCCGGTTCTCTAAAATGAACATGAGAATCGATCATACCTGGCATAATGACTAAGCCTTTAGCATCTATCTCGAGTTCAGCTGAATGTGATAACGATGGGCCTATACTATGGATCTTACCGTTTTGAATAAATATATCGCCTTCTTTTATACCATTAGGCAATACAAGTGACGCATTTTTAAATAACGCAGATTCAATCATTGAACTTTTACAGCTTTCGCACCAATATCCTTACGATAATGAGCTCCCTCAAACTGAATAAGCTCTACCGCCTGATAAGATGACTGTATAGCCGCTTCAATTGACCCACCAGTTCCGACAACACCTAACACACGGCCACCATTTGTAAGCAATTGCGCAGAATCTTGTTTTGTACCCGCTTGAATCACAAATTGCGTCTCTGAAGTGTCTAATGACGATACGCCACTAATAACATCTCCCTTAGATGAGGATGCTGGGTAACCCTTAGACGCCATTACAACACAAACGGCCGAAAAATTATGCCATTCTAAATTAATTTTATTTAACCGATTGTCAACAATAGCATTAAAGACCTCAAGCAAATTAGTCTTTAATCGAGGCAAAACAACTTGCGTTTCCGGATCACCAAATCGCATATTAAACTCAACAACCGACGGTTCTCCGTTATCAATCATTAATCCCGCGTAAACAATCCCTTTTAGTTTGATCCCTCTCGATTTCATTCCATTTAAAAGTGGCATCAAAATATCTTTCTGAACTTTTTGAGACACCTCTGGAGTGACAATTGGTGCTGGAGAATACGCTCCCATACCACCTGTATTTGGGCCTTTATCCCCATCAAACACAGGTTTATGATCTTGTGCAGATTCTAATGGAAGTATCGTATCACCATCCGTAAACGCAAGAATCGAAGCCTCTTCACCTTTTAAAAAGGATTCAATAACAACTCGGGAGCCAGCGTCTGCAAATATTTTATCTTGCATCATATCCTTTAAGGTTTGTATGGCCTCTTCTAAATTAAAACAAACGGTAACGCCTTTTCCCGCCGCTAACCCATCGGCTTTAATAACCGTAGGAAATGTGGTGTTAGTGACATAATCCACGGCCGAATCATAGGTTTCAAATACTTCATATGAAGCCGTTGGAATATTGAATTCTTTCATAAATGCTTTGGCCCAGGCTTTAGAGCTTTCCATTTGTGCCGCCGCCTGACATGGTCCAACAATCGCTAAACCTTCATTTTCAAATTGATCCACAATACCTAAAGCTAAGGGCGCTTCTGGGCCTACAATGGTTAAATCGATAGCCTTTTCTTTGGCAAAAGAAATTAATCCAGAAATATCCGAATCACTAATAGCTACATTTTCACAGTACTGAGCTGATCCAGGATTCCCTGGAGCACAATACATTTTTTGATACGTTGAGGTAGCTGTAATAGCACGTGCAATGCTATGCTCTCTACCACCTGATCCAATTAAAAGAATGTTCATTACATTAATGTAACGGCAAGACTTTCTAGAGTCAACTACCATCTTAAAAAAAGCGTGGTAAATCAACATCATTCTAAAAAAATTTAAATATTACTAAGAGTCATATGGCTAATCTAATCGATTTTTTATATAAATTCCAACCTTCATCAGATTCCGACACAAGACAGGTGCTATCAAAATAAAAACTATAGTCATCCCCTGTAGCAATGTCTTTTCGTACTGAAAAAGCAACACACTCCTGTTGGTTATTACATTTTTGAATGACATCTTCCAAACAAGTTAAATAATCATTAGTCGAACAGTCAAAGACTAATAGATTTTCTTCACATGAATATTCTGTAATGAAAGTATCAGGTACAATCTTATATAAAAATGATGGCTTCAAACATTCATCAAAAACATCTACAAGTTCAGTAAGAACAACATTCCCTTCTACAAAATCTTGAACATTTTGTTCAATAGGAACAGTAACACCTTCTGCAAAATCTTGATCATCGTGTTCAATAAGAACAAATTCTTCTTTAACCCTTAAACAGCGACTAGGTTCTAATTCAACAAGTTTATTTCAAAAAGTGCTAAGTCAATGTCCAATGTGCATCTATTGTAATTTTCATTTTGAACAATATCACGTGCACCGTTAAGATCATTTTCTAATCCATTATCACTAACATATAGTTCAATATTATCAAGTCCTACATAATATTCAGCACATTCCTCCCGTTCTGAAGTAACATACTTAAATATCACATTACACTCTTCATCATACTGTGGTTGAGGGTAAATATCATACGCACAATAATATTCGTCAAAAGAACCTTGAGAATACATAGATGCAATTTCTTCATCACAATAAGCGGCCATAGAATCTGGAATAGTGCCGAATAAGTTCGAGTCATAATCCCAATATGACATACACATGGTAAATGCTAAGGCCTTATTTTCATAAGCAGAGATATGGCTAGGATACATATCACAGAAGTAATAAGTTTCATCACCCCGCATTGTTTCTACATATCGTTCATCTGCGGACTCAATCGGAATGATATTTCCATCTTCATCATAGCAATTATGGGGTTGAAAATAAGACTCTAACTCTGAAAACTCTGTTAAATCAAATAGTTCAGAATTAACCATTGACGAATAGTCTGAAAATAAAGATTCAATTTCTTGAATATAGTTTTTACAAGCCTTTGGCAACTTAGCCGTATCATAATTAATACTTCGATCCTCGTTCTGAGAAATATAAAACGGACAAACGGTATTAACAAAATCATTATCAGATGCAGATATAGATGATGAGCCTCCAGGCATTATTGAACAATATTTATTAACATAGAGCTGATCAAACCCTTCAAGAGACGATGGAAATTCAGTTTTTAACTGATATAAATTAGCCGATCTTTTATCATAACAATAAGATAAAACATCAAACATCGGTTTATTTAAATACTCATAACTTAATAAGAAACATCCCAGGGGCATTCCAGGATAGAAAAAATCAGAACGACTCTGTTGATCGTATCCGTAATAGTAGGTACACACTTTGGACAAGTGATCTGGACTAGACAGGTCAAACTGAACTGGTAAATTGTCATACGTTACCATATCATTACACCAAGACGAAAATTCGCGCGAGAAAGATTTTTTTAAAGTATACGAACCATTTTGATAGGTATAACAATCCACAAGTGGATCAAAAAACATAGTCGAAGAATTATATTCAAGATCATAAACCTCAAACTCTGTTGTATTGTAGCAAAATGGTGGCGGGTTATCTTTCATCACCCATCCACCACTTTCATCTTCTGTAAAGCAATTAGATGAATCTTGAGTATCTACATAGTTGGGATCGTATTGGGTAAAAATTGTACAATCCGTACCCTCCAAACAATCACCACTATCAAAAACGACATCCTCACAAAAATACTCATTTACACAAGACACATCATCTGACTCAAAACGAATCATTTCCATACTTGCTTCATAAAAAAGCTTAGGAATACATTGTTCTTGAAAGGCATTTAAAACACATTGAGGTAATGGACACACTAAATGATCAAATAAGAAACTATCAATCCCAAATTTATCAACAAGATCACATAAATCATCGGATTGATAACCATGATCTGTAAATGTAAAGTTAAGATCAATAGATGAAGTCTGACAATTCCCCACTTCAACATCAAGCAACTTAGCATTGGCAACGTTATTAAATGCAGCATTACTATTTAACTCACACATATCAAATTCAAATCCTAAACTGACTTGTTTGGGAAGTGTTAAATTTGACGCAATATCAACCCCCTGGCCAAGAGTTAAATTAGCATCGATTCCAATAATGGGTAATTGAACTTCAATTGAATCCCATTGACCAAAAACCAAATTGCCATCAAAGTTTGCATAAACAGTGTTTGCTACCTCTCCTAAAGTTTGATCAGCATAGTTCATAAGGTCTACTGTAAGATACTCCGCAGCATCAGTATATTGCTCAGAATAAGTACTTTCATAGATAGAATTAAGGCTATAATTACTAAAATCTGTTTCAGATACTTGGGCCATAATTTTACTAATAGGTTGATAAATTGAGTCACCAACAGGCGAAACTGAATGAACACTATTTAGGTTTTCTCGATCTAAACCATTCCGATACATTAACGCAAAGATCGTTTTGGAACGTGTAGTACTTTCAATGTCAATATCATGAGCTCCCTCAAATGAAGATGAGGCAATTAACGAACGCATGACCAAACGAAGTGACTGCGAATTATCGCCAGCCGCTAGTGTTAAGATATTGTTGCCATTATTGGAAGTAACAACTCTTATTTCAACAATATCTAAAGAAATACCAGAATTTACCAAATGTTTAATATTTAATTGGTACTGACCTTTATCATTTGTAGTGGTACATAAAGGAGTACTGTAATCTGTACCTACATAATTATTTCCCATTAAATCGTATAAACATACCGTCGCATTAGGTAATACCACTTCACTTAAGGTGCTAGCGGATAATGAAATCATATTGTTACTAGCTGAACTAGGCACCTTTACGGTTCCAGCTAAAGATACATTATTAATAGATGTAATTTCGTCAGATGAAATAGCAGAGGTACTACCACCACTCCCACCACAAGAAAACAAACAAGATAAACTGATAAAAAGAAATAAAGGAATGAATAATTTAGTTTTAAATAATTTTAACATAATAACCACCATTAATTTTATCGATAGTAATTAAAAGAAGTTAAGTATCATAAATTAATCAAAAAACTTGAATTCGTAATTTTAAATAGGTTATGATTAATGTGATAATATGGGAATACTGAAAGGGAGTGCAGTATTATGAATTGGGAAACATTAATTCAACTTTATCAGGATCATAATCCTAAACGTGAAAATCACGTATTTTTTTCAACAGTTTATAAATTGGATGACTTAGGTCCAATTATGTCTGGAATGGCAAATACTATCGGTGGCATTATTTGTATTGGTATGGATTTTAAGAACGTTCATTTAAGAGGGTCTAATATTAGCGAAGGGTTAATAGAAGACACATTAGGATCATTTTTTTCTAGTAAAGTAAATTTAAAATACTTTGAAGTAGAAAGAAATTCAAAAACAATTAGTGTTCTACACATAATTAAATCTGAGGATCGGCCTATTTACTATAAAGATACTTGCTATATTTTTAAAAATGACAACCTATTTACAGCAAGTGCTGAAGAAGAAGAGCTTATGAGGCATGAACAACGACATATAAATCGTCCAGCAGATGAAGAAGTTCAACCAATTAATGAACCTATAAATGAAGAGAAAGCCCAAAACATCTCTGAAACTTTTATTTCAAATGAAACAGGTACTTTAAATGAAGATAAAGGAATAATTAATGAAAAAACAGAGCATGAAATCGAGCATAATGAAACTGATATTATAGCTGCGGAAAGTACATTTCAAGTTCTTCAAAAAGAAAGTTCTTCTTCATTCAATGTAAATACAGCTTATAATTCTAGTGAGTCTAACTTTCCTCAGATTCCACATCCTCAAGCTACTTTAGAAACACTTGAAGAATTCATTATTCATCTTAACAAGCGTCAACGAAAAGCTCTTAAATACTTAAAGAAAAATAATACTATTAAAAATAAGATTTATAGAAAAATTGGGGAAGTTTCTCATAAGACAGCTCACATCGAGTTAACAGAAATGTTACAGTACGGATTAATACGATCTCAAGGAAGCGGTAGAAGTACTCACTACGTTTTAAATAGATAATTAATCAGAAACTAGCTGAAGGTCCCAATCCTTCAGCATAGGATCAAATCCTTGTGTATGCAAATACTGACATACGTCTTCAACTGATCGCTCATCGGAAATATCAAACTGGCAAGTAGCATCTGATCCACTATATCCCCCAGGTTCCGTATGTGACCCAGCACTCATTGACGTAATACCCAAATGAATCAACTGGTTCCGTAAAGTTTCAGACTCACGAGTCGATAAAGAAATGCCTAAATCAGGAAACAACAAACGAAACGCACAAATATACTGCACCAGTTCTTTATCAGATATAGGGTACTGAACATCAAACTGACCCACAAATGATTTGATTCGTGGAAACGAAATGCCAAATTTACTTTTCCAATATCTTTTTTTCAAGTAATCAATATGATGAGCAATAGCCAATGCTTCGTAACGCCATTCATATAAGCCAAGCAAGGCACCTAAATTCAAGCGATGAAAGCCCGCTTCCCCACCCCTATCTAAAGTTTCTAAACGATGATCAAAACGACTTTTTTTACCAGATAAATGATATATCATGTAGGATTCTTTGTGATACGTTTCTTGATATACTGTAAGCGTATCGACGCCAGCTTTAATGAGTCGTTGATATTCCACTGTTTTAAGAGGTTGAATTTCAATCCCAATCGACGAAAAGTACGGCTTAATTAAACGTACGGCATGCTCTATATAATCCACACCAGCCTTATCCGGAGCTTCACCTGTTAACAATAAAACATGCTGAATCCCAGTTGACGACAACGCCTTGGCCTCTTTAAGTATCTCCTCATCTGACAAAACCACACGCTCGTAATCCAATTCCATACTAAACCCACAATACGTACAACGGTTATAACACCAATTTGATAAGTACATTGGCGCAAACAACGACATCGTCTTTCCAAAACGTTGAATCGTAATCGCTTGCGCTCGTTGTGCCAATGGTTCCAAGTATGACTGCATATTAGGAGATAACAGTACAGGAAAATCAGATAACTGTAATTTTGGTTTATTTAAAAGTCGCTCACACTCAGCTTGTGAGATAGATTCCGATCGTTTAACTAAATTATTTAAGTCTAAACTATGAAAATAGTCTGTAAAGGTCATGCGTTTAAAAAACCTGTTAAAGGTGATGATGCAACCGCCTGAACTTGTGTACCAGGAGCACCAGCTTCATAGGCCATTCGTCCAGACTCAACTGCAAGTTTAAATGCCGTTGCATATGCAACAGGGTCTCCAGCCGTTGCAATCGCTGTATTAACCAAAACAGCATCTGCTCCCATTTCCATCGCTTCAGCGGCATGGGAAGGACGTCCTAAACCAGCATCCACAACCACAGGAACTGTAGATTGCTCAATAATAATTTCAATCATTTCTTTGGCCCTAATACCTAAATTAGTACCAATCGGTGCCGCAAGAGGCATCACCGTGGCCGCACCTACCTCTTCAAGCCTCTTTGCAAGAATTGGATCCGCATTAATATAAGGAAGAACAACAAACCCTTCTTTAACCAACTGCTCTGTAGCTTTAAGTGTTTCAATCGGATCTGGAAGCAAATAGTCCGGCTCTGGTGTTAACTCTAATTTTACCCAATTGGAAACACCAGATACTTTTCCTAACCGAGCTAACCGTACCGCATCCTCGGCTGTCCTGGCACCCGATGTATTTGGTAAAAACACATAATCTTTGGGTGAAATCACTTCTAAAAAAGGATCTTGATCCGACTCTAAATCAACACGTCTTAATGCAACCGTAATAATATCCGAACCCGATGCCTCAATCGATTCCTTCATCAGTTGAGGCGAAGCAAATTTGCCCGTTCCAATTAACAAACGTGAGCGACACTCACGGCCAGCAATAATTAATGGTTGTGTCATATTTCCTATTTTACGTAAAATCCAAACTTAGAACAAGTGAAAGAACTTAATTTGTTATCTTTGGAGATACACGAATCCATTCGCCATTCGTTTCTAATAAAATGGCCCCCTGTAAATCATTTCGAAAAACAGTCGTCGATAACTGTTCAAATCTTTCCAAGATCCGCGAATTAGGGTGTCCATATCGATTACGCTTTCCACATTGTATGATCGCAATAGATGGACTCGAAGACTTTAAAAAAGGAATAGTCGAAGATGTCTTACTTCCATGATGTCCCACCTTCAAGACATCTACATCCAAAAAATCTGAATATCGATCCACAAGAACCTGTTCTTGAGACGACTCTAAATCACCTGTAAACAAGAACCGAACACCTTTATAATTAAATATAAATGAAAGAGATCTGTCATTTTTACTCAAACGCTCTAAGTTAACTGGTGGATGCAAAAAAAACATCGATACGTCTTTTTCAAGTTCTATCCGATCCTCTCGACGAACCGTTTCTCGATTTAACGACAGATCTTGTATCGTCTGTGAATATTCAGAGTGTTTTTTAAAAAGCCCATCGTCTAACACTAACCCAACTGACACATGTTTTAAAACCGTTGGTAGCCCACCGACATGATCCATATCCATATGAGAAACAACCACTACATCTAAATGAGAAATCCCTAAATATCTCAATACGGGTACCACCACTCGCTTACCCATATCTTTTCTCACTTTACCTGTTAAATAATCATACTGTTTAACCCCAGCATCGATTAAGATATGGCGACGACCCGGCGTACGAATTAAAATACAATCACCTTGCCCCACATCCAAATACCAAACCTGCAATGGAATAGGTGAAAAACGCCACCACAAAAAACAACCCATAAAAAACATCATTAAGATGCGAAATCTTAACAATGAGTTTATGTAAGGTGAAAAACTAATTAAATCTGGATAGCACCAACGTAAAAATATTAAATAATATATACCTATAACCCAAACAGGAGGAGAAGGAATATAAACCGTAGAAAACGGAAGGAATTGGACTAGCAGTGCAACCGAATCAATGATAAGCATCGAAAAATAACATAAGGTAAAATATGGAGTGGCTAGTATAGGTAATATTACAGAAACAAGTGTCGTAAAAAAACCTAAAACCACTAACCACTCCACCAAAAACATTAAGGCCGCATTGGCGAGTACTGAGTACGGCGATATTAAATGAAAAGAATACCAAATTAAAGGGGTTGTCATTATAAATGGCGCTAATGAAACGGAAATCATCTCACGAACCGTTTCAGGAAAACGCCCAGGTAAACGATCTCTTATGATTGGAGCCACGGCAATTAATGAAAAAGTAGCCAGAAATGACAGTTGAGCGCCCAAATCTTCAATGATAAGTGGATTCATCACCATCATTCCTAATAACGTAAGAATCGCCACATGCACAGAATGAGGGTTTCGCTTCATAAACGATACTAGCAACATAAAATCAAACATTACAATAGCCCTAAAAATAGACGCCCCTCCACCTGTAATAATGTAAAACATACTATGAACCACGATCATCACGCTAAACACCACAACCTTTTTAGCTTTTAACACTCGTAATACCGCCAATAAGATACCTGAAATTAAAGAAATTTGAGACCCAGAAACAACTAATAAATGTGTTAGGCCAGCCGTTCGAAATCGTGACGTAAACGATTCGGGCAACTCAACACCAAATTGACCAAAAATTAAGCCAATAAAAAGTTCTGAATATGGAGGATCTAATTGTTTACGAATCGATTGATGAACATAATCTCTAATAA
>CACECR010000018.1 GCA_902558105.1 uncultured Candidatus Marinamargulisbacteria bacterium | reverse complement strand
GAAATTATTTATACAAAAAATGCTCCTGAGCCGGTTGGGCCATACAGTCAGGCAGTGGTTTATAATGGTCTGGTGTATTGTTCGGGTCAAATTGCCATTCATCCGGAATCGGGCGACTTAATTACGGAGTCGATTCAAATTGAAACACGTCAGGTTTTAACAAATTTATCGGCCGTTTTAGAGGCGGCGGGTTCTTCGCTCAAGCAAGTGATTAAAGTATCTGTGTTTGTGGCTGATATTTCTCAGTTTGATGCCATTAATGAGGTTTATTCGGAGTTTTTTAACGAGTCTAAACCGGCAAGAGCTTTAGTAGAAGTATCGAAACTTCCAAAAGGAGTCTCGATTGAAGTGGAAGCGGTGGCGGCTGTATGATTAACGAAGATACTCGCGATTCCATTGATCGTTTAGTGACCAAAGTAGGATCTAAGGAAAATGGTCGTTTTGTGAAAGAGGCCTTTCATGATTTATCTAAGATTGCTCTAGAAAACAATTTAAATTCGGGCGATTGGAAGCTCTTTAATCGCTCAATTAAAGAGTTTAGACGATCGTTTGAAGTGTTTTCAAAGTATCGTAAAACACGAAAAGTCTGTGTCTTTGGATCGGCGCGTCTTCCAGAAGATCACCCGGAGTTTATCTTAGCGGAAAATTTCTCAAAAAAAATTGCAGATAACGATTTTATGGTGATTACAGGAGCTGGGGGCGGCATTATGGCGGCTGGTAATAAAGGGGCAACAGCTGAAAAAAGCTTTGGTGTAAACATAGAGCTACCATTTGAACAGTATCCAAACGAGTATATTATTGATGATCCTAAACTTATTTCGTATCGTTACTTTTTTGTGCGTAAGCTATTCTTTGTCAAAGAATCCGATGCAACGGTCTTATGTCCGGGTGGGTTTGGCACTTTAGATGAGGGCTATGAAGTATTAACCTTACTTCAGACCGGTAAAAGTGTGCCTCGACCCGTTATATTACTAGCAGAGAAAGATAACGATTATTGGCATCAATGGATACAGTTTTTTCATGATGTGATGTTACCTGGAGGATATATTTCGCCGGATGATATGGCACTTTTTAAAATTGTACATACTGCCGAAGAAGCCGTGAAAGAAATTACGACATTTTACAGTCGGTATCATTCGCTTCGATATGTGGGTAAAGAAACAGTGCTTCGTTTAAATACCATGATCTCAGATGATCAGATTGCACAAGCTAATGAGCTCTTTTCAGATATTATTGAGGAAGGAACTATTCGATCGGTTCAGCCGTATGACGATGAAGTTCGAACCCGTGATTTCTTGAAAAAGCCACGACTTTCGTTTCGTTTTAATAAACTTAACTTTGGTCGCCTAATGGAGCTTATCCATTTTATTAACGCTTGCGAGTAAGGGGGGGTGAATTAGGCGTTTGAGTCTAGTAATAGGGGTATATATTCCCCATCATCCATTTTTAATCCAGTTATTACTATTCTTTTAGGATCAAGTGACTCAATTAATATTTCATCACCAGCTACGGTTAATTTAGGAGTTTCAGGCAATGGAATACTATGTTAAGGGTTTTCTGTTAAAGGGTTTTCTGCCTTTACTGAAATTCTAAGTTTTTCTTTGTTGGGTTGTTTCCAAAAAACATAATTGATATTGGCATTTCTTTTTAAAAAATCTTCACAGTCTTGCCTTGTCATTGTTATTACACTATTTGGGTTTCTCTCGAGTGTTAATAAAACTCCAGCATCTTCTTGTGTTGCATAGAGCGTCTCTGAACCTTGATTCTGTCGACTTGTTTCATATATAACCGCACCAGTTCCAAAAATATCTTCGGCTTGATGATGCTCAGCTTGTAATGTAGCTGGATCTAATGCAAATGTGTTAAGTGGCCGAGGTGCGCGTATAGGGGGAATTGCTTCTGGTTCTGTATTAGTAGGTCTACCATAGTGTATTGTTTCTGTACATTCATTTCCGATGATATCACGATGGATTATACTTACTTGATAACCATCATCTGTAGCCGTCACAAAATTTTCGAATAAATAATGCTCATAACCTGTAGCCGTTTTTACAGTAAGTTTGGTTGCATTATTGTCTCCTATAGGATCTCTTCTCAACATAAAATTTATATCTATGTTGTCACTTAAGAATTTTTCACAATTTTGACGATTTATTCTAGCAATGTATGTTGTATTCTTTCTCAATTCTGTATTAATTTTTGATTTAAGTAAAACTTTTGATCTCTGTCCTTTAGGTCTTATTGGTGTAGCTACAGCAGGAGTTGGCGTTTGACCTTGACCCATCTCATAATCCTCTGGAGCAGGAGTTGGCGGTCTCTCATAATCAGCTGGAGCAGGAGTTGGCGGTCTCTCATAATCAGCTGGAGCAGGATTTGGTGGTCTATCATAATCAGTTGCTAGTCCTCCGTGATGTCCATTATGAGGACTTCCTACTGGAGGAGGAGGAGGAGCTTTTCTTCCGTGATGTCCATTATGATGACTTCCCCATCCTGGAGGAGTAGGAGGTGGTCGTCGTCTGCCTGGACGATTTGTTATGTTACCATTAGGCATTTTCAAGTTCCTTTTGCTTGGCACTCTAGTATATCTATCGATAAAAATCTAATTTTTATTGAGTTTTTATTAAATTTTATTTTTTTAACAATCTGAAGTCTTTTTGAATTTTTTCATTCGATAGCGTCACATATCTTGTGCGAATGTTGTGAAGATATGCTATACTATAATAGTTTGATTTCAATTTAATTTAATAAATAGTAAGGAGTCTTTTATGATTTCAGTGTTGTTGCAGGGTGGGCCCGTTGCATTTGTATTAATTGCGTTATCTATAGTAGGGACGTTTGTTGTGGTTCAAAAAGTCTTATTGTGTCGAGCGGTTCGAACAAAGACGCGAGACTTAGTGAGTTTAAAACAGCATGTGGCGTCTGAAGGTGTTGATGCGGCGGCACGTTTAATGGCACAGCGTGGCGATTTGTTATCCTCGACAATGGCGACGGTCTTATCGGCACTCAATGAGCGTGGTTCTCAGGATATTTCAGGTATCGTCGACTCGGTTCTTGCGAAATTAGATGCCAAACTTGACCAACACTTACCGTTATTATCCAGTATCATAACGGTGGCTCCCATTTTAGGCTTATTAGGGACGGTTCTGGGACTGATGGATGTCTTTAATGTTATTTCAGGGGGTGGATTAGGCGATGCTTCGATGTTATCGGCGGGTATTGCAGAGGCCTTATTAACAACTGTTTTAGGTTTGATGGTGGCCATTCCCTTTATTTTTGCTTATCAGTTATTATCTAGTTTAATTGATAAACGCCAAGATCAATTAGAGCGAGTGTTAACCCAACTGTGTGAGTATTCAGCACCGTATTGTTCGGTAGCTACCGAGTCGTAAGATGGCTAGGCGTCGGACTCGTCGTGATGGTGCGATTCGTTTTGAAATGGCTCCGTTATTAGATGTAGTATTTATACTACTTATCTTTTTTGCAGTTTCAAGTACTATTTTAGATAAAAACCAAGGAATGAATTTGGATCTTCCGTCGGCAAAGTCTGTGAAGCAGCAGGTTCCTGGGGTGGTGGTTCGTATTGATAAAAATCAAGGAGTCTATTTTGAGAATCAACGAATTACAGAATCGGCACTTTCGTCTCAGATTGCTAATCGATTAAAGAAAGACCCCAAAACGAAGGTCGTTCTTCAAGCCGATCGCTTAACCCCGTATTCGCATGTGATCCGAGTGCTCGATAAAATTCGCTTAGGTGGCGGTTACGATGTGGTTCTTGAAGCAAAGGTAAAAGCGGAGCGTTCATGAAAGCGAGTCGTAAAGATCGTATAATGGGTCGCTATTTAAGCGAAGACGATTGTGATCGTTATGCATGGCGAGCATCTATCAGCTTGCATTTACTTCTTTTTGTTATTTTCATGTTATTTACCTTAACGTTTATTAAAGATCCGGTGGTTGAACAATATCGTGTTCCGGTTCAGATGATTGTCCATGAAGAAGCGCCAATTCCTCCTAAAAAAGCAAAGCCCAAAGCGGAGTCTAAGTCCTTGGTGTCTAAAAAAGCACTTCCTAACGCTAAAACTGTTGTGGCAAAACCCACTCGCTTACCAGGAGATCGTCGATTTCCGATAGTGTCGAAATTTGTGCCTCCTGTCTATCCTAAAACGGCTTTAAATAATCAGTGGCAAGGAACGGTTAAGTTAAAAGTCTTAATTACCGGAAAAGGCTTCGTAAAGTCAGTTAAGCTTATCAAAAGTTCAGGCCATCCTATTTTAGATCAGTCGTTTATGCGTACGGTTAAACAATATTATCAGTTTAAGCCTAAACGTGTGATGGGAGAGAATAAGGAAGCCAGTAAAATTGTGCAGTATACCTTTAAATTAGAGTCATGATGAGAATAATTTTAGTTTTTTTATGTTTATGTAGTGTCGTGTGGTCAGAAGATTCTCCCAAACGATTATCGTTGTCGAACGAATCGGTGGCTGTATTTGTAACGAATACAGAGTCTGAAAAAGGCCGGTTTGCCATTGAAACGACAGGCGGAGATCCGTCTCGTGATACCGATAATAATCAACCGTTAATATATGGACGTCCGGTTCCATGGACGTCGTATACCACTCTTAGAATCGATGGGAAATCGTATGTCTTTGGCGGAAAGTCTAGTAAAAGAATGGCTAGCGGGGTAGGGTATGGTGTTGTAAAAAAACAGATTCAAAATGACTCTGAAATCATCACAGTTACCGATTTTGATGGCATCGAGGTGATGCAAATTTTATCGTTTCTTCGAAACCCCATGAGTCGCGTTAAGGATATGATTCACATTGAATATGTGGTGACGAATAAACGGTCTAAGTCTCATCAATTAGGACTTCGACTTATGTTAGATACCATGCTTGGGAAAAATGATGGGGCGCCATTTAGACTTAAACAACATGCCTATCAATCTGAACAATCTTTTTCAGGAGATTCATTGGCTCCGTTTTGGCAGGCCTTTGATGCTTTGAATGCGCCTACCGTTATTGCTCAAGGCTTGTTAACTGATCCACGTTTAAACCTAACAACACCCGATCGAGTCCTTCTGTCGAATTGGGGGCTTTTAACAGATAATGCGTGGACGATTAAGTATAAAGAAGGACGGTCTTTTGTAAGAGAAGGTGAGCTAGAGTTAGATACGGCGTTAGCACTTTACTGGAATGAGCGCACCTTGGCACCATCTGAGTCGGTTCGGTTTCGTTCGGCCTATGGTCTGGGGGGTGTGGCTTTAGCGCCTGGCCAATTGAGTTTAGGATTAGCAATTCCCTCCGAATTTGATGCGCTTTCTCCCGACTCACAGCTCTTGGTTGCGTATGTGATGAATAACGGTGGATATACGTCACAAGATACTGAATTAGCATTGGCTATTCCAAATGATTTTCAAGTTCTTCAGGGTAACGCTACGCTTTCAATAGGAGAATTTCCGGTGGGTGAGTCTCGTCAGCTTGCTTTGAGTGTCAAACCTAAGTCGACCGCAAGTACAGGTGAATATGCGTTTAATTTATCCGTAAAGTCGGCTAATTTAGAATCCAATCGACTCACACGTCGTGTCGATGTGTTGGGTCCTCCCAAAGTGGAACTTTTAATGGATATTCCAGAATCGGTTGTGGCGGGTCCGTTAACGTATGTCACGGTTAAAGCTAGTGTTAAGAATGCATCCGATCGATGGGTGAGAGATATTAACGTAAACTTATCGGATATAGCGGGTCTTCAGCTCCCTGATTTTGAACTGTCTTCAAAACGGATTGCGTCTTTAAAGCCTGGAGCGAGTCGTGACTTATCTTGGGTTGTGCAAATTCAAAACGATGGGGCGTCTAGTCAAGCGGTCGAACTATCGTTAGTCTCTCCGGTCTTAACACCGTTAAGCGTTAAAAAGCTTTGTAAAGTAGAGGCGTTAAGTTCGTCTCTTGCTTTAATGAGTAGTAAGAGTGACTTAAAAAAAGGGGATGTCTTTTATCTGGATTTGAAAGCGTTTGTTCCTAAAGCCTTTAAAACTGGGGCCTTAACCATTCGCTATCCGAAAGATCGTTTACATTTATTACGACATACCTTGCATCCGGCGTTTGAATCGGCGAGGTCTTTATTTAAACATGTACGTGGTGAAACCGTGATTGATAATTTAGATTATACCCGAGGTGCGTTTAATGGGAGTTTATTTAAGCTTCACTTTTTAGTCAAAGAAACTGGGTCCGTTGAGTTTGAATTATTAAACGATGGTCAGCTTGTATCAAAAAAATTGTTAGAGTCTCAATAAGGAGGAAATGATGAAATTACTAGTTTGTTTACTGTGTTTAGGGTCTGTTTTAGCCTATTCTTTAGAGGATGTAACGCAATCAGATGCTAGTTATAAAGCCATTAAGCGTGGTGTGGAGCAAGGATATTTTTCAACATTTGAAAATGGTCAGAAGTTTTATCCGGATCGCGCCGTCTCCAGAAAAGAAATGGCCTTAATTTTAGACAAAGTGATTCGAAAATCGACGGCGTCTAAACCGTTAACGGCCTCCGAACGACAGGAACTGGGTCAATTAGCTAAAACATTTAAATCGTACTTGGTTCAACAAGAAACGGGGTCTAGTTTAGTGACTCAAAAGTTTGGAGAACTTCAAACAGAGCAAGAGTCTATTCATTACGACTTATCTCGATTACAGCTTGAAATTAATAACTTGGAAGAAAAAAATAAAAAGCAGAAACACTGGTTATGGGGTGCTCTTGCCTTAGGTGTTTTGGGGATTGCGATTTAGGCTTAAACTTGAATTCAGACCTTGAAAATGGTCTAATATAAGCACGTAACACTTCTAAGGAGTTTGATATGTCTACATTAACGGCAACAATTGTAACTAATAAAGGCGATATTTCGTTAGATTTATATGCTGAGAAAACCCCAAAAACAGTCGCTAACTTTATTAATTTAGCTCAACGTGGGTTTTATAAAGATTTAAATTTTCATCGTGTCATTAACGATTTTATGATTCAAGGTGGATGCCCACAAGGGACTGGAACTGGTGGTCCAGGATATCAGTTTGAAGATGAGTTTGATACGGAGCTTCGTCATGACAAGCCTGGTATTTTATCGATGGCTAATTCAGGGCCTGGCACGAATGGTAGCCAATTTTTTATTACGCACGTTGAAACGCCATGGTTAGATGATAATCATACGGTCTTTGGTGCGGTTAAAGCTGACGCCGATCAACAAATTGTAAATGCTATTGCTCAAGGTGATGATATTCAAGATATTCGTATTGAAGGGGATACATCGTCGTTGTTTGAAGAAGTCGCGATGGATCTAGAATGCTGGAATGGGGTTTTAGACGATAAGGACTAATCCCTTAATTTTAAACGTGTGACTGTTTCGATATGGTAGGTATTGGGAAACATATCAATACCTACTATTTCTTCGATGTCGTAACCTAATTGATGAAAGTCTTTTAAGTCACGACATAGAGTCACTGGATTGCACGAGACATACACGAGTCTGGGTGCTTTAAGTTCGGCCGTTCTACGTAACGCTTTGGGGACTAGACCTGACCGTGGTGGATCGACCACGACAACGTCGGCCGATAGGTTTTCAAATTTTAAAATATTTTTCACTCGGCCGGTTCTAAACTCAATATTACTTATATTATTTAAGTCTGCATTTTGAGCGGCATCTTCTGTTGCCGACGGGTTTTCTTCGATTCCAATTACCTGTTTTACATGTGGGGCCATCGATAATCCAATGGTTCCTGTTCCACAATAAAGATCCAGAACCCTATCGTCTGCTTGAAGTTGGGCCGCCTTTCGAGTTTCTTCATAGAGTCTTTCCGCACCCTTACTATTGGTTTGAAAAAAGGAGAGTGGCGAAATTTTAAATTCTTGTAAGTCCAACTTTTCATGAATATGAGACTGTCCACTTAATGGTTCCGCGGTTAATCCATACAAATTGTCACCAGGGGATGTGTTAATAATGGTATGAACACTTATAAGCTCTGGGTGCTGTGTTGTTACTTTTTTTAGAATGGGCTTCAGTGTGGAGATACATTCGGTCCCAACTATTAAGGTTAGCATGTACTGGTTATGGGCTTTACTATGGCGGATACTGGCATGACGAAGATCTCCAGAACAGCTTTCATAGTCCCACGCGCTTAATGGCGTTTGCGTCAGCTCTTTACAGAGTGTTTGGCAAATGCTCATACTATCGGCACTCATGAGTTGGCAATTAGAAATCTTTACAATTTTGTCATACTTTCCTCGTTCTTTGAGTCCAAAATAGAGTCCATTGTTGTCTTGAGCAAACGCGAAGTCCATTTTATTTCGATAATACGTGGCATCAGGAGAGGGGACGATATGGCTTAATTTACTGTTTAAGTCTTTAAATTGAGAGTCAAAACAATCTCTTAAGATGGCTTCTTTTAATTTAAGTTGCTTGGAATAGGGGACATCTATTAGCTGACACCCACCACATTGCGGAAAGTGTTGGCATTGGGAGTTTTCTCGAAACTCGGAATTTTTATGTGTGGATAATTTCGTCCCCATCACATAGCGCTTTTTTTTGCCTGTAATTTCAATATCGACGGTATCTCCAGGTAATGTGTGTGGGATAAAGACCGTGAGTCCTTCTATTTTGGCTAGTCCCCAACCGTGATATACGATTTTCTCTATTGTTACTGTATGCTTAGAACCGTTCGCTAATCGTTTCATTCGAATTCAATGGACACTGTCTTCGTGGATTTTTTAAGATGAATAGCCGTTCCTGAAATGGTTTTGTCTTGATTATTAAATTGTAAGTATTTTATAGGACGTTTAAAGTCGATGGCGATGGGTTTTTGGACTGTTCTTTCTTTAATACTTAGGTCGACTTTTTGGTTTGTAAATGTGCAATCGAAACTAATGGTCCCTGTACTTGTATGAAGATTTTGGGCACTAATGGTTGAGGGCGTTTCTGACCAACAATTGTCTGGAATCGTAGGACATATCGTTATAGACTCGGTTGTTTCGTTAATGAGTGAATTGTGGCCTGCAATAATAAGTAACGCATTCGATAATCTGTCATGTCCATCGCCACGACAGCCACCTTTGCTTTTTGGATTGATATATTCAGGCCATGCATGGGTTCCGTTTTGGAATGTTTTAAGTTGTGTGAAAAATGACTGCCAGTGTGGACTTTTTGAGCGGATAAGCCCATTTAGTAGATGCATATTTTGGCTCGAGGGTACCCCCTCACCGTTTTGACTTGCGTGATATAGTCCGCTACGTTCGGTTTGAGTGAGTAAACGGTTAACAATGTTAGGAACTAATTCGGTTATTTTAGAAGGGAACTGTGTTGGATAAAGTAAAAGTAATTGAGGTAGGAGTTCGTCTGAGCTTTCCATTATAGTACATTGAGCATTTAAAATTTCTAATTCAGATACAATAAAATGTTCGGCTTTTTGGATAAACTCTTTAAATACGGTTGTTTCAATGGGGGTTGTGTTTTTAGATAGTATGGCGTCACCCATTATTATTGCCATGTAAGTCCATGTCACTTTGCTGAACTCATCTAGGGAACAAGGTAGGTTTTTTGACCGTCGAATACTATCTTCCAAATTAGGCTGAATCAGCTCTTGGATTGGAGATCTAACGATTTTTTTCATTGATTTTTCAATGGCAATAGAATAATTGATTCGATAGACGTCATCATTTGCATATGCAATATAGTCATGACTCGCAATGATCCAGTAGCAATAGTCTAATAGGGGATCTTTGAACCATTGATTTTTTAAACCTGTACATAGTTTTTGTGCTTTATCAAACCATCCCAGCCTATTATAGGCAAGGATCATGCAAAGTTGCTGTATTTTTGAAAAAGTTTTTTCTTTTGACACGCTTGTGATTCCAAGTGTTTCGATGGCCGTATCAAGGTAAGTGGCACTATTATATAGTGCCGTATTGAAATCTTGATCGGGCGTTTTCCAAGTGGGTACTTTCATTTGATAGGTATCAAGTAGTTGTTTGCGGCTACTATCAAATGCAAAATGTTTTAGTTGTGTCATATTTTGTGATAACATCTTGCTCTCTTCTCCTGAAAGCTCTTTTTTCAACAGTGGGATAATATTTTTCTTAACAGTATTTAGTTTAAAGCTTAACTCTTTTGTCTCATGACTTTCTAGAGTAATTGGATAGATTAGATATCCCGAACACTGATTTTCTGGACATTCTGTATGATAGATTTTTTCCCAATTTTTTAAATTCTTTATATTATTACTTTCGGCTCTGTTTAATAGAAGGACATTATCTGCTACTTGGTCACAAATAAGTCCAATCGAGCCGTTAATCACCACACTATGATTGGATAAATATGTAAGCTCATTTATCGCTGAAACGCCTTCCGTATTAAAGGGTTGGATACAAACATAAACTGTAAAAGAGATAGGCTTAGAACTGGTGTTTGTGTAGCTATTTTTTTGATGACATATAGGGAGTTTTGGGTCTATAAACTGTTCGATTTTTGTTTCAATATCGTTTGTATTCCAGGTGGTTTCAATGATAGGCGCCTGTTCTACCAGTCGTTGTGTGGTTGTTGCTTGTGATTGAACATCTATGATGTTTTTGTATTCAATCCATGAATCTACTGACCATTCGTTGGTACAAGGTGTACAGACTCCCATCGGACTAATTTGAGCATTGATTTTTGATTCATCACGACTTAAACTCGTCCAATTTTTTTGTGTATGGTTTAAAATATGTTTGTTGATATGTGGTGTGTAGAATGGGTCTGATGGGGTTAGTTGTCTTAATACCCACTGTGGCCAAAATTTATGTAGATTTAGATTAATTGCACTGTAGTTTAAAAAACCTTGGAAAATATCTTTTTTTTCCGAAGTACTTAGAGTCGATTTTTTAGGTATTAAATTGAGTCCCGCATTGAAGAATGAGTAAACCCCTTTGTTTCGATCAAGATATTTAAGTAATAATTTATCTAGCAATGTTTTTGTTTGTTTCATCACTTACTAGTGTATCACTTCACTTAGTAATCCACTAGACTTTAGGCTTCGGTATCGCTTACAGGTGTTGCTATTTTTTTTACGTTCAAGACTAAGCTGATAATTCGTCTTTTTCGAATTTCTTTTATGGTTATATCAATATTTTCATAACTTACAGTGGTTCCTCGTGTGGGAAATTCCCCTAATAAGCTCAGTACAAATCCAGCAATAGTGTCATAATCATCAGATTCCGGAAAATGAATATCGATTTCTTCGGCTATATCTTTTATGGGTGTCGTTGCATCTACATGGTATGTATTAGGTTTAATTTCAGAAATTGTGGGTGACTCATCTGTGTCATATTCATCTTGAATTTCTCCAATAATTTCTTCAACAATATCTTCTAATGTAACAATACCTGCCATTCCACCATATTCATCAACAACAATTGCTAAGTGAAATCGTGCTTTTTTCATTTGTTGAAGTAGTTCTTCAATATTTTTACTTTCTGGGATAAAAATAGCTTTTCTTAGATACTTTCTAATTCCTTCTTGTAATTCTGTTTTTGGAATATGAAGTAAGTCTTTGGCATAAATAATACCAACTGTGTTATCCACTTTTCCTTCAAATACTGGGATTCTAGAGTGACCTTTTTCTGTGATCAGTTGTATGGCATCTTGGACACTACTTGAAACACTAATGCAAATAGTGTCCGTTCGAGGTGTCATGATTTCTCTAACTACAGTATCGGAAAAATCAAAGATTCCTTGTAGCATATCTTTTTTTTCTTTTTCTAAGACTCCGTCTTCTCGGCTTAAATCTACCATCGTTTTTAATTCATCTAGTGTCACAAGATCGCTGTTATCTGAATTTTCAATTCGAAATAATTTGCTAATGAGTGTAGTAATGGTTTCAAAAATTCGAATGACTGGACTAAAAATAAATAGGAAAAATAGTAATGGCTTAGCATATATTAAAATCCATCGTTCAGGTTCTTTAAGAGCAAGAGATTTTGGAGTTATTTCTCCAAATATAAGTAGAAATACGGTAATAATACCTGTAATAATAGACATGCTTAATGCAATATTTTCAACGCCTAAGGAATTTAGAACTTGAAGCAATATGGCGGTTGATAATGCTGTAGCCGCCACATTAGCAATATTATTTCCAATTAAAATTCCCGTAAGTAATTTTCGCGGGTTTTTATATATTTTTTCAACTAATTTCGCTTTAGTTTCATTTTCTTTAATTAAGTTTTTAAGTTTAATTTGATTAACAGCTGTGAAAATTGTTTCAGATGATGAAAAAAATGCTGAGAGTATGAAGAAAATGGTTAACGAAGCTATATTAACTATAGGGAAAGGGTCCAAATTTATAATCCTCCTGAGATAAGGTTAGCGAATCTTTCGTAAAAAATCAAACCACCACAAACACTTGCTAAAAGACTGGCTAATAAAACAGCACCGGCCGCGGTATCCTTACATAGTTTAGCTCTCATTTTTTTTTCTTTTGTACTTAAATCTACCACTAATTCTAAAGCTGTATTAATCATTTCCAAACAAATTACTAATCCAGATACAGATAACAGGATCGCCCATTCGATAGTTGAGATTTTAAAAAATATGCTCAAAAAAATCACGCAAATAAAGGCGATACTTTGAATTTTTATATTGCGTTGAGCATAAAATGCGTGTCCAATTCCTTCTAATGCAAATCGAATACTTTTTATTAAGGAGATGTTTTTTTTAATGTATCTTGGCATCAGAGATTTTGTCCTAAAAGTCGCTGCTGTTCATCGTCCATACGTTTTTTATCGATCGGATCTTGATCATCATAACCACAGCAATGAAGAATACAATGAATGATGTAGAGTTTTAGTTCTGTAATGAAGTTTGATCCATATGTTTCCGCATTTTCTTTGGCCGTTTCTAACGAAATATAAATATCGGCTTCTATGTGATCTTGTGTGCCTAAGTTAAATGTGATGGTGTCTGTAGGGTAGTCATGGTTGAGGTGTTTTTTATTGATTTGATGAATGTCTGCATCAGATAAAAATGTAAATTCTAAGTCTCCAGATGAGATGTTTTTTTCTTTGCATACATTGTTAATAAACGATTGGATATCGCTTTTATCATCCAGAGGCATGGGATCATTAATTCGTATATTCAGGCTCATTGTTTGTTTATAATGCTATTAATTTCAACTTGATAATTAATACGTGAGTGATATACACTGTTTAAAATATTTTTGAATGTTTTCTTAATGATTTCGATTTCATCAAAACTGAGGGCACAACTGGTTAATTGGTTATCGTCTATCTTATCTTTTACCAGTGTTTCAACAAGGTTATCAATTTTGTTGATTGTGGGTTTCTCTAATGATCTTACGGCTGCTTCTATTGTATCGGCTAGCATTAATATGCCAGACTCTTTACTTTTAGGTTTCGGTCCAGGGTAACGAAATTCTTCTTTGATAGTTTCTTTGGTTTTTTCAATGTTACTTTGCTCTGGCATGAGCTCTAATTGAATAGCTTGACTATAAAAATAGGAGACCATTGTGGTTCCATGATGCTCGTTGATGAATGTTTTTAAAATATTGGGTAAGTTATATTGCTCGGCTAGATCTAGGCCATCTTTAACGTGTGCTGATATAATTATTTTACTCATTCTCGGGTTGATTTTGTGGTGTGGGTTTTCTCCCGAAAACTGATTTTCTATAAAGAATGATGGACGTTTAATTTTTCCGACATCATGAAAGTAGGCCCCAATTCTAACTAAAATACTATCCGCTTCAATGGCTTCTGCTGCGGCTTCTGCTAAATTGCTTACCATAATGCTATGCTGATAGGTTCCAGGAGCCATGAGCATTAATCGCTTTAATAAGGGGTGATTTAGACCGGCTTGTTCAAGCAGTGCTAATGAGGTGGTGATATTGAACCATGACTCTAGATATGGGAGAAGAGCCAGTGCAAACATGGCCGATAATAGACCATTTAAAAAGCCTATCCCAGCATTAGACAGTAGCCACGCTAGTTCAAAGTTATCAGAAAGTAAGCCGATACTAAATACGATTATTGCGTTAAATAACCCGATTATATATCCCGAACGAATCAGTTCAGAACGTTTAATTATTTTATAACAACTAAAGGTGGCAATACAATTTGATAAAAACAAATAGAGTAGTAAGTGTGTATCTCCATTGTACATTAATGTAATTAAAATAGCGGTAATAGTTCCTGCAATCATTGCAATGTTGTGAGTGAGTAATAAGGAGATACACATGGCCACTAAGGGAATTGGAATTAGGTAATTTAAGTTTGAAATGTAATTTACGCTTTCAAATTCTAATAATAATCTTGCAATACAAATCACAATTAATGCCACGCAAAAAATAATAATATAGTGGACTCGGTTTTTATGTAACTTTGGAGTGAAATAGTATAAAAAACGTTCCATTAATATAAACATTAAGATGCTGTAAACAAGGATTCCAATAAATGACACGATATTGGCTTTTACACCATACAATCTCAGTTCTTTTAAGATGCTAATATGTTCTTCTGTGACAATTTCGTTTTTATAAATAATGGGCTGGCTTTCTTTAATGATGGTTTTGAACGGTTGAACGGCTGAAAACTCTTTGTTCATTTTGGCTTGAGTTTCTAATTCGTTGTAGACCATGTTTGGGGTGATAAAGTTTAAAATAACGCTTGTAATGATTGTGTTTTCAAGAGTGCTTACATTAAATACCTTGATATTTTTTTGGATTTGGTTACGAATTTGAGTTTTGTTGATCGTGTAAAGTTCTTGATTACTAATTATGTTATATGTAAAGAGTGTGATTTCTTCGACGCGGTTAACAATCGTATTGTTTTCACTTGGAATTCTGTTTAAAACATAATTGGGAATAAAACTTAACAGTTCTTTTCGGCTAGTGGATGGATTTTTTTTGGAAGTCTCTTAATTCTGTGAAGAAACTAACAATTCGGGATTGATTGATTTTATTCGTTTCATTATTGATGCTGTAAACTTTTTCAACTAAACTGGCTCGTTCTTGTCGAAGTCGTTCGGTTCGTTTTTGGTCTTCATTTGTTTCAATTTCAATAAATCGTGGGGATGTAATTGTTTCAGTTGAAACCTCACCTGGCTTTACTGTAATGTTTTTAGGTAAAAATGGGGAGTAAACAATACTCGAGAGAAACATTACACCGATTATAGCTAGTGTAATATTTAGAGTTTTATGGGAACGTTTCTTTTTTTTAGGAGATCCAGTTAACATGTTCGAATTTTTTAAACCACGTTTCTTGTCGTTTGGCAAAGTGCCGTGTACATTTTTTGATTGTATCGATTAAAGTATCTTTTTCGTATAGTCCGTTGAAGTAATCTAAACATTGTTTGTATCCTATGGCTTGAAAAGCTGGGGCAGTTTCAGGGTATTTTTTGCGTAAATCTTGAACTTCTTCTAATAATCCATTATCGAACATTTGATCGACTCTTGTGTTAATTCTATCATAAATTTTCTCACGAGTAGAAGTGATTCCGATGACCTCGCAATTTTTTCTGAAATGGCCTTTGATATTGAAAGACGATGGAGCTTTCTTGGTGAGTCTAGCAATTTCAATGGCGCGTACAAGTCGTCGTGGATTTTGTTTGTCTATCCTTTCATGTAGGGTGGGGTCTATTGATTTTAGTTCTTGTAGAAGGGGCTCTTTTCCATTTGTTGTAAGTTCTTGTTCTATGGATTCTCGTAACTGAGGGTCGCTTTCTGGAGCTTCGCTAAAATTATATTGATATAAAAAAGCAGATAAATAGTAAGCGGTACCTCCACAGATGATATATTTTTTTATTGGAGTCGTTTATAAGATTTTCAGTTTGAGTTAAAAAGTCGACAACATTATATGCTTCCGTTGGACTTAGGATATCAATTAGATGATGGGGAACTAACGATTGTTCTTTTTTCGATACTTTGGCTGTTCCGATATCAAAGTCTTTGTAAACTTGGAAGGCATCAGCTGAGATGATCTCATAGTTTTTTTCAAGGGCCGTTTCAATGGCTAGCTTTGATTTTCCAATTCCAGTGGGGCCTAGAATTACAATTGTTGATGTCATAAGGATTTTAGTTTATCAAATTTTAGAGATTTGATTAAGTTTTTTTCATCTTGATCGATAAATTATTTATCACATAAAGAAAAGGTTATTTATGAAATTAAATGGAAAAGTTGTAATTAATGATGGTGTTTTGTACGCAGATGGTGTGTTTTTTCTGTCTACTGAAACCATTCAATCTGAAGATACTTCCATTCAATCGGCTTTAAACGATTTATACGAAATTGTTTCTTATAATTAAGTTTGATGAATGAGGGTGTGTAATGCTGTTTCATTTTATTGAATCACGCTATACTATGTGACTATGACACAGTCTTTATTAATTGATATCGGTAATTCTACTACTGTTTTTGCAACTGTAAATAAAGCGTCTACTTCTTATTTAGATACATGTTCAACAAAGGAATTATCCTCTTATTTGGACAGTCTCAGTACTGAATTTGATAGAGTAATTGTTTCTTCAGTCGTGCCTGAATGTAATGATTTAATAAACAATCGTTATAAGCATGCTTATTTTGTAACGTCTGAAACGATTCCTTTTTTATCGATTGATGTATCGAACCCCGAGCAAGTGGGGGGCGATCGTTTAGTCACGGCATTAGCGGCGTCGGTTATCTATCAACAAGAATGTTTGATTGTGGATTCGGGAACGGCAATCACATTTGAAAGAGTCTCAACTTCATCTACGTATTTGGGTGGCCTAATTTTTCCTGGCATGCATATTGCGTCTCAGTCCTTACACGATTATACTGCACAGATTCCGTTAATTTGGGTAGAGCCTACCGATCAATTGTTGGGTGGGTCGACTCAAGAAGCCGTTTCGTCTGGTTTATATCACGGTTACATTTCTATGATTAATGGATTGATTCGTAAGTTTAGAGGAGAGGTTCCTGGCTTAGTGGTGATTGGTGCTGGAAATGGTTTAAGTGTGTTTAATGATCAATTAGACATTGATTATTATCATACCGATTTACAGTTAAAAGGATTGGGAATTGTCTGGGAGCATTTAAATGAAAATGATTAATGTGTGCTGGTCTTGGTTGAAATCTATTCAGTTTAAGGCTTCGTTTTATGTAAAGTTTATGGGTTTTTTACAGCTTTTTTATACCTATCACTTTTTTGTGACAGATGATGTTGGGGGGTTAGATTTTTCTTATCACACCATTGCGATTGTTGTGGCCAGTATTTTGACAGTGATGATCTTATATATGTTGATCTTTTCATCTATTCGTAAGAGATGGCTGACGGTGTTGGTGTCTATTCTTGGATTAAACGCATTTACAACGATTGTTGCTTATCATTTTGAGGCTCAAGAGTTATTAGACTGGGCTGTTTTAATAGATAATGCGACGATTGCTTTTTCCTTAGATGCCTTGCAGGTAATGGTAAATAATTTAAACGATGATGCTCTTCTTTATGGGGTTGTTTTTTCGCTTATTATGTTGAT
>CACECR010000017.1 GCA_902558105.1 uncultured Candidatus Marinamargulisbacteria bacterium | reverse complement strand
TTCATAACGCCTATGAGAGTCTGAATGCGCATTATCTGCAAGTTAATTCACTCGTGAAACGATGGAACAATCCAAGCTCTCAAGCGAACCTCTATCTTTACAGTGGTGCTGGTATTTGGACTCGAAGAACGGACCAAAATCGAAGCGTCTATATTGGAAGCTCTGCAGACTGGGAAACGCAACGAGTCTTTACTTCTTTATCGACACGCGTCATCTCTTTTCATCAACATGCGATTCAGTCTCTTGTTGAGCATCGGGCTCGTATTGGGCTAGCACCTTATATTGGAGACTATGGGGATATTCATACTTGGATAATGCTAGAGGCCTATTATCATTCTATTGATACACAAACTATTTACGTTCATCCCGTCTTACGCTTCTTTACAGGTGTTCATTTAATTGAATTGAGCATTAGCCCTCAAAAAGAACTTGGACTATTTTATATCCACCGATTTTAAAGGAACCATTATGTTAAAACATTTATTACTTTATCTATTACTATCTAGTATGACCGTTATCGCCGACCTAACACCCACTGCCAACGTGGTCTTTGAGACTACAGAAAAAAAAATACTAGTTAAAACCGTTTACGTTAACGGACTCGTCTGTGACTTTTGTGCTCAATCTTTAGAAAAAGTATTACGAAAAGATCCAGCCATACATAACGTTTCAATTGATTTAAAAACTAAAACAGTTGTTATTTATCTTAGCAAAGGTGCTTCATTAACAGACAAAAAAATCTCACAATATATTAATGATGCCGGTTATGCCGTAGACTCGATACGTTCGAGCCAACATACAATATATCCAAAAATGGAACAAAAAAATGATAAAAAAAACAAGCTCTAAGGACTCACGAAACACTTACATTATTTTTGCCAGTTTATTCACTAGCTTGGGCACATTATTATGCTGTGCCCTACCGGCACTACTTGTGTCTTTGGGTCTAGGAAGTGTGATGCTAAGCCTTGTAACCTCATTACCTTGGATCATTACTATTGGAGAACACAAATTATTTGTATTTTTGATATCAGGGTTCTTACTTACCCTAAGCTCGGTCTTTGTTTATCAAGCTAAATTTAGGCCATGCCCCATTGATCCAGCCCAACGACACGTTTGTTTAACACTTCGAAAATTTAATCAACGAACGGTGATAGGGTCTTGGATCATTTGGTGGATTGGGTTCGTTATGGCGTATCTTATTTAATCCTCTTATTTAAATGTCAAACTCCCCAGTCGCACATAAATAAAAACATAACTCCTACTTTCATATCCTTTGATTGATATAATCGTTATTTAAAAAAAAATAAAATGAACTTAATTTTAACATGATGCAATTTTACAAATGACAAACGTTTTGATAATATAAGTCATTAAATATTTAATAAGGAGGTACTAATTGACAACTAAATTATTTATTTCAAAACTATTCATATCTTTTACATTATTATCAACATTAGCATTCTCAGCCGAACTAAATGTGATTAACGAAAATCCTAGTGCTAATATTTTTATTAATGGAAAACTCATTGGATCAGGTACAGTATATACGTCATTAATTAACAAAGGTGACCATCATGTCAAAGTCACTATTAATGATGAAACAATTTATTCTGAAATTATTAATGTTGAAGAAAATACGACCAAAACTATTAATACCACTCGAATTATTGACTCAACATCTTCAAATGTATTCGATATTGCATCTCGAAACTTTGTAAAAGCTCGTGATACAGTTAGCTCATTACTAGTGAGAATAAAGAAAGGACTATTAGAATGATAAACAAACTATTTATTTTAAAACTTTTAACTATTTTAACATTATTATCAACTTTAGCATTCTCAGCTGAACTTAATGTAATCAATGAAAATCCTAATGCTAAAATTTTTGTTGACGGAAAACTTTCTGGAACAGGTTCTGTCTACAAACTAGAGGTCAATCAAGGTGAGCACCATGTAAAAGTAATTATAGATAATGCCATCATTTACTCTGAAATTATTAATGTAGAGGAAGGTTCTACACGAACTATTAATACGACTAGATTTGTCTCTGCCCAAACCTCAGATATTGCCGATATTTCTGCTGAAAATATTGAGAAAAAAAGAGTTAAAAAAAGCAAAGGAAATATTGCGGTTGGATTCCAAGTGGGTTCTGAAATTCATGGCATCAGTTTAAAAGGATATTTTACAGACAAATTAGGTGCTCAAATTCTGTACTTTACTAGAGAAGAAAGCGGATCTATTTCAGACTACTCTACGATTCATGGGCGTCTCATTTATAATTTAAAAGAAAGACTTTCTAGTAAAGGGCGTATTCGATCATTCTATACTGGAATTGGATATGGTAGTAAAAAAGAAGCAT
The DNA here is from genome assembly GCA_902558105.1 of uncultured Candidatus Marinamargulisbacteria bacterium. Classification (GTDB taxonomy): domain Bacteria; phylum Margulisbacteria; class Marinamargulisbacteria; order UBA817; family CACECR01; genus CACECR01. Next base: position 20,547 of record CACECR010000017.1, on the reverse strand, counting down.
TTGCATCGGATAGACGTACAGATGACCAGGGACAGCTAGTCAATAATCCATTTAAAGACAAAGACTCTACAGCCTTTGAACTATTTATTGGTGTCGAAATTCCAACGGGTCCTTTTACTTATTTTAATGCCGAAGCATCTTACGTAAATCTAGATGGTAAGCAGAAAGAATTTGGCGACGATGCAACGAGTACCAATTACTCTAATAGCGATCTCAGATTAAGTGCTGGCTTCCATTACTACTTCTAGTGTAAAAGTATAATTTAAGCTCATAGCCAGACGAGAGTAAATTTGATATGATAGCCATAACAAAATAACCGTATTGATTAGGAAGAACTTATGAGTTTATCTATTTATTATGACAAAGATACTGATTTAAACTTAATTACTGGTAAGTCAATTGCCATTATTGGGTATGGATCACAAGGACACGCACACGCACTTAACTTAAAAGATAGTGGCTGCCAAAACATTACGATCGGACTTCGCTCTGGATCTTCAAGCGCGGCAAGAGCGCAACAAGCTGGGTTTAACGTTGCTGAACCAGCTGAAGCAGCAAAAGATGCTGACATCATTATGATTTTAGCCCCTGATGAATATCAAGCGGATGTATATAAAGATATCGAAGCTAATATCAAACAAGGTGCGGCATTAGCATTTGCTCATGGACTTAACGTACATTTTAACTTAATCGAACCACGTGCGGATTTAGATGTATTTATGACAGCTCCAAAAGGACCTGGGCACACTGTACGTAGCGAATACTTAAAAGGTGCGGGTGTTCCTTGCTTAATTGCGGTAGCAAAAGACGCGACTGGAAACGCTAAGAACCTTGCATTAGCATGGGCTTCTGGAGTTGGTGGTGGCCGCTCAGGAATTATTGAAACAACTTTCAAAGACGAATGTGAAACTGATTTATTTGGTGAGCAAGCGGTTCTTTGTGGAGGGGTAACGGCCTTAATGCAAGCTGGTTTTGAAACATTAGTAGAAGCTGGATACCCGCCCGAAATGGCCTACTTCGAATGTCTTCACGAAATGAAATTAATTGTCGACCTAATCTATGAAGGTGGAATGGCAAATATGCGCTATTCAATTTCTAATACTGCTGAATTTGGTGACTATTTCACTGGACCAAAAGTAATTACAGCTGAAACAAAAGCAAAAATGAAAGAGTGCCTTGAGCATATCCAGTCAGGTGGATTTACTCGTGACTTCATCAACGATAGTAAAAATGGTGCCTCTCAGTTAAAATCTTGGCGTAAAGCAGGTGCAGAACATCAACTAGAAGAAGTGGGTGCTAAACTACGTGGTTTAATGCCTTGGATTAAAGAAAATAAACTAGTAAGCGAAGAAGCTGCGTCGTAAGTTTTAACGATTACAATTTAAAAGCCCGCAACACATGTTGTGGGCTTTTTTTATTTTAAGAGAGCTTATCGGTATGATATACTCAGTAGTATTCTCCATCATATTTTAATAAATAAGGAAACAACTATGTTTAGTAGACTACCAAGGGCCTGTGGTGCTACTTATCCTGTTTTACGTCGAGCGGCACACCAGCAAGCAGTCGTCACCTGGGAAACACTATCGAAAGCATCTGTATTAAAAGATACGCCACTTACCCACACACCAAGCATTCATAAGGCCGTATCGAAGGCACAAGCTCAGTATCAAAAAGGACACCCCACATTAGAAGACTCGTATTATCTAGCACAAACTACCGTTTCTGGTATTCCATTCAAGGGAAATTATGAGTTAATAGAATCCACTGCCACACTACCTAATGGAATTAGGGGTGGAAAAAGACTCGCCCTTGATTCTCGTGATGTCCCACTTTTTATTGAGGCCGTAAAAACGGCGCGGCATGAAGACCCATTCTATTATTTAACACCTCTGCAACGGCTAGAATATACAAAATCATTTTTAACACAATTAGAAGATCCTGACCTTATTGCAACCGCACTTATTGCCATTGCAACTGAAAATAAGGCGATTCCTAATGCCAGTGTAGAAATTAACGAGTTCAAAGATTGTTTTCCTGTACAACGACAGATGAGTCATCACTCGTTTTCGAATCCAGAAACTACGATTCACTCTCCGAAAACGACAGATCAGTTATCGGTAATTTTTCCACCCGTGAACTTCCCCACCCTAGCATGGCGTCAACTTTTAGGGAGTTTAGAAGGAAATATGCTTCCCATTACCATTCCACACCCCAAAGGGACACTAACGCATCAGGCCTTTTTTTCTATGATAAATAATGCCGTTAATCAAGGCTCCTTTCCTATTTCTGCTCAAACAGCTTTAGTGAGTGATAATAATGGCATTCAAACATTGCTTAGCCAAACGGATGCCCCTCGTTACTTCACAGGCAGTAACCATGTCGACAAACTTCTTCGTAAAATTCCAACGCCAACAGGTGCCCTACGTGAAGGTTCGGCTGAAACCTCTGGTACCAATATCTTCATCGTTCATGATGACATTTTTGAGCATTTATCCAAATGGTTAGGTACAAATGAGATCAGTTCAGATCAAGAAACGGAGCTACTTGAGGCCACCAAAACTATTATTGCATCGGCGGTATACACATCGTCTAGCTACTCTTATGGAAGCCAGTGCACCACAGCAGATATTGCTGAGGTACCGTCTGATCTGAGTACTCTGATTCAAACGGCTTTTAGTAGTGAAGTAGATGTCAATCGAGACCGCTTCTCTTCTGAAATGGGACAAGGTGACCGTTTAGTTCCTTTAAAACCAGCACAGCTCGGAGACACACTGATTCAACCAAACAATAAAACAGCCGGCCTGTGGCACTACAAAGATAGTCTAGAAAGTACCGCAACGGCCATCCAATCGGGTAAAGTCGGTGAATTTTTCACCACGGATCTTCTATTAACCAGCTCTTCAACAGGAGCGTCTTTAGAAGATACCATTACTAAACTTGGTCAAAAAGCCTTATCAATGGCAATTTTGATCCCAACTATTGATGATTTGAGTAAAGTAATCGACAGCTCGGAGTGTGCCGTTAAAAATATTAGCATTTTGCCAAACTTAGATGAGATCGCAAGTAGTTACTCCCCTTCTTCAGATTGGGTAGCCTTTAAAGAGGCGTTTCTACAAGAACTATCCGACACTATTCGAACAACTGTAGCCGCTCAACCACCCAAAGCCCCCTTCGGATTTAATGCATTTCAAGATACCGGATCAGGCTGGAACGGACCTATCGGATCAAAAGATGATGGGCGTGAATTTTTTCAAGCTCAGTATACCCCATCGCAAGCAAAAGATCTGTCCTCATGGCATAGACCGAGAGTCTTAGAAAATGCGATCCAGCACCTGTCACTTACCGTTAATACGGAGACACTTCAAGCCCCTATCCACGATCTCGAGGAGATAGCACACGCCGAAAAAGCTCACTTTATTATTAACACGACACCACGAAAAGAGCATACGGTGGAATTAGCCGCTGTGGGATATCGCTACAACCAAAACCCCTCTATGATTCGATACTCAGCAGATACTGCCATCGAACAAATCGCAGAAGACTTAGCGTATTACGATGCGTTGAATGGCTTACAACACTGTAAGATCAGCATCGACCCTGAACTACAGCGTTCCTATGGCGCATTTTTTTCGTCAATCTCTAGTTACTCACATGAATTTATGATTCAAGATGAGCCATCTTTTCTAAAGACCTTATCTAATATGCATGAAGCCACCCCAGTCTTAAACCCAAATCCAAGTGAGGCCTTTAATGACTTTCAACGAACTCGACCTGGAGTAGTATTAGGACATGTTCTAAAAGCGTTGAATCGAGCCAGTCAGTTAACCTGCGTCATTGACACGATTAAAGTGGATGTTCCAAAAGATCCAGAGGATCCTCGTCATCAAGCCATTAAAACTGCACTAGAGACTAATATACGACAGTCATCCTCTTGGACGATCGACTCTTAATAAAAAGTATTTTAGGTGAGACCTTAACTATGAGGCCTTGCTTACAGAGTACGCCATCAATGAAGCCTACAAACTCTTATATTAAAAGAGTCCCATTATTTGACCGTATTCTTAACTAAGAATTCTATGGCAGTTTCTCTAATACAGAGGCCATTCTACAAAATCCTTTCAAACCGGAAAACAACATTCCAGACCCAAAGAAGGCGGATAGACCGATCCATGCAGGATCAGCATAATACGATCCGATAATGCCTGACAAGACCCCAATTCCCACAATAATTTATACCTGACGCATAATCGATATCACAGATTTACCAGACCCAATAACCGGATTTCCTTGACGCTTCCAAGAGGTCAGCCCACCAGAAATGGATTATAAGTCTTTTATTCCCTTCTCAATGAGTTGATTAACGGCCGACATACTGCGATTCCCGGATGTAAATATTATAAAAACTTTTTTATTATCCTCAATTTTATGAGAACTAATTCTGTTTAATAGAATATTTTCAAACCCATCAATGGCCATTGATCTAAACTCTTTAGGCGTCGAGACATCTATATAAAAACGCTTTCTTTTTCTTAACCGACGACTGATTTAAACTCCTGAATAGATATTTGATTCAAAATTAACTCCAAATCTTCTAGATATTTCCCATCTAATATTTTGCATATTTACTAAACTTTTTGTTAGTCTAACTATCGTTCAGGCGCCCACTTCAAGTCGTCTACACTATCTGATTTGGGTTTGCTAAGTGTGGCCACTAATGCCGATCCAAAAATAATACACCCTCCAAGTATAGTCCATAGATCCACCACTTCATTAAAATACATCCACCCTAAAACACTTGCAAACACTAAATTAAGAAACTCAAATGGAGCCAACAAACTTAAATCGGCCAGTTTATATGCACGTACTAAACACGTATGTGTAAGTACAATTAATCCACCTAAGCCAATCAAAATACCCCATTGATTGAAAGTAGGTGGTACCCATTGAACGACGGAAATCCCCGACGTAAAAAGAACAAAACTCGACGATAAAACAAAGGTCATCTGGTATGGAGACTGAGACCCAGACAAATGCTTGCTGATGACCTGTGCACTCGCCCAATTTAAGGCACAAAATAACGGTACTAAATTTAACAAACTAAACCCATCAAGACCCGGACGAATAATAATTAATACCCCTAAAAATCCGCCGATTAATGCAATAGCTTTTGCCCGTGTAAAGCGTTCTCTTAATATCAATACACTCAAAACCGATGACAGTATTGGTGCCGTAAAGCCGATCGCATATAATTGCGGCAAAGGAATTTTATCAATTACACTTAACCACGACCATACCGCCACAAAAAATAAGCCACTTCGAATTAAATATAATCTCCAATACTGTTTAGGAATTCGAAACTCCTTCAAACGATATAAGATCGGAGCCAGTATAGACATGCTCACTACACTCCGAACACACATCACCTGAGCTGCCTTCATTCCTGTCTCGGACAACATGCGAACCAACGCATCTCCAAAAGGTAGACTAAAGCAAAAAATTAACATATAGCCGATGGCTTTCAGTTGAGTAGGCATGATAATTTACTTTATCATGAGCAAATTAATTCATGCAAAATATATTTACGAAAAGTATTTAAGTCTTAAGTATCTAATTGTAATTAATGCTCATGGTTTATCAAAAAATAGATTTAATAATAAACCATGAGCTTATTTTTTAGACTTTATTGTATTCTGTTCTTAGTTCTTTTGCGACATCGACCATTCGAATTAACGATTTTTCAACCTCACTCCAGTTTCGAGTCTTCAACCCACAATCCGGATTAATCCATAATTGTTTTTCGTTAATATACTCGGCGGCCCTTTTTATCAAATTTTTCATATTTTTATTCTCAGGAATATTTGGAGAATGAATATCATATACACCCGGTCCAATATCATTTTTATATTCAAAGTCTTTAAAAACTTTAAGTAACTTCATATTTGACCGAGACGTTTCAATTGTGATTACATCAGCATCCATTTGAGCAATATTTTTTATTATTGGATTAAAATTTGAATAACACATGTGCGTATGAATTTGTGTTTTATCACTCACTCCTCCAGCTGTTATACGAAACGATCTTACAGCCCATTCCAAATAATCTTGAGCCTTTTCATCTCTCAAAGGCATTCCCTCTCTTAGTGCAGCTTCATCGATTTGAATAATTTTAACACCTGATGACTCTAATGCTTTAACCTCATCCCGAAGAGCAACCGCTATTTGAAGACACGTCTCGCTCCTTGGCTGATCATCTCTAACAAATGACCAATTCAACATCGTAACAGGTCCGGTTAACATCCCTTTGACTACTTTACTCGTTTTACTCTGGGCAAATCGTATCCAATCGATTGTAATATCTTTATTTCTAGAAACATCACCTATAATAATTGGCGGTTTAACACATCTAGATCCATAAGATTGAACCCACGCAAACTGTGTAAATATGAAACCACTTAAATTTTCGCCAAAGTATTCGACCATATCATTTCGCTCGGCCTCACCATGAACTAAAACATCCAGTCCAATCTCTTCTTGCTTATCTATACAATACTCTATATGTTTTTTAATTTTACTTTCATATTTTAATTGATCAATTTCCTTATTTTTATACTGTTTTCTAGCTAATCTTATTTCTTTAGTTTGTGGAAATGATCCAATTGTTGTTGTTGGAAATAATGGTAAGCTCAACTCTAAATTTTGAATCTCTTTTCTTTTTTCAAATGTCGACTTTCTATATCCGTCGTCATTTTTAAATTTAGAAATCGTACTTTTTACTGAATGATCATGAATTAGTGTTGACTGACTACGTTTTTGGATAACATTTGTTCTTTTTTGTATAGCATTATCTACACTTTGATAATCAAGTATTGCCTTTTTTAATATATCTAACTCGACTAGCTTTTGCTTAGCAAAGGCTAGATATGATTTAAACTCCTCATCTAATTCAGTTTCTTGATCTAAATCGACTGGAACATGAAGTAGAGAACATGATGGAGCAATATACAAACGGTTTTTTAGTGTTTCTGCAATGGGTCGTAATAAGTCTAATGTCTGCTTGTAATTATTTACCCATATATTTCGTCCATCAATAACACCTAATGATAGAAATTTATCAGAGCTTATTTGATTGACTATATTTTCTAATGGGGTATCATTTCTTGTTAAATCAATATGGATTCCGTGCGAAGGTAGCGATACCAATAACTCTAGATTATCTTTTAAATCATCAAAATAAGTAGCTATTAATATTTTTATATCGATTGTTGAAAGCGTTTTATATGTATTCTTAAATGCAAGCTTCCAATCATCTTCTATTTCTGTTACTAAAATAGGCTCGTCAATTTGGACTAATGATACACCTTCTTGATTTAGCAACTTAAACAGACTCACGTATTCACAAACTAGGGGTTCTAACAACTCGAGCTTTTTAATTTCTTTCTCTGATTTACCTAAGTATAAGTAAGTTAAAGGCCCTAATAATACAACTTTTACATCTGATCTCAATCGTTTCGCTTCTCTTACTTGGTTAATTAGCTCAGTCGCATTAAGCTTAAATGTTGTTTGATGATCAAACTCTGGTACAATAAAGTGATAGTTCGTATCAAACCACTTAGTCATTTCACCAGCTCTGAATGCATTTCCTTTATCTTGATTTCGAGCCTTACCTCTTGCATAAGCGAAATATTGATTTAACCCGCTTAATCCATTAAATCGTTTAGGTATATTATTGAATAAAAAACTTGTATCTAAAACATGATCGTATAATGAAAAGTCTCCAACGGTAATAAAGTCTAACTGCTTTTGATCATTCCAAATTTCCTGACGAATCTTTTTACACTCATTTTTCATTTCATTTTCTGAAATTTCAGAATTCCAGTATTTTTCTAGTACAAATTTCAGTTCTCTTTTTTTTCCAATTCTTGGAAAGCCCAGTGTATGTGTTTTAGTCATAACTTACTCCAAATTACTTAACAATATTTGATATCTTATCAAAAACAATATATTATTATAATTGATATTAATACATATAAATATGAGGAAAATTCATACATTATGACCATTGAAAGAATCCATTTAGAAATCATTAAAACAATCTCTGAAACGGGGACAATTTCTTCAGCTGCAAAAAATTTACATGTTTCACAGTCGGCTATAAGTCACAGTATTAAAAAACTAGAACACTGTTTAAATACAAAATTATTTCAAAAAAATGGTCGTCTTTTGAAGTTCACACCTGCTGGCCAAGAGCTTTTAAAACTGTCACACTCCATATTGCCTCAATTTAAAAATTCTGAAAAAATAATATCTAATTACAGTAAAGGGACTTCTGGAGACCTAAGAATTGGAATGGAATGTTACCCATGCTACAAGTGGCTAATGAAGGTCTCTGATCCATTTATCAAAAATTTTCCAGATGTTGATATAGATATTAAACAATCTTTCATGTTTGGTGGATTAACCGCACTAATTAATAGTGAAATAGATCTTCTTATTAGTCCAGATCCAGTTTGTCATCCAAAAATAGAATTTTTTCCTGTTTTTAATTATGAACTAGTAGGTGTTATGAGTTCAAAATCGACATTGCTAAACAACGCTTACTTAAATCCTAAACATTTTTTAGAAACGAACTTATATACATATCCTGTTCCAACTGAACGATTAGATATCTATACAAAATTTTTAATTCCTGAGAATATTTCTCCTCATAAGCATATACGAATGGAATCAACCGATTTAATACTTCAAATTATTCAATGTAACAAAGGTATCACAGCTCTTCCTAATTGGTTAGCAGACTACTATAAGAAAACTTTAGAAATTGATTATCTCAGCTTTGGTAAAAACGGAATTCATAAATCTATTAATATTGGTGTTCGAAAACAAGATATTGACATTTATTTTATAAAAGAATTTATTTCAATGGCCACTCAGTTCTCAATTTAATTTTTTAACACCTCTAAATGACACTCTTCAAATGGATTATGGCAACGGCCTAATTCTTTCATAGACTCCAAGGTATGTAAAATCGACGCCGACACAGTATCTGAATACATATATACCGTTTTTGGACCTGACATCGAAGCCAACACCTTAATCCCACGTTTACCTAATTGTTCAGAAACAAATACTTCGATGCCTTCATAGAGAGTTCCCGGACCCGAAGGTCCCCAATAGACGCAACGTGCCGATGTCGTGGCATGCTGCCGATTCATAAACGTATCAAACTCTAAAGTTTGTATTGATAAAGACCCTTTGGTAATAGTGGACTCAATTTGTTCGTTTGGAAAACCGCCCTTGGGACAACAACTGTATAACGTTACGTTAAGCCCTTGTTTAGCAAGTCGATCGGCGACCTCAAATACGGCCTGCATCCCACTTCTCTCCCGTCCCCTGCCTCCACAAAACATCACAAACTCTTTTCCCTCAGCATTTTGCTGGCTTATAATATATCGAATATTCGTTTCTAATGTGTTGCAATATGTATCATAGTCTGGCAACTCTCGAGAAGATCCAATAAACGAAATACTTACTTTACTTTCATCTGTCACTACCGACTTAATATGATCTAAATAAACCTGATCTTGTGGCTTAAAAGACAGCCACTCGCTTGGACCAATCGATTCCGGAGATCGAATTACACGCTGAGAATGCAATGCTAAAAACGATACAGCGATTCCGGTGGCTACACCTGCTACAAATGGCCTGTAGGAAGGGCGGCTTTTTCCTGCTACTTCAGTGCTTACCGAACTCAGCGTTTGAATAGGTACCCTACGAATCGGACCCCTTGCAACAGCTTTCTTGGGTAAGCTCCACAACCCTTGTATACCTTTGGCTCTTGCTAACATCATGATCTAGACTAATTCCTGTAGTTAATACGCTTGATACTTTTGAAAATGTATCAATTGCACCACAAACCATATACTAATATCCCGGGGAATACTTAACATAATAATGGCTAGTGTAAAATTTTTCTAGATTTCAATTCAACTTATAAAATTAGCACTCTAATTCAGCACTAATTGTCGCTCATTAGTTACAAACTGGCATGGTGACCTTGACCTGATGCTAATTTATCAAAGGCTTGACCTGTTAACGTGCATAATTTTTCTACTAATTGACTATCAACATCCACACCATAATGATTTTTCAAACTACTTAATACTGGTGCTAAATCTAACTTTGCAATATCTAAACCTAGTTCTGAAAATGTCTTTTCACTATCTCCAGACCACGCATTCGAGAGCCCCCAAGCCACATGAATCATATCTAATAATCGAGTTAAGATATTCTCTTGCAATGGTTCATTTCCGACACTAATAGCTTCTGAAAGCTGTTCCACTAACGTACCGATAGTATCTCCTTGTTGATGGTAAATAGCTGGATCACATTTAGCACCACCAGCTGGAACCAACCTATCTAAATCAACAACAGATGTATCTAAATGTTCACCATAAATTTCTGCAAAGTTATTCAATTTTGCATATACGGCATCTTGTGTACTCCTTACTTCTTAAGATATATCTTGACGGCCTAAATTAAGTCCAATATCGGTAAAATAAGCATCTTTGCCGTCTGAGTTCAATAATTTCAAATATGGTTTTTCTAAACTTAAGGTTTGATGATATGTGGACCTTGTTTTAGACTCTTTGAAATTTCCTGACAATTTCTCTTCTGGCTTCAAACGAATTTCCACATACAAACTATCGTGAAGACAAACTCCCTTACACACTTTAAAATTTCAAGAAAATGCTATTTCAGCATCTAAGTCATTTACACCCTGAATCATTACGTAATAAGTATTCATATTAATTCCAAGTCGTGACGAATCGGTACTTGAAACTTCGGCGTCCTTACTTCTCTTCGCAGTAGGCTCTCTCCTTACAGATCCTGCAACCGACTCAACTCTCAATAAATTCATCCAAACTCTCTTGACACATAAATACTCTACTACAATCATGGATTTGTACTCTTGATTAGGATTCAAAAAATGATGAAATACCTCGTGATAAGACATACGCATCGTCACCGAAACGCTTGGCTAAAATACCTTCAATTCGTTTAAAGACTCCGCCTATGCCTTTTAATTTATACCCTTGGCCCATCGTATTGATTTGTTGAACCTCTAAGTTTCCGGAATGTAATAAAATCGACTTCGCATTGGATTGTTCTTCCTCACTGCTTCCCTCAGTACTTAACATATCATCTGGTATTAGTTGGTGATCGGGTTCTATCAATTTTTCATCGCCATGCTCTGCTCTAAGCTGCTGCATTTTTAAGGCAAAGAATTTCGCTTCAGCATCTACCATCCCAGTACGATCCTTTCCACTTTTACAGTTAAATGCTTTTCCATCTCTCATAATTTCGGCAAGATTTAACAATCGAACCGGAACTTCATAAGGGTTTTTAGACGTTTTTGCACCTAAGATTCGAGCCTTTACATCTTCAAATAATGATCGTGCTACGAGTCGATCGTTTTGCTCTTTAATACTCACTCCTTCTTTCACGACCAACTCACCCTCCGAGCCAATTTCCATAATCGAAGTTTCAAAGTCTATCACTCGACGTTGTAACTTTTGAATCGCTTTTTCATTATATGACTGCTCGAACTCACGCCCCAACTTTAATAACGGAAGCATAGGACCTTCGTTTACCCCATAATTAAACGCCGCAATATCAACATCACATGTCAGCCGAACAAGATTTCCGTTGACCATTACCTCAATATCCTGAACCCCTTCTGCTGCCTCTAATGCGACAAACTGATCCACTAACATTTTACGCTCATTAAACCCTGGGCGTAATGAATCCGGAGTTAATAAAGAACTCGATGTAATATTTAACTGTCCAAAACTACCCGACTCACAGACCTGTTTAAATTTAGCTGGACTACGATCTCTTAAAGATTCTAATTGTTGAACTAAACAGCCCTTCACTAAATCTTTTGCGTTTTTTAAGTTCCCTTCTTGGCGCAGGGTATCGTTTGTCACACCTTTAGCTGAAATCACTCCATGACGAACCGCTCGAAATACCGTTTGTCCACTATCGTTCACACATTCGGTTAAATGACTATTTGTTAAATAGCCACTAATATTAGTAAAGTCGTGGCAACAATGAGCACTCAAGTTACGCTCATTAAAGTCGTTGGTTGTGATCCGCGCCTTCGCTTCTCCGGCCACTTGGACCGTCGCTTGCCCAACACTCGCATTAAGTGGAATCATCTGACTCAACACTTTTCGCTCCTTACCAGCGGTTGTCAGTGTGACCTCTTTTTGTATGGGGGTCCACTTTTGACGTTGATTTAAATACTCAATACTTGTCTCATGAATCAAATGCTTTGCATGACTTTTAGACTTTCCTAAGGTTTTCATTAAGGACTTTATCACCTGGTCCGCACCCGCAATATCTTTGGACGTTTTAAACCTAAACAACGTTTTCAAAGACCGTTTTTTCGGAAATCCCATCACTTTTTTCGCTTCTTTTTCTGCAAACTGCGTGGTCTCGATTCCAGTTAAGGTATCAATTAAACTTTGAAAGTTTTCGACTAAGGATACATTTGCATCAATCACCGCCTGTTGAGCTTTTGGATCATCACTGTTTTCTTCTAATAATTTATTAAATATCATTTGAGTGATAGACCACTTCGATTGTACCGCATGAATTAACTGCTTTGACGATAACGGACTATCTTTCGCAATCGACTCTGCACGTTTAGCCGCGCCTATAAAAGCTGCTTTTTCACTCTCTGTTTTTGCAATACTTTGGCCCCATTGTGCGAATTCAAAGGCGTGCTCCGCACCGTTCGCTGACAAGTTCGCAGTAGAGTCTAATACGGCGTGCATCACCGACTCTCTTGATGAGGGCTCTACCGATTCTGTGGAAAGCTGAATCTCTAACTCTTTCGGAATGGGCTTTGAAAACTCATAGGCTATCTCCAAGTCATCCGATAAAATAGTACGTCTAGCAGGATTTGGACTCGACTCCATCGAACTAAGCCCACTGTCTGTTAGGGATTCATCATCCAATGCGGATACAATATCACGAATCGTGTTGACGGACCTTTCTAATTCATACCCCTCTGGTGAGTCCACTGGATCTTCAGTCTCAGCCCTATTCAGTTTATTTAAATCAATTCCATTAACTTGGGAATCCATACGTCAATCCTCATTTCATTTTAATCATCAGTCGCTTCATTATATTTTTCAAGATATTAGCTTTAAAAAAACTTTTCTAATCCGTCAAAAGGTATTTAACTTACTATTAATTTTAATAGATATCATTAATTATTTCATCGAGTCTTAATCGTGCGAAAATGCATGGATATATCTCAATTCATTATGTGACTGATATTTATGCGCTAAATTTTAAATTAACTATAAAATTATGTTAAAATAGTATTATGTTAAATATGAATTATGCTTCAGACTGGTCATGGTTTATTTTAGGTGTTCTGCTCATTGGATTCGAGCTATTTTTACCTACCTTTATAACGTTTTGTATTGGTGTTTCTGCTATTTTAGTTGGCATTATCGCCATCACATTTCCTGACTTATCACTGGATCATTTGTTAACGTTATGGGCTATATTATCCATTTTCACCACCTTTATGTGGTTTAAAGTACTTAAACCCAATCGATCAAAAAAAATGATTAGCGATATCGACTTACAAAGTGTGAAAGGACAAGAGGGAATCGTTATTAGGAGCAATAAACGACGGTCCGATGGACGAATCCGATTTACGGTTCCGGTACTTGAACACAGCGAATGGCCATTCATTTGTGAAGAAGAATTAAAAGAAGGCGACAAAGCCAGTATTGTATCGTTTAAAAACACGACTATCGTTGTAGAAAAAATGTAAAGGAGAGTGCGATGTTTGGATTATCATTACCCGCTGTATTATTAATTGTAATTGTTGTAACCTTAGCTTTAGGTGTTAAAATTGTTCCTCAGGGATTTGCATATGTGGTGCAACGTCTGGGCAAATTTCATCAAACATTAGCTCCAGGTTTTCACTTCATAATTCCTTACATTGATGCGGTTGCGTTTCAACTTACTACTAAAGATATTGTACTAGAAATCCCATCACAGGAAGTGATTACACGAGATAATGCGGTGATTACGGCTAATGCAGTAGCTTATATTAATATTATTTCACCTGAACGTGCTGTATATGGCGTTGAAAACTTTACGTTTGCCATTCAAAACCTTGTACAAACGTCTTTACGTTCATTAATTGGTGAAATGAGCTTAGATGATGCACTGTCTTCTAGAGATCAGATTAAAGCCCGTTTAAAAGATGCAATATCAGATGATATTTCGGAGTGGGGAATTACGCTTAAATCGGTTGAAATTCAAGATATCAATCCATCAAATACCATGCAGCAAGCCATGGAAGAACAAGCGGCCGCCGAACGTGAACGGCGAGCAACTGTTTCACGTGCCGAAGGTTTAAAAGAAGCTCAAATTCTTAAAGCCGATGGTCAACTTGAAGCCTCTAAACGTGAAGCGCAAGCTAAAATTGTCTTAGCCGAAGGTAACCAAGAAGCAATTGAAAAAGTAAAATCAGCTATTCAAGATAATGAACTTCCAGCCTTATTTATTTTAGGCGAGAAATATATCAATGCCGTAAAAGAACTTTCTAAATCTGAAAATAGCAAGTTTGTTTTATTACCGTCTGATTTAAAATCGTCGATCCAAGGCTTTTTAGGAAAGTCCTAAAACGTATAGCTTTTACAGTAAATTGACACTCACATGATATGTTGTTTTAAAATCCATTATCTTATTTGGAAATTTGTCAAACACGAGACAATTTATTAAATGGCATCTTAATCGAATAATCTCGGCTTGATCGGTTTCAGCTAAAATAAGGTCTTTTAAACCGAATGAGATTAGATTGTTGTTAATGTTACGATATACTCTCCAGTGCTTATTATCTTGATAAATTCTTAGCATTTCAGAATACTTACCAGCTTCGCTACTGACGATAAGGTTATTGAACATTTGAACAATTAACCATTCTGACATTTGATTATCCAACTCGTCTAACGGATGGATTGCGACTACTTTATACTTTAAACTAATCATTGCCCCAACTTAGCTCGCTTAGCGGCCGGTTCTCTAGTAGTTTTTTTCATCTTCATGTTGTACAACGATAGGACGATGCTTTTCTTCATAAAGACCTTCAAGATCCTCAGTATTTTCTTCAGGATCATCATAGATTTCAGCCTTTGTTAACTCTTGAATATATGCTGAAACAGTCTGACTGACTTTCTCTCTTAAGGCATTGTGCTCCTCACCAAAGTGATTCCCAATATAATTCAAAACAAAAACCGCCGATTGTTCAGGATTTAAATCAAAAAGATGCTCTTCAATTATGGTTTTATCTTCAAGCGAAATCCAATTACCTTCTTTTTCAACTTGATCGTAAGAGTCTAGCCCATAACACTCGATCATTGAAAATGCTTTGAGTGGATCTCTAAACAACTCAATCCATACACTAAAACTTGTCCAGCAATCCTCAGAATCTTTTTGATAACGATCCCTATCCGTTTGAGGAATTTTCGAATATGCCTCCTCTATGGCTTCTTGTTGATACTCTCGTTTCTTTATAAGATGATTATACTTTACAATTTCTGAACTAATATTTAAAAAGACAAACAAGGCTTCTTCAATATTAACACCCTCAATCGGTGTAATCATTTCTAATTGATTTAAGCAATGCACATAAGGAACGATAGTTTCGTTCTCAGCTAGTATAATTTGCCATAATTCATCAATAGACTTAGCTTGCTCCATCTTCACAGCACTAACCTTTTCGCTTAAGTAGTGAATTTCTTGCATAGCTAATGCCATACTGAATTTACATAAATAACTTAAACTTGACACTATACGGTACTCCGTTTTGTACTCGGGATAGAGTTTTAACCTTGCAAGATAGAGACCTGTAAGCTCTTTTAAAGACTCTAACAATTCGACTTCAGATTTATCGGTAAATTTAACTAAACATCGTTTGAGTCGATTACTTTTGTTTTCAATATCTAACTCCTTTAACTCCCGTGCACTTTCCTTTAATACATACAACGGAGACCTTTCATTACCCTCTCGAAATAAACTTAAGGCCAAACTCAAATTTGTCATGGCATCGTCTTTAAATGTATGATCTTCAATTTCGCCCCAAGCATCTGCATGCAAATTAAAAAGAAGAGTCCTTAGCGGTTCTAGGTCGTCTAATAAAAATATAATCTGCTTTAACTCGGATGCACCTTTAGATTGTACTAATGCATCAAATGAGTCGTAGTTATTTGAAACTAATTTATGCACATGATGGAGAATCCGTTCTAATTCAGTTGTCAGTTCAGGTGCTTTTGGCAATACTATCGCACTTGAATTGACGCGTTCTAAATCTTTCATCAATAGATCTCTCAGTCCAGAAACGTCTTCTAAATGTTGTTGTCTTAATGCAATAGCTCCTTTTTCATATACGTTAAGTGGCTCCTTTTTTACTAACTGACGAATATCATCCACCACAATCGCCCCACAGCTTATAACATCTTGTTGTCGTTGCTCTTTACTTACATTTACACTGAGTGTATATCCAGTAAATACATCCTCTGTTTTCAGAACAATGTCTCGGGTTACCTCATTATTAAACCCCAGCGGGTCAATCACCGTGATGTCAATACTCTTGTCTTTTAGAATTAATTGAATACTGATCCAATGGCCATCAACACCAGCTATAGCAGAAAAATGCACCGGAATAATTCGATAATTTATAGATGGATCGCGTTCATGATCAACTTTTAATTGTCTTAATAATAAGCCATAACTACCATCGCTTAAACTCATCGGATCGGTAATAGTATCATGCTCTGGACAATAATGAGCGAGACAAGATCGTATCGCATTTTCTGAATATAATATCTGATTAATAACTTGAAGCGATACAACTTTATACATTTAAATCTCCACATTTTACTATATTTCAATTTGACCAATATGTAAAATTAATTAAAAATGATATTATTGGAAAACCATTTTACAATGTTACATAAAATTATTTCACTTAAAACTGAAGATACAACTCTTAGTATTCAAAACTACAAATCATTTTTACTAAATTTGCAATTTTTAGGAATTAAATTATTTTGTCAGGGATCCTATGTCTTGCACCATGCCTTATCCAAAAATATCACACCCCATGATATTGATATTGTGGGCATCTACCCTGATCTACATTGCCTGACTCGACAATTAGTCGACACTCCAAACTTCCCACCGATTCGTGAAAACACTTTTTTTATACAATTCAACTATGGCGATTGTGATATCACCATTTATCGATATTTAAACGATATTGGAATTGGCTTATCAAACTATGACTTCATTTCTGAACTCATGGTTACACCAGAACACGTCACGCTTTTATTTCCTTTTCCGAAAAGTAACCTCACACGTCACACTAACACTTCATTAGACTATATCGTTTATCCTTTTAGAGATTCATTAAATGTTAAAGGGCTTTATCATTATCTATATATTTGTCTACAATACCCTTCAGAAAAACCATATCCATCATTAGCTCCTATTCCAGAGACTAGTCAATTGGATGAATCAAAGGTAATGATCTATCTCGACTCATATTCCATTAAACTGTCCAAAGCGCTTCAACTTCCTGTATCTTTATGTCGATTAATCTTAACCGAGTATATTCATACAACACCGCTACCTAGATTACATGAAAAAGCATCTGCTTTAATAGAAAAGTTCAAGAATTATATTCAAACCTACCGACTATTAGCCACATTACTCCCAAAGCTCACTATCAGCTATGAGGACTTCAATACACTGTTTACAACCGCCTCTTACTCCTACCCATATTCCAAAAAAACTCAGGCCCTTATCCCCTCACTAACGTTTGCAAACAAATCGCTAGATAAACTAACACTTGAACTCAGCAAAAAATTATTGTCACTTTTATATCAAGTTCCTAGTAAACACATCTTGGATGACTACTTCTCCCCCCCCTGAAATGTTGATACAATTAGAAAAACTCCTAAGTCTTTTTACTAAAGGATCCACGACTCCACTCTCATTTACAGAAGCTCAATGCATGTTTTTTAATAACTGTTTACGACTATTTCTAAGTCGACAACCCAAAGGAAAACAAATCGAACACCCAGACTTCATCTCAACTCACACGTCTGCTATCACTATTGTTCATACTGTTCTTCAAACTAAAAAAAACTTACTCTATCTCCCCTACCAAACACCCCCATCTAGTCCAGAAACAGTTAAATTTGAACTAATCCAGCCTTCAACAAAAACATCCTTAGAAAAAACACCGCTAGTAGTTCCGAATATAGAACCGACGCCACCACAAAGTCCGAAACCACACATCAAAAAAACTCAAAAAGAATTATTTCCCGATACAAAAATCTCATCTATAACCGATATTGAAAAACACCTAGAAACCTACCTTTCCTCTCTCAAAGCTCTTGATCCACCAAGAACTAAACTCTTAAAACAAATCTTTAATAACGCCAAAGAGATACATCACCAAAATATTAAAGAAATAGAGTCTAACCATGATCTTTTACCAGACTATGATACCAAGCTTAGTGATGAAAAAACGAAGTTCTTTCTATCAACACTAAAGTTTATAGAATTACTTCATAAGTATGTATTTACCTATTCGAAATCATTAAAAAAAGAACTCAAAAAACAATTTTCAAGTTGGTTAACATCCCCTTTACTTTGCTCTGCTAATATTGATCAGTTACTACAATACGGCCATCTTGTTGAACTATTTCCTAGTGACCTTTTTCGTGATAGATTAAGCTTCACAGATATCAGTCATCACACTCAATTACTAAAACTCTACCCTTCAGATTCTTTTGAGATACGCTTTCGTCAGGATTTACAAAGTATCTACCTACAAGTTAGCAATAGATCACGGAAAAAACTGAAAAAGAAATCTAAAAAATCGAAATCTATTTGCTTAGCACCTATTGATGACATCACGATCCATAGTTTTTCATCCTATTTAAATGCGAAACTTCCCTACTTTTCAAGCTCAGCATTTGAAGATATTAGAGCAAGATATTTATTAAGATGCCTCTCTGAGGAGATGCAATCACACTCTCCTAATTTAGCATTCACTTGGACTTTAATTGCCTCAATCTTTGTTTATGACCAATCTGGCCAGGACTTCAACGCTCCTATCCAAAAGGTTATTCAAAAACATCTGACTGTGGATGCCACTAAGTTATTAAAATCAATATATTATTGCTTTTCAAATGAACAATATGAGCGATTTATGCCTTGTTATTATAGAGATGAACATGTGGCCTTGTTAACGACATTTGTTCGGCCACCTGAAAAAGACTACAATCCAACATTAAGCTTAGATGAACAATTCGAATTAATCGTATCACATTCGCACCAAAGCTATGCTAGTTTAGCCGAACTACCTACAAACTGGGTCCATATGAGTTGCAACCATCATGTATTGTTTTTATCTTACGATATCACAACTTACCTATCTCAAACACCTGTTAAAATTTTGGTCAAAGACCCTAAAATTCATTTAAGTCATATTTGCTTAGCCTACTATCATGTCTTTTTAGCCATTCACCGTCATGAGATGATTGAATATGAATTATTACAATCATTTCACGAGTATGTTCAACAATTTTGTAGGCAACATTGCCAAGGGTCATTAGATTCAGCATTTCAAAAGATTAGCCTACTTATTAAGCTATTAAATGATGACACTATTACGTATCAGGACCTCCTCTCTTTATTTTACTTTTTTAAAAGTCAGACAAACTTAAGTTACGAGGATATCGAGTCATTTTTTAAGCTAATTTCAACAGATCATGCGGTGTTAATCACTCCGCCATCCTGTTCAAAAGAAATTCAGTTTTCAGATCTCGTCTACTTTTTACACACCCTTAGAAAATTTAAGTCAATTACAGACTACATTGGTCACTGCATCAAACTATTAGATCTTGATCCAAAAAGTTCTGACAATCGCCAAGTTATTTCAAAATGGATTAAAGAAACAAAATGCACATCATTATTGAAAATCTTACATGAATCGAATTATGACTTGCGATACTATAATCCACACAATCTTGTGACCAATCATGAGGCCCCCCCCCAATCTTAAGCGCGATTCGCAACTCCTCTCATCGTTGTTTAGAATTTTTCTTATCAGTTGTGTACCCTAAAGGAGAGATCCCGTCTCCAAACGATACGCCACTACTCTTATCCGCGGTGACTCAACTTAATTTCAATGCTGCCCGACAACTATTTCAACATACTCATATAGACTTTAATAGGACTAGATATGATACGGACCAGGACACTATTGCGCATAAAATAACCCTAATACCATTTTCCCAGGATAGATTTATGGCTCTTTGTATCGATTATTTAATTGAAATTAAATGCATATCACTGTTAAATACGAGAAACAAACTTGGTGAAACGCCTATCCACACCCTATTTAAGAATAACCAAGACATTATCACTAAGGACTTTCTGTCT